>JAAYRQ010000042.1 GCA_012518685.1 Syntrophomonadaceae bacterium | reverse complement strand
GACAGAAGTGTCCTGAATGTGGCGATGCTATGGTTGAAAAATCCGTAAAAGGGCAAGAGCCTTTTGCAATATGTCAAAATGGTGAATGTAAATATACCAAAGCCTAACTTTGAATTTTTAATTAAGAAATAAGAACTAGAATTAACAATTAGTAATTAGAGATATGAGGAGTTTATAAATTGCAACATATTAATGTAATTGGTGGTGGTTTAGCTGGTTGTGAAGCAGCTAATCTTATTGCTAACAGCGGCATAAAAGTAAAGTTATGGGAAATGCGACCCAATATTAATACTCCTGCTCATACGACCAGTTACTTGGCAGAATTAGTATGTAGTAATTCTTTAAAATCGGAATTACCTGATACTGCCCAAGGCTTACTCAAAACAGAAATGAGAATTCTTAACTCCTTATTACTAGAGGAAGCAGAATTAGCAAGAGTTCCAGCGGGTGCAGCCTTGGCAGTGGATAGGGAAGTTTTTGCTAAATTGGTTACCGATAGAATCAATAATAATACTCTCATA
Source organism: Syntrophomonadaceae bacterium (assembly GCA_012518685.1). Taxonomy (GTDB): domain Bacteria; phylum Bacillota; class Syntrophomonadia; order Syntrophomonadales; family Syntrophomonadaceae; genus JAAYRQ01. Next base: position 15,946 of record JAAYRQ010000042.1, on the reverse strand, counting down.
GAGCTTATTAGAGAAGAGGCAGTAACTATAAATGAGGATGAAATATATGTAATTGCAACTGGTCCCTTAACATCGGAGAAATTTACTAAGGTTATAAGTGAACTCACTTTGGAAAATAACCTAGCTTTTTTTGACGCTATAGCACCTAGTGTCACTTATGACAGTATAGATAAGGATATAATATTTCGTGCTTCTAGATATAATAAGGGTACAGATGATTATCTTAATTGTCCTTTTACTAAGGATGAATACGATAGATTTTACGATGCCTTAGTTAAGGCTGACACCCTTACCCCTCATAATATAGACCAAGATTTAGATAAGCAATATTTTAATGCTTGTATGCCAATAGAAGTTATGGCAGAAAAGGGTAGGGATACTTTAAGATATGGACCGATGAGACCAGTTGGCTTAAAAGATGGACGCTATGAAGAAGTACCTTATGCTGTATTACAGCTTAGACAAGAGGATAAGGCTGGGCATATATGGGGCTTAGTAGGATTCCAAACCCGTTTACGCTTTGGTGACCAAGATAAGGTACTAAGATTAATACCTGGTTTAGCTAATGCAGAGTTTGTTCGTTATGGGGTGATGCATCGCAATACTTATATCAATAGCCCTAGTGTATTAAATAATACTTTACAAATGAAAAAATACCCCCACATATTTTTTGCAGGGCAAATAACTGGCGTCGAGGGTTATATGGAATCTGCGGCCACAGGAATTATAGCAGGCTTAAATGCCCTACGCTATTATAAAAATCAGTCTTTAGTAGTTCCAGATAAGGATACGATGATAGGTGCTCTTCTGGATTTTATTACCACTTCTAATCCTGCCAACTTTCAACCTATGAATGCTAATTTTGGTATTCTTCCTCCCTTATCCAAAAAAATAAAAAACAAAAAATTAAGATATTCTCATTATGCAAAGCGAGCAAATACGAGTTTGCAAAAATTTTCAGAATTGTTTCGGAAACAGTTGTAATTTAACTATTGTTATGTTAGGATTTTTTTAATAACTACTATAAATTAGGAAATAATATGATTTTTAAAGAGATTAGCAGTTTTTTAAGATACTTACGAATTGAGAAAAATTCTTCTCCCTTGACCATGGATAGTTACGAAACTGATTTGCATCAGTTTTTTGATTTTCTATCTAGGGAATATAATTTGCGAAATCTAGAAATTACAGGGGATTTTTTAACTCACCATAATGTTAGGAAGTATCTAATATTTTTACAAAATGAAGAATATGCTAGAACTACTATAGCTAGAAAATTAGCGGCAATAAAATCATTTGTTAAATATTTAGTTAGAATGAAAATAATTGAAGATAACTTTATTGATGCGGTTAATATACCCAAAATAGAAAAAAGGCTACCTCAATTTTTATATCCCGAACAGATTACAATTCTATTGGCTGCCCCCAATATTAATACTAACTTAGGTATTAGGGATAAAGCTATAATGGAAACCCTTTATGCTACAGGAATTAGGGTTAGTGAGCTAGTAAGTTTAGATGTTTTAGATATTGATTTTCCTGAAGAATTAGTTAGGGTATGGGGTAAAGGTGGTAAGGAACGGATAGTACCCATAGGTAGTTACGCCAAAAACTCTTTAAACATATATTTAAAAGAAGCCCGTCCGCTTTTGGTAAAAGGAAATGCCAATGAAAAGGCCTTATTTTTAAATAAAAATGGAAGTAGATTGTCAGACCGGAGTGTTAGAAATATATTAAATAAATATGTTGATGAAGTTGCCCTTAACCAGAGGATTAGTCCCCACGCTATTAGACATTCATTTGCTACCCACTTGCTAAATAATGGGGCAGACTTAAGGTCAGTACAAGAGTTGCTAGGGCATGTAAAGCTCAATACTACCCAAATATATACACACCTTACTAAAGATAATATTAAAACTATACATAATAATACACATCCACGGAGGTAACTTATGTTTAAGGGAACTACGATAGTCGTTGTAAGAAAGAATCACCAAACAGCTATTGCTGGAGATGGCCAAGTCACTTTTGGACAAAATACGATTATGAAACATAATGCTAATAAAATACGCAAATTATATGATGGCAAGGTAATTGCTGGTTTTGCAGGTTCGGTTGCTGATGCCTTTACTTTATTTTCTAAGTTTGAAGAAAAGCTTAGAAAAACTGATGGCAATATGACTAGGGCTGCAGTTGATTTAGCCAAAGAGTGGCGAACTGATAGAATTTTAAGAAGGCTAGAAGCTTTGTTAATCGTAGCAGATAAGGAGAAAATATTTATCATTTCTGGCAATGGGGAACTTATTGAACCAGATGAGGGTATTACTGCAATAGGTTCAGGGGGTTCATACGCCCTAGCAGCAGGTAAAGCCTTACTTAAATATACGGATATGCCTGCTGCAGATATTGCTAAGGAAGCATTGTTAATAGCTTCTGAAATTTGTATTTTTACTAATGATTATATATCGCTTGAAGTAGTGGAGTAAGGAGGATGAATGATGCTTAACTTAACCCCTAAAGAAATTGTAGCTGAATTAGATAAGCATATTATTGGGCAAAATAACGCTAAAAAAGCGGTTGCGATTGCCTTAAGGAATAGATATAGAAGAAAGCAACTACCCTCAGAATTAAGTGAAGAAATATATCCTAAAAATATTATTATGATTGGTTCCACAGGAGTAGGAAAAACAGAAATAGCTAGGAGGCTGGCTAAATTAGTTCAAGCCCCCTTCGTAAAGGTAGAAGCCAGTAAGTTTACGGAAGTCGGTTATGTCGGGCGTGATGTGGACTCAATGGTAAGAGATTTGGTTGAAACAGCCATAAGGATTGTAAAAAAAGAGAAAATGGAGGAGGTGGAGGAAAAGGCTAAAATATTAGCAGAGGAGAGGATTGCTAACTTTCTTATACCTGCCCCCCGCAGAAAATCTAAAAGTATAAAAAATCCCTTAGAATTATTTTTTGCTAATGAGGAGAACGAAGTTAGGGATGAAGAATTAGAAGCTAAACATTATGAAATAGAACAACAAAGGGAAATAGTAAAGCAAAAGCTAAAAAGAATGGAATTAGAAGATGCAATAGTAGAAATAGAAGTCGAGGAGAAAAACACTTCATTTATGGAAGTTTTTACAGGCACTGGTGTTGAGGAAATGGGAATTAATTTTAATGATATGCTAGGTAACTTAGTCCCCAAAAGTATTAAAAAGAGAAAGGTTACCGTAGAAGAGGCAAGAAAGATTTTGACTAATGAGGAAGCCCAGAACTTAATCGACATTGATGAAGTATATAGAATTGCCCTAAAAAGGGCGGAGGAAGACGGCATTATCTTTTTAGATGAAATAGATAAAATAGCAAGTAAGGAAGGAGGCAGCGGTCCTGATGTATCTCGGGGAGGAGTGCAGCGGGATATACTACCTATAGTAGAAGGTGCTACGGTTATTACAAAATATGGTCCAGTTAAGACAGACCATATTTTATTTATTGCTGCAGGGGCTTTCCATATGAGCCAACCTTCTGATCTTATTCCAGAGTTACAAGGTAGATTTCCGATTAGGGTAGAATTAGATAGCTTGACTAAGGATGACTTAAAAAGGATATTAACTGAACCCCGTAATGCTTTGACTAAGCAATATATTGCCTTAATTTCAACGGAAAATGTTCAAATAGTATTTGCCGATGATGCTATAGATTATATAGCCAAAATGGCATTTGAGGTTAACAATAAGGCTGAAAATATCGGAGCTAGGAGACTATATACCGTAATGGAAAAGGTCTTAGAAGATTTACTGTTTACTTCTCCTGAAATGAGTGGTGAAAAAATAACCATAGATAAATCTTATGTTGAAACTAAACTTAGGAAAATAGTGGAAGATGATGATTTGAGCAGATATATATTATAGGAGGTTATATTAGTGGGAAAATCTTTGTTAGAAAAATCAAGATCTATTAACAAAATGTTACAAAAAATTGGCGGAAAACCTGTAGATTTTTTTGAAATGGCAGAAGTATTAGCCGATAACTTAGAGTGTAGTGTTTTTGTGGTAGGCAGAAGGGGTCAAATTGGAGGTTATGCTTTTACTGATGATGCTTCCTGTTTAGAGGTTGAGCAACTGATTAACCATTCGGAAAGATTTCCAGAAAGTTTTAATCAGGAATTTATGAACATTACTGAAACAAGAACCAATTTAATTTTAGAAGATGGTCGTAAATGCGTTTTTAATCCGAATAATGTAAGCTGTGATTGTTCAAAAAGAATATGGTCTATAACACCCGTTTATGGAGGGGCTCGTAGAATAGGAACCTTAATCCTAATGCGGGAAAACCGTGAATTTACCGAAGAGGAAATAGTATTAGCTGAATATGGGGCTATAGTTGTAGCTAATGAAATAATGCGTATTCGTTCCGAACGAGTAGAGGAAGAAGCCCGTAAAAAAGCTTCTGTACAAATAGCTTTAGCTACCTTATCATATTCAGAGAAGGAAGCTATTGACCATATTATGGCAGAGTTAAATGGCCCAGAAGGTCTATTGGTTGCTAGTAGAATTGCAGACAAGGTAGGTATTACTCGTTCTGTAATTGTTAGTGCCCTTAGAAAGTTTGAAAGTGCTGGGGTTATTGAATCTCGTTCTTTGGGTATGAAGGGTACATATATCAAAGTATTAAATGACTACTTGTTAGAAGAATTAAATAAATAAGACTTAATTTATTACTAATCGCAAAAATGGATCTACTATTAGACAAATAAAAGTAATAATAATAGTTTAAAATAAAAATTATGGCTATTTGTATGAATTTAGTCATAATTTTTTTTGGGTATTATAATTCATTTTTTTAAATAAACCGTGCAAATAAGTAAAATATGGCTATAATATTGTTTATGCATAAAAAGAAATGTTAAATTATCAGAAAAATAGGCCTTTTGAGGTAGAATAACTAAAAAATAGCAGGAAAAATACAATTAAAAGTCGAACAACTAAAAAAAGTGTTTTTTTAAGGTGGGTATAGAATGGTTAATAGGATATTCAATTCTCCAACTACATTTTTATTAAATAAGTCTATGGATGCAGCAGCTCTTAAGAATACTGTTATTGCCGATAATATATCTAATGTTAATACACCTAATTTTAAAAAAAGGGAAGTAGTTTTTCAAGAAAAATTAAATAGCTTACTTAATAACCAACGAGATAATATTGACTTAGCAGTTACACATAAGCGACATATAATTATTAAATCCAAGCAAGATTTAGAAGCCGAAATCAGACAAAATGACGATTGGAGTTTCAGAAATGACGGAAATAATGTGGACATTGATGTAGAGTCAGCTAAACTTGCCCAAAATAAAATTGAATATGATGTACTATCCCAAAGTATTAATAATGAATTAAAACTGCTTCGTTTAGCTATTTCAGGAAGGGGTTAATATTAATGAAATTTCTTAATGCTATGGACATAAGTGCTTCTGGCTTAACTGCTCAAAGACTTAGAATGGATACTATTGCTAATAACATGGCTAATGCAGAAACTACTAGGACAGAACGGGGTGAAGGACCTTATAGAAGGCAGATAGTGCTTTTTGAGGCCAGGAAAAACTCAACTAACAGTTCCTTTAATAATATTTTAAAGGATAAGCTAAACGGGGTTGGGCAAGGGGTTAGAGTTACCCAAATAAAGAGCTTAAGTGAAGAAGAAGCACCTTTTAGAAAGGTTTATGAACCTGCTCATCCAGATGCTGACGAAAATGGCTATGTTAATTACCCTAATGTTAATATCGTAGAAGAAATGATTAATATGATATCAGCTACGAGATCTTATGAGGCTAATGCTAAGGTAATAGAAGCTACTAAAGGCATGGCATTAAGGGCTTTAGATATTGGTAGATAGGGGGATTTGAATTTTGAAAATAAATATGCTTAATAATAACCTACTTATTAATGATGATACCATTAATAAGCAAACAACTAATACAGGAAAAAGTAACAATTTTTTATCTTATTTAAAATCTGCTTTATATGAAGTTGATGCCTTGCAAAAGGAGGCACAGATAAGTGTTACAGAACTAGTATTAGGCGAAGAGGAATATCTACATAATACGATGTTAGCTTATGAAAAGGCTAACCTTGCTTTACAATTAACTATAGAAGTTAGGAACAAGCTTGTGGAAGCATATCAAGAAATAATGAGAATTCAAATGTAATTTTGTTGTAGGGAGTATTAATTAATGGAAAATATTATTAATAGATTAAGGCAATATGCTGAAAATGCTAGAGAATTGTGGAATAAATTAACATTGAATCAAAAGGTCCTTATTTCAGGTGCTTTGATGTTAGTAATTATTGCTTTAGTCATGTTAATAGTAACCAAGGATTCTTATGGTGGATATGAGGTGTTGTATACTGATTTAACGGAAAAGGATGCCGCAGCCATTGTAGAAAAATTAGATGAAGATAAAGTGCCCTATCGTATTACAGATAATGGTAGTACGGTTTTAGTTCCAGCAGATAAAAAATATAAAGCCCGTCTGAATTTAGCTAGTCAAAATCTGCCCCGGGGAGAGGCGGGGTTAGAACTTTTTTTAGAAAGTAGTTTTGGGGAAACCCAAACCGATAAAAAAGTTAAATACCAATCTGCTTTACAAGGTGAATTAGCTCGTACTATACAAGCCTTAGATAAGGTTAAAGCTGCTAAAGTTAATCTAGCTATACCTGAAGATACACTTTTTGTTAATCAAGAGGAACCGCCCAAAGCATCGGTTGTTATTAGGACTCAAGATGGTGAAAGCTTAAGCAATAAGGAAGTGCAAGCGATTATTAATCTAGTCGCTAATAGTGTGGAAAAGTTAGATCCAGAAAATGTAGTAGTGGTTGATCAAGATGGTACCTTGTTATCAGAAAATGCCCTATCTAATAATGCTAACGCATCTGAGCAAGTGCAATTACAATTAGCCTTAAAAAAACAATATGAAAAAGAAAAAGAAAATGCTATTCAAACTATGTTAGATAAGACCTTAGGCAAGGATAATGCTGTAGTAAGGGTTAGTGCAGAACTTAACTTCGATGACAGGGAACAACTTGATGAAAAATATACCCATGATCCAGATGGGACTTTTGTTAGAAGTGAACAAGTATCAAAGGCTACTTCCGAAAGTACGACTGAACCTGGGGCACCAGTAGGAACAGATGTTAATATACCACAGTACCTAGAACCTGGCACAGGTGGTGGAACATCTAGTTCTACTAGCAGTGATAAGACTACCAATTATGAATTAAATCGTACGGAAACAATCACCAAGTTCTCCCAGGGAGAGGTTAAGTATGACTATTTAACTGTATCAGTATTAGTTAACAATGCCGTAGTTGCAAATGCCAACTTAGGTCAAACTGATGAAGAAAGAACCGAAAAAATACGAGGGGTAGTCGCTACTGCTTGTGGGTTAAGGGAAGATAGGAATTTTGAAAATGTCAGATTAGAAGATAATATTTCTATTGCTTTTATTGACTTTTTGGTTGAACCTGAGCCTGAAGCCCAGCCAGTAACAGGTTTACAACAGCTGTTAGGTTCGCCTTTTACACCTATATTATTTGGTTTAATAGGAGTAATTATTACTATCTTAGTTATCCTTTTAATTCGTAGAAGACGGCGAGAAGATGAAGTAGAGTTAGAAGCTACTGGTTTTGATTCTCTTGTAGAAGAGGAAATAAAACTGGAAGACTTAATTGATAAAACTTTAACCCCTGAAGAAAAAGAAATGCAAAGGGTTAAACAAGAAATAGATAAATTAATTGATGAAGATCCAGAAAATGCTGCTCAAGTAGTTAAAATCTGGTTATCTGAAGATATGAGGTGAGCATAATGTCAGCAACTAAAAAAGATTTAACTGGCAAGCAAAAAGCTGCTAATTTTTTGATATTTCTAGGTCCAGAAAAATCTGCCCAATTATTTAAGCATTTAAACGAAGAAGAAATAGAACAACTTACATTAGAAATTGCTAACATAAGACAGGTATCGACAGATAAAACAGAAGAAATTTTCAGGGAGTTTTTTGAAATGGCTGTAGCTAGTCAATATATAGGGCAGGGCGGCATTAACTATGCTAAAGAAGTGCTGGAAAGAGCTTATGGGCAGGAAAAAACGATGGAAATCATCGGCAGGATATCAGCATCTTTACAGGTGCGTCCTTTTGATTTTATGCGTAAAACTGAGCCATCTCAGCTATTAAACTTTATACAGTCAGAACATCCCCAAACTATAGCTCTGATTTTAGCTTATTTAGAACCAGATAAGGCTTCATCTATACTATCAGCTCTACCACCAGAGCAACAGTCTGATGTGGCTAAAAGGATAGCTATTATGGATACTACCTCACCAGAAGTGATAAAAGAAGTCGAAAGGGTTTTGGAAAGAAAACTTTTATCATTAGGACCACAAGAGTTAACTGTAGCTGGTGGAGTAAAATCGGTTGTAGAGATTATTAACCGAGTGGATAGGGGAACCGAAAAAACTATTATGGAAGCTATGGAAGTACAAGACCCTGAATTGGCAGAAGAAATTAAAAAACTTATGTTTGTATTTGAAGATATTGTTATTATTGATGATCGTTCTGTCCAAAGGGTATTAAGAGAAGTAGAAACTCAAGACTTAGCATTAGCCTTAAAAGGTGCTAGTAATGAAGTATCTACTAAGATTTTCAACAATATGTCACAAAGAGCTTCTGATATGCTAAAAGAAGACATAGAATTCATGGGTCCCGTAAGATTGCGGGATGTAGAAGAAGCACAGCAACGAATTGTTAATGTAATTAGAAGATTAGAAGATAGTGGAGAGATAGTAGTAGCTAGGGGTGGAGGAGAGGAGATTATTGTCTAATATTATTAAAAGTCCCAACCTATCATCTAAGACTAAGCTTATAGAATTAACTGATATCAAAGAATTAAAAAATGTGATTTCGGCTGAATTACAAAATAATCCTTCTGAATGGGATAATTATGCAGCCCTAGAACAAGAAAGCCGTAAAATATTACAAGAAACTGAGCAGATGGTAATAGAATTACTGGAAAAAGCTAATCTTGAGGCTAGGGAAATTATAGCCAATGCTCAGGATGAAGTAGATTTATTGCGAAGTAACGCTTATAAAGATGCTAGCTTGATTAAAGAGGCGGCTCAAAATGAAGGCTATGAAGAAGGCTTAAGATTAGCTAATGAAGAGATAAAGGCAGATAGGGAACAAGCCCTAATGCAAAATGAATTTATCATTGAGGAAGCTAGGAAAACTAAATTGGAGGTTTTAAGTAGTGCAGAATCCGACATAGTTAGATTGGTCTTAGTAATAGCTAAAAAGGTCATTGCTAATGAATTAACCACCAATCCAGATAATATTAGAAATATAGTTGCCGAAGCGATAAGTTACCTAGACAATCCCCAAAATGTTAAGGTCTATGTTAATCCTACAGAACTTGATAATCTGTTAAAGCTATCTGAAACAGAATTATTAACTGAAATAGGTGAAACTGACATAAATATGGAGATAAAAGGGGATAAACGAATTGCTGATGGTGGCTGTTTAATAGAAAGTGAAAATGGTTCAGTTGATGCTAGAATCGAAACCAAATTATCCAATATAGAAAAGGGTTTACTAGAAGTAGCAGGAGATGAGTAAAATATCTAATTCTCTAAACTTAGAAAAATATTTTACTATTATTGAAAAAATCCCTTCCTGCCAGTTAAAAGGTAAGATATCACAAGCGATAGGTCTTACTTTGGAAGCTACTGGACCTAGGGTTAGCTTAGGCGAGCTATGTTATATAAAAACCAATTATGCGGACAAAATGGAAATTCCTGCAGAAGTAGTGGGGTTTAAAAATAATAAAACATTACTTATGCCTTTGGGTAACTTAGAAGGGATTGGACCAGGCAGTGAACTTATTGCTACAGGTTCTACCTTAAGAGTTAATGTAGGTTTTGAATTACAGGGTCGAGTTCTGGATGGCTTAGGCGAACCGATAGATGATAAAGGGCGTTTAAACACGAAAATTAGTTATCCTGTAATGAATACACCCCCTAACCCTTTAAAAAGACAAAGGATAACAGAGGTTTTACCTGTAGGAGTAAAGGCTATTGATGGCCTAACTACTGTAGGTAGGGGGCAGAGAATGGGAATATTTGCTGGGAGTGGGGTGGGCAAAAGTACCCTAATGGGTATGATTGCTAGGAACACCGAAGCAGATATTATAGTAATTGCCTTAATCGGTGAAAGGGGTCGAGAAGTTAGGGAGTTTCTGGAAAGAGATTTAGGGGAGGAAGGTCTAGCTAAATCAGTAGTAGTTGTAGCCACTTCTGATCAACCTGCTTTAGTCAGATTAAAAGGGGCTTTCGTAGCTACTAGTATTGCCGAATTTTTTAGGGATCAGGGTTTAGATGTATTGCTATTAATGGATTCTCTAACTAGATTTGCTCTAGCCCAAAGGGAAGTAGGCTTAGCTATAGGAGAACCGCCTGCTACAAGGGGCTATACCCCATCAGTTTTTGCTTTATTACCTAGGCTTTTAGAAAGGGCTGGTACTTCAGAAACAGGAACAATTACGGGATTATATACTGTCTTAGTAGAAGGGGATGACTTAAATGAACCTATTACTGATACGGTTAGGGGTATAGTTGACGGACATATTGTCTTAAATCGTAACTTAGCTGCGATGAATTTATACCCAGCTATAAGTATTAATGATAGTATTAGTCGGGTAATGATAGACATAGTTAATCCAGAGCATTTATCTTATGCTAATAAATTTCGCAGCATATTAGCTACTTATGAGGAAGCTAAGGATTTAATTGAAATCGGTGCTTATAAAAAGGGCTCTAACCCAGCTATAGATGAAGCTATTATTTTAATAGATAAATGTCATGACTTTATAAGGCAAGATATATACGGTGAAGCCAGCTTCGATAAGACTATAACACTTCTTAGTGAGGCTATAAGTAAGTAGGGATATACTTGAAAAGATTCGTATTCAGATTACAAACTAATTTAGATATTGCTGAAGGTCAAGAGAAACTAGCCATAGAGCAATTAGCTTTGAAAATATCAGAAAGAGATATTATTAATGAACAACTTAAACTTAAAATAGATAAATTAAAAAGGCTAGAGGATTCCTTTAAGTACAAAAGTTTTAAAGAAGCCCTATTAATCAATGATTATCTCCCTGTATTAAGGGCTCATATCCTAGAAATTAATTTTGAACTAAAAAAAGCTGAAGAAAAAGTGGAAATTGCCCGAAACATATTAATAGAGTGTAAAAAGGAAACCAAAACTCTAACTAAATTAAAAGAAAAAGAATGGAAAGCATACCTTAACGAACTTAATATAGAAGAACAAAAGGAAATTGATGAAATAGCTATTAACAAACATTTTCGTAATAATTAGCTAATATTGGGGTGAAGAGTTTGGGTAATATATTAAAAATAATATTCACAGTTATTTTATTTTTGGGATTATTAATAGGAATTTTTTATTTATTGTTTTTCTTAGATATACTAAAAACTCCTGCCTATGTAGAACAAATACCTGTAGTAGGTAAGATTGTGACAGAAAAGCAAAAAGCACCTGTCAAAAAGGTGGAAACGAAGGCTGATTTAATGGAAAAGGAGAATAAGGATTTAAAAGAAACGATTGCTAAAAAAGATGCAGAATTAAAGGAAATCCAAGCCGAAAGTCAAGATATAGCTAATCAGCTTAATATTATAGCTGACAATGAAGAAAAACTAAAAGATGAAGTGATTAGCCTAAACGAAAAACTACTAGAAAGTCAAATGAGAAAAGAAAATCAAGCCAAAGTATATAAAGATATGGCAAAATATTATGCAGAGATGAATGCTAAAAATGCTGCTGAAATAATTAACAAACTGGAAATGGAACATATTATAGGGATATTAAGCGAATTAGAAGCAGATATAGTGGCAGATATAATGCAGAATATGTCTGAAGATAAGGCCGCGGAAATTACAAAAAAGATGCTAGTAATGGCCCCTTAATTTTTGCACTAGAGGGGTTAAGCATAAGGATTTTTATTAGTCCTTATATTTAGCCCCTTTTAAAAAAAGGGAGATTAAGCAAAGGAGGTGAATGATAAAAGAATGAACATGCTAGCATCTATAGTTAATAGTGATAATAGTTTATTTAATCTATCTAGCAAACCTTTACCAAAACCTAAAAATCAGATTAAAACTAATTTTGCTAAAGTTCTAAATGACCAAACAAAGCCTAAGGAAAATCTAATTAAAACTAATACTGATAAAGGACAAAATGTTCCTATAAAAGAAGCTGAAAAATCCGAAGCCGATAGTATTGAAAAATTAGATGACTTCCTAGAAAAAAATAGCGGGGAGCTAGAAGTTCCTCCAGAGCTAAGTAAGGCAGAATTAAAAGCTATAATTGGTCTAATTTTAGAAGAAGTAGAGGAAACAGAGCTAGTTGAGGAAGAAATTATTGCCTATGTGAATGCCGAGTTAGCGAAAATCGTAATCACTGAAAATAAGGCAGATAATAGTGAAAAAATAAGCACAGAAAATCCTAGAGCATTTACTGAACCAGCTAATCAACCTAACCTTGTAAATGTGATTAAGGAAAACACAGAAGAAAAACAGACAGCTAATCGGAACATAAGCCATAATGTTCACGATGAACCAGAGATTATCACTAATAACAAAGCGGAAGAAAAACCTAAAAACTTTAGGCTGCAAAACTTAATAAATACTCAGCTTACTAAAGAGGATTCTGCTAGTAAGACTGATATTAAAAAGTTAATTTCAACAGAAGTAGGTAAGCTTAATAACTTAAAAACTACTGAAGGTACTACCAGCAATAACCAACTAGCAACTGAAGCTAAGACCCCTAATACGGTAGAAAATGAGCAAGGGGCTAACTTAAATCTTAATAAGGCAGAACTAAATAATGTTAGAAGCGACAGCCGTATAGTATTAGTTGATAACAAGCCAGTTGAGGTTAAGGAAGTTATTGACCAGATAGTTAAAAAAGCGGAACTAGTATTAAAGCAAAATGTTTCTGAAATAAGAATTAACTTAAAACCAGAGTTTTTAGGGAAGATGACGATTAGGATTGCGGTAGAACAAGGTCTAGTAACAGCTAGGTTTATAACGGAAAACCTACAAGTTAAGCATTTGTTAGAAAGTAATCTTAATACACTTCGTCAGTCTTTAGAATCCCAAGGAATTAAAGTAGAACGAACCGAAGTCAATGTCCAGCTTAATAATGGCGGTATGTTTGACGGTTCGGAAACTAAGCAAGAATGGGATTTTGAAAAATCAGGGTTTAATAATTATCAGGCTAATGGCGAGATAGATGATAATTATGAAGTTAATCCCTATCTTGAAGAAGAAGCAGAAAACTTAACAGGGATAGACTATTACCAGTTACCTGAGGATACGACCGTAAGTTTTCTAATTTAGGAGGTGAAGATTGTGAGTACGAGTCCGATATATGGACAGTCGCCTTTTATTGGTGAGAACACAGTAAATACCCAAAACATAGCTGCAAAGGATAATGGAATTTTAGGTAAGGATGATTTTCTAAAAATTTTAATTACCGAATTAAAATACCAAGACCCTTTAAGTCCTATGGATAGTAAGGAATCTATTGCCCAAATGGCCTCATTTAGTGCCTTGGAACAGATGCAAAACCTAAATAAATCTTTTGACAACATGGCGACTAGTATTAATAACCAGTTGCTGCCTAGCATCTTATTACAGCAGGCTAGTTCAATGATAGGACGGGAAGTTGCTTATATTAACCCTAACATAAAAGAAGATACCCCTGAAAATGAGTATATCTTAGCTGGGCAGATTAATTCGGTAATGGTATTTGAAGGCAGACCTACCTTTATCATAGGTAATGATAAGGTGCCTTTTGATGAAATAGTAGAACTGGGGCAAATGCCTGATACTAACCAAGCTGCCTTAAGTAAGATATTAGAGAAACTAGATGAATTATTAAAAACTTTTCAACCTGATGATGATAGCAATAATGAAAGTGGGGCAGGTGACCTAGGTGCATAATAAAATATTTATTCCTAACCAAGTTAGACCTATTACACCTAAGGTAAATGAGCCTCCAAAGCAAACTAAGCCTAATGCGACTAGTTTTGCTAGGGTTTTAGATGATAAGTTAAATAAGGAAGTCAAGTTTTCTCAACATGCTAAACAAAGGTTACAGATGAGAAATATCGAGTTAAATGAAAGCGACTTAAATAAGATTAATGATGCAGTGGCTAAAGTTAGAGAAAAAGGGGCAAAGGATTCCCTAGTATTATTTAATGATTTAGCTTTACTAGTAAGTGTTAAAAACAATACGGTTATTACTGCGGTAGATGGAGCTAACTTGAAAGAAAATGTCTTTACTAATATTGATAGTGCAGTGATAATATAAGGCTGGACCTCTTAGAGGAAGCCTTACAGGTGTAGATTGATAGATACACCTAAAAACAAAAATGGGAGGTCATATATGATATGATGCGTTCAATGTACGCTGGGGTTTCTGGACTAAGAAACCACCAGACGAAGATGGATGTCATAGGTAATAATATAGCTAATGTTAATACCGCAGGTTATAAGAAAAGCAGGGTAGTCTTTCAAGATACTCTTTATCAGAGTATAAGAGGAGCTTCCAGGCCTACTGATGCTAGGGGAGGAACTAATCCCATGGCTATAGGTCTAGGTATGGCTATAGCCAGTATTGACCAGATTCATACTCCAGCCCCTGCTAGTTCTACTAACAAGGCCTCAGACTTAGCTATAGATGGCAATGGTTATTTTATCGTCGATAATGGTGGACAAAGATTCTATACCAGGGCGGGTAATTTTGATTTTGACAAGTTAGGTAATTTGATAAGCCTAGCTAATGGATATAGGGTACATGGTTGGATGGCTGATGAGGACTGGAATATAGATACAGTCAGATCTAGTGAACCTATAGACATAGCAGATTTTAAGTCTATTCCTCCTCGGGCCACTACGGAAATGAAGTTTACGGGGAATTTGGATTCTAATACTAAAGTGCATCCAGACACATTTGGTTTGGCAACCGATATACCAGACGAAAATGAAATAATAGTTACTTCTAAGGAAGTATATGATTCTTTAGGTAATAAGGAAGAGCTTTATTTCAGGTTTTTCAAACTTAGTATTGATGATACAGTACCAGAAACTACTTGGGCTTGTGATATCTCTCTTAGCCCTGAATTTAGTGGTTCAATTGAAGGAATATCTATTGCAGATAATGATAAGGAAATATCTGGTGCTAATGTTATAAGAATAAAAGATTTAACTTTTGACAATAATGGGACTTTACCTAGTGATGCAATATTGAAAAGCTTGATTATTGGCAGATCTGAACAAGGTGCAGAAGATATTGAATTCGACATCGATTTTAGCCATATTACCCAGTGGGAGACTAAGTCGTCCGCTTGGGCAGAATATCAAGATGGCTACACCATGGGTAATCTGACAACCTATAACTTTGGAATTGACGGTACCATTCAAGGGGTATATGACAATGGGGAAAGCCGTAACTTAGCTAGGGTAGCTCTAGTGAACTTCCAAAACCCAGCAGGGTTACTGCAAGTGGGGTCTAGCCTATACCAAGTATCTAATAACTCTGGTGACCCTCTAGTAGGTGCACCTGGTGATCAGGGTATGGGGGCTTTAATCCCAGGCAGTTTAGAAATGTCCAATGTGGATTTATCGGAAGAATTTACCGATATGATTATAACCCAGAGGGGTTTTCAGGCTAATTCCCGTATTATTACGACCTCAGATGAGATGTTACAAGAATTAGTCAATCTGAAACGATAATTATGTCCTTTTTTCGGGGGTTAATTCCCCCGAAAAATAGAACTAGGATGTGTATTTTATGATATATTTAACTAAATTAAACGGGGAGAAGATT
>JAAYRQ010000041.1 GCA_012518685.1 Syntrophomonadaceae bacterium | reverse complement strand
TTATCTGCATCCCAATCTACTTTAAAGCCTAAGCCTTCTGCTACGAACCTTGCAGGTAACATAGTACGACTATTAGTAATCATGGGTGCTACATCAATAGGCTCGGTCTTGTCGTTTACTACAATAGCTTTTTTACCTATAACTAGGTCTAGTTTGTTACTACCCTTTAAAGTAGCAGTTCTGGTAGTGTTATTCCATTCAATATTGCTATCAGATACGCCTAGGGCATTACCTAAGAACCTAACTGGTACAAAAGTACGGTCTAGATAGATTATAGGGGCAGTATCCATTTGAACGGTGTTTACTACCTCACTACCAATAGTTTGAGTATAGTAGTTAGTGTCGTTAATCTTAAATACGATTAACTTGTCGCTAGTTGCAATGGTTTCGTTGGCAATAGTTGGAGTAATTTCAGGTGCTATTAGACAAGCCATACCTAAAACTAATACTATTGCAAAAAATCTTAATCTTTTCATCATATAAATTCCTCCTTAATAGTAGAAGCCTAAAGTCCATTTTACAGCAATCCATCAATTTGTTCTACTATTTTCCATAGCTACCTTTAAATTCATGGCATAAAAAAATCCCCGTCTAGCAGGGAATGTATTATCTAATTAATTTCTTTAATACTTTCGTCTAATGCTTTTTAGGATTAGTTATTCAAAATATTTTCCAGATTAAAATAAAAACTTAGCAGGTTAGACTTATCAAACCTAATACCAGTCTTCTCCTAACAAACGATCAATTATAATAGACACCGCACTACGAACTGATAAATGATTATAAGTCCTAGCTGGTTCAATAGCTTCTAAAATATAGGTACAATTCTCCATTATTTCCTTGGCTATGCCCCATCCAGTACCAAACAATAATAAGAAAGGCTCATCTGCCAGCTGCATTTTATCTTTTAGTTCTTTAAAGGAAATAGAATTATCATACACCCGAGCATCAGTTGCAATCAAGATAGGCTTTTTATCAGTGCTGTCGATTATAGAATTGATTACTTCATCTATGTTATTAACTAGTCTTAACAAATCAAATGCTTCCTTGCGATCAGGATTATATGTGCCCCCATATCCATCCTGCCAATAAGAAATGATTTCCTTACTTAATTTATGTTGATTAGGTGCAGGATGAACTACGAAAAAGCCTTCTACATCATAGGTTCTAGCTACCCTAGCAATATCGTGCAAGTCTAAGTTAGTAATTGAGGTAGTAATTATCTCCATCTGTTTGTTATACATGGGATAATGAAGTAAGGCTATATATACTTTAGCTTTTTTCAAGTCTTTTTTCCCCTATCTAAAAAAATATCTATTCTTGATTAAAAATAATTTCTAGTAACAAGCTTTTTTCTTCCTCATCATATTCTCTCCCTATTAATAAATCAGGTCTTTTTAGAAAAGTATTTAATAGACTTTGTTTCTTCCGCCATAATCTAATATTTTCATGGTGACCTGAAGTTAGTACTTCGGGAACCGTTTTGTTTTCAAAAGTTACAGGTCTGGTATATTGGGGATACTCTAATAATGAATTATTAAAGGACTCTTCTAATGCCGAGCTTGCATGACCTAATACTCCGTCTAATAATCTTACTACAGCATCCACTATAACCAAGGCAGGAATCTCACCACCTGTTAGAATATAATCCCCAATAGATATTTCCTCGTCAACTAATTCCAAAACCCTTTCATCTACACCTTCATAATGTCCACACAGTAGTATTAAGTGGTCTTTTTTACTTAGGCTGATAACTTTGTTTTGGTTTAGCACCTTACCTTGAGGCGATAAAAACACTAGATAAGCCTCATCTTTATTATGATTATTAATAGCCCTAGTGACTACATCAGGCTTTAAAACCATGCCCGCACCGCCCCCATAAGGATAGTCATCAGCTTGCTTATGTTTATCTAAGGCATAATCCCTAATATTTATAGTATTAATTTCCACTAATTCTTTCTCCTGAGCCCTTTTAAGGATACTTGTAGCCAAGGGCGAGGTAAACATTTCAGGAAAGAGGGTCAGTATATCAATAATCATTCATCATTCACCTAATCTTTTTTCATCAATCAAACCATCCAAAAGCAGGACAGACATCCTTTTATTAGTTAGATCCACTTCTTTAATAACTTGTTTAAGGGCGGGAATTAATATTGCTCCATATTTATCAGATTCTATTACATACACATCATTGGCACCAGTTTCTAAAACCTCAACTAGCTTGCCCAAATAGCCTAATTTATCATCAAATACCTTCATTTGTTTGAGTTGGAAATGATAATAATAACCCTCAGGTAAAGGATAAATTTCAGCTTCCCTTACCTTCAAAAAAGCATTTTTATAAGTCATAGCTACTTCCTTAGTCTCTATCCCTTGTAATTTTACTAAATATAATTCATTATGGGGTCTAGTTGCTTCTACGGTTAATTCTTCTTCCCTGTCGGCAGCACATAGCCAGACATTTTTTAATTCCTTAAATCTTTCAGGAAAGTCAGTTAAGGGCAATACTTTAAAAAATCCCTTATAACCAAAAGTACCCACTATCTTACCTATACTAACTAAATCATTATCCACCTGTTTTCACTCCTAAAAACACCCCAATAAAACGGAAAGGGCTAAAATAGCCCTATCTTAATATTTCTACTACTACTCTTTTACCTTCTTTAGTAGCCCTTGCTCTAGTTAAAGTCCGGATTGATTTAGCAATTTTGCCTTGTTTACCAATAACCTTGCCCATGTCATCTGCTGCAACTCTTAGTTCGATAATTATTGATCTTTCACCTTCGATTTCCGTAACCTCAACTTCATCAGGACTGTCAACTAAGGATTTAGCAATATATTCAACTAATTCTTTCAATAAAGTCACCCCCTGCCCGCTAGCTTACTTGCGGGACTCAGCGAATTTAGCCATAATACCCTGTTTTTTAAATAAGGATTTAGCCGTATCTGAAGGCTTAGCACCATCAGCTAACCATTTTAAAGCCCTTTCCTCATCTATTTTAATAGTAGCAGGATTAGTAGTAGGATCATAATATCCTATTTCTTCGATAAACTTACCATCTCTAGGAGAACGAGAATCTGCTACTACCACCCTATAAAAAGGTCTTTTTTTAGCACCCATTCTTCTTAATCTGATTTTCGTTGCCATTAATTCACCTCCCTGTAAAATTATAAAAATTTATCTAAAAAGGAAATTTGGGCATACTTAAACCACCCTTTTTCCCCTTTTTACCCATGTCAGCAAACTGTTTCATCATCCTTCTTGATTCGTCAAATTGCTTAAGTAAACGATTAACATCTTGTACCCTAGTACCACTACCCCTAGCAATTCTTTTCTTACGACTGCCATTAATAATATTAGGTTCTTGCCTTTCTGCTAAAGTCATAGACCTAATAATAGCTTCTATTTTAGCTATTTCGTTATTATCTACATCAGGCTTAACACCTTTTAATTGTTTACTCATGCCAGGAATCATTCCTATTAAATCTTCCAAAGGTCCCATAGACTTAACTTGTTGTAATTGATCAAGGAAATCTTCTAGGGTAAATTCTAAATCCCTTATCTTCCTTTCCATTTCCTTAGCTTTTTTTTCATCAATGTTGGCTTGAGCCTTTTCTACTAAGCTAAGCACATCACCCATGCCTAAAATACGGGAAGCCATCCGATCAGGATGAAAAACTTCCAAGGCATCGAGTTTCTCGCCCATACCAACGAATTTAATAGGACAACCAGTAACAGCCTTGGCCGATAAAGCGGCTCCACCCCTGCTATCACCATCTAATTTAGTCAGAATCAAACCAGTTAAACCTAAGTCCACATTAAAAGCCTCTGCTATGTTTACTGCATCCTGTCCAGTCATAGCATCAACTACTAATAATATTTCATCTGGATTAAGGGCACTTTTTATATCTTTTAGTTCATCCATTAATTCTTCATCAATATGCAAGCGACCAGCGGTATCAATAATGATAATATCTCTATTATTGCTTTTTGCAAACTCCACAGATGCTTTAGCAATATCAAGAGGCTTATTCTGCCCCATAGCAAAAACAGGTACATTAATCTGTTCACCTAATACTTGTAATTGTTTAATAGCAGCAGGACGATAAATATCACAAGCCACTAACAAAGGTCGGCGTCCTTGTTTTAGCAAATTATTAGCTAACTTAGCAGCCGAAGTAGTCTTACCAGCACCTTGTAAACCCACCGCCATAATAACTGCAGGGGATTTACCTAAGACCAGCTTGCTTTCACTGCCACCCATAAGGTCAGTCATTTCATCGTGAACTATCTTAACAATCTGTTGACCAGGGGTAAGACTAGTTAATACCTCTTGTCCTACAGCTCTTTCCCTAACCTTACTAGTAAAATCCTTTACAACTTTAAAGTTTACATCTGCTTCTAATAAGGCTAAGCGTACTTCACGCATTGCGCTTTTAACATCATCTTCAGTTATCTTACCCTTGCCTTTAAGCTTCCTAAAAACATCTTGCAGCCTGTCAGATAAACCTTCAAATGCCACGCTATCCCTCCTTAACTATAAAAGAGTATCCGTAACTTCATGTAATATATCCTTTACCTTAGTAATAATATCAGGGTTAATCTTCTCATCATTACTTAACAAAAGTTGTGCTTCTGCTAGCTTATTATGAGTCATCTTAAACCTATCCACTAAGCCTAACTTATTTTCGTAAGATAATAGTAATTTTTCTGCCCTTTTTACCACATCATAAACTGCCTGCCTAGTAATATCTAGACTATGGGCAATTTCTGTTAAAGAATAATCTAATTCATAATATAAATTCAAAATATGTTGCTGGTTATTAGTTAATAAAGGTCCATAAAAATCCAATAACAAGACCATATTTTCCGTTTTTTCTAACATCGCTCTTCCCCTCAATGTAAAGTATAATCACTTTACAAGGTGATATTAGCCTATTTTGTAGAGTAAGTCAACTATAATTCCATAAAAAACTTGCTATAATATATTAAATATTCTAAAATAAAGGGCATATTAACATATAAAGGGAGTGACTTAGTGCAAGAAAAAATAGCTATCCTAACCGATAGTGCCTGTGACCTACCCCAAAGCTATATTAATGAGTATAACATTAAGGTATTACCACTAAAAGTTATTTATCCTTATGGAATATTTTCGGATCGAGTTGATATACAACCCGAAGAAGTATATAGTCGAATGCCCGATGAAATTCCTACTACATCTATGCCTACACCCAGCGAAATAAAAGAGGCTATAGATGGCTTACAAGATGACGGTTTCACCCACATTCTAGCACTGCACCTTTCAAGCGAACTTTCTGGAACATTTAATGCTGTAAAATTAGTAGCCAAAGAAATAGATAACATGATTATAAAAGTATTCGACACCAAAACTCTTTCTGCAGGAACTGGCTGGATGGTACTAGATACCGCCCGTAATATTGCCAAAGGCTTAACATTTGACAAGATTGTAGAAAAATTAGCAACATTACAACCCAAAGTGCAAGTATATTATGTAATTGAAACTTTAGAATACTTAAGAAAGGGTGGAAGAATTGGGCAAGTAAGGGGTATGTTAGGTCAGTTTTTACACTTAAAACCTATCATCTCCGTTAATGAAGAAGGTAAGTATTTTACTTTCGCCAAAGCCAAAGGACGCAATAAATCCATAGAAAAACTAGTGCAAATAGTAGAACAAACTGTAAACACCAAGACTATAAACCTAGCAGTAATGCATGGGGGTGCTAAACAAGAATTTGATAAACTTGTTACTAGATTAAAAACCCTACCAAATATCAAGGAATTAATAATATCTGATATTAGCCCTACCTTAGGAGTTCATACGGGACCAGGATTACTAGGGGTTAGCTTTTACGAAGTATAAAAAATTATAAAAGGTGGCTACTTTTACAGTAACCACCTTTTTGTCTTATCGTTCCTTAATTACGGATTATGCATACATAGCTTTTATCTTATCTGCATAATTTTCCATGACCACTTTTCTTTTGACTTTCATAGTGGGAGTCAGTTCGCCATCTTCTTCGGTAAGTTTACGCGATAAAATAGTGTAAGCTTTAATTTGTTCAAAATCTGCTAAATATTCATTAATCCGTTTAACTTCATCTGCAATTAATTCTTTTACATATTCTGCATTAATAACATCTTCTCCTACCTCAATACAAGTTTCCACCCCATTAATTTCTGCATATTTTAGCTTAGATTCATCATAGGCTATACCCTTGTCTTTTAGCATAAATAGGATCATATCAAAAGCAGGGACTAATAATGCTGAAATAAACTTATAATTATCCCCAATCGCTACTACTTGCTCTACAACAGGGCTATTAGTAAACAATGATTCGATTTTAGCTGGTGCCACATTCTTACCAGTATCCATAACGATAATATGTTTTTTACGATCAACAATACGCAAAAATCCTTCCTCGTCAAACTCTCCTATATCACCAGTTTTAAACCAACCATCATCAGTAAAGCTATCCTCAGTTTCTTTAGGATTTTTATAATATTCCTTAATAATTCCAATACCCTTAACTAAGATTTCTCCATCATCTGCTAGTTTAGCTTCTACACCAGGCACAATTTTAGATAACCAGCCTGCCTTAGTAGCATTAGGATAGCCGTGGCTAATACCTGCCGCCGTTTCCGTTAAACCCCAACCATTAAGTAAAGGAAAATTAAGCACCATAAAGCTACGGTGTAATTCTTCTGGTAAATGCCCCCCACCAGAGTAAGGTATTTTAAGGTTACCGCCTAATAATTGTCTTAGCTGACTAAATACCATAGCATCAGCCCTTCTAAAATCAGCAGCTAATTCCTCATCCAAAAACTGAGTAGGATCAATAGTAAAATCAACAGCATTATTAGGTCCAGTTCGCTTTTCTAGAACTTTTTCCCCAATTTTTATAGCCCATTCAAACATAGCTTTGCCTTCAGGGTTACTAAGAAAAGCCCCCCTAAAACCCGAATAAATTCTATCCCATAACCTCGGAACTAATAAAACCCAAGTAGGCTTAATTTCTTGAATATCTTGTACTAAAGTAGTAGGCTTTTCGGCAAAACCAATCATGCCCCCTACAGCAATCATAGCAAAATAAGAATTATTCCTTTCCCATATATGGGCTAGGGGCAGCAGAGAAAAAGCTACATCTTCATAACTAGCATTATACCCTCCATCAATCATATGTTTAAGGCTTCTAGTTAAAGCCCCCACTAATTCTTCATGAGATAACAAACTACCTTTTAGATCACCAGTTGTACCCGAAGTATATATAATACTAGAAGGGTCATCACCCTTTAAAGATTGCCATCTATTATTATAGGCATCAGGATTTTCTACCGCATAATTTCGCCCCAAATTTCTAAGATAAGTAATATCTACTACCCTGTCATCAGTAATTTTGGAATCAGCTACTAGGACAATGATTTTTTCTAAGCTTGGCATCTCATCCCAAACATTTAACAATCTATTAGCAATGTCATCACTGCCAGCATATAAAAATTTAGATTCAGAATGATTAACAACAAAAGCGGTTTCATTAGCGGATAGTGTAGGATATATAGTTACAGTAATTCCAGCTACATTCTGAATTGACCAGTCTGCCCAACCCCATCTTTCACTAGTATGTGCCATTACGGCAACAGCTTCAGCAGGTTGTAATCCAAGACTTATAAGACCGTTACCCATTTCTTCAGAAATATTAGCAAACCCACCATAATTTAAGTTGACATAGGTTCCTTCCAACTTAAATTTCATAGCAGGCCTGTCTGCAAAGTTTTCAACCGTATTGTAAAACATTTGCGGTAAAGTCTTAACCGTGGCAACAAAATTATCTAACATTACAAATTCCCCCTATCCAAATTATTATAAAATTATGACTATACATAATATTGTAACAAATTTTTGCATAAATTTATTACAAATTGTCGTTTTTATCAAAAATATTTATAAATTTGCTTAGCTAGCTAACGACAAAGTTCTTTTTGTTATTTATTTACATAAGGATATGCTAATATATAAAGTTATTATTACTAGAAAGGAAAGATCATGAGAAGAATAACATTAATTTTTTTAATTACCCTTATCCCATGTTTTATAAATGGGGAAGCTGTGTTCAGTAAAGGACTAGCAGAAAATCATTATATACCAGCTAGCTTAGCAAGCGAAGAAGAGTATTTAGATATTTTACAGGTAGCACTAAATTTTAATGTCTATACCGATTTTTTTAAGGAAACTACTATAATAGATGGGAAATTACTGTCTGCTAATGCCAATAGTTTTAGTGATGGCTTGGCATTTCTAAGCAAAGGCTTTAGTGAAGACTTGGCCTTTAATATTATTAATTACCATACCTATCAAAATGATTCTGCACAGTTAGCTATTATTGCTAAGGAAACTATACCTATTTTTACCACGGCTAATTTGCCTTACACCAGCTTTTGCCACGAAGAAGATAGAATAACACTTAAAGTAAATTATTATGACTGTTACTCACTAGGGGATTCTTATATATATTACATTACAGCTTATAAAGATGAAGATAGATATATAATAAATGATCTACAGTGGGAAAAGGTTAATCCCTAAATCAAAAAAAGCCTGCTATTGCAGACTTTTCTTATAAACAATATGGTGGGCGATGACAGGCTTGAACTGCCGACCCCCTGCTTGTAAGATATGCACCCATCCCTACTAATGCCTATATCTAGGCATATGTTATCTATATCCTGTCTATTGTGAGAATACCGTATTATAGCCCTTTTCTACAATTTACTATAATTTAATATTTCTTCTCTTGCTATCATCCTGCTATCAAAAAAATATTCCTAGAAAGAAACAAACCCCCTGCTCACCACCCAATATTTCTAAAAAAACCGATATTTACTATTGCAGTAAAAGGGTTTAGCAAAACTAATCTAGAACTAGAAAATATAACGCAAACCCCAATATTACTACACATCGCCATATTCTTACGTATGGCATAGGTTACGTTCTTTTTTTACTGCACAAGCAAAGCATGCTGGTTTTTTGTTAGGTTTACGGTGCGTACCCAGTTCCACCATACCACTAATATTGGCGTTTTTTTAGGGAAAGTAAGCTGTTAAAAATAGCTTATGTGTCCTGCCCCATTGTTATTTTAGAAAACAAAAGACTATATTTTCTAAGGAGGAATTATAATGACCAAAAACTTATTAAGAATTTCAATGATAGCATTATTATTCGTGTTTATAAGCACCATAACCCATCAACCCATAACCGCCAATGATGAAGTTATTGCAACTAAAGATAAACTTATCGTATTTAAGATTAACGATAAAAGCTACTACACCCAAACTGTAGGTAGTGAGAATATAGAGGTAAAGCAAATGGATACTGCCCCTATAATCTACCTAGACCGTACCTTCGTACCCGTAAGGTTCTTAGGCAATGCCTTGGGGGTAGATGATAGTAACATCGAATGGAACAGCAATACCAGAACTGCTAGCTTAAAAGGCAGTAACAAATTAGACCTAACCATCGGTAAAAGTGCTATTACCATAAATGGAGTAAGCGAGAACATAGATGTAGCCCCTATGATAACTAATAGCCGTACTATGCTACCTGCTAGGTATGTAGCTGAAGGCTTAGGCTTTACGGTGGATTGGGACGCAGATAATCAGTTAGTAATCGTATATCAAGGCGAAAGACCCGATGTATCAGC
>JAAYRQ010000040.1 GCA_012518685.1 Syntrophomonadaceae bacterium | reverse complement strand
GCTAAAATTCTACTTGTATATTTTTAAAAGGAGGTTTGGGAATCTTAAAAAGATATAAGGGAGGCGACATTATTGCAGACTTTGGGGCGTCATATTTTAGCAGAGATGTACGGATGTCCGTTCGAGGTGTTAAATGATGTTAGTAGGGTAGAGGACATTATGGTAAACGCTGCTTTGGAGGCTGGTGCGGAAGTTAGGGAATTTGTATTTCACAAATTTAGTCCCCAAGGTGTTAGTGGGGTAGTAGTAATTTCTGAGTCACATTTAGCTATTCATACCTGGCCTGAATTAGGTTATGCTGCTATAGATGTATTTACTTGTGGTGATAAGGTTAATCCCTGGGATGCTTGTAACTATCTAGCAGAACTTTTTAAGGCAGATTATGTTAATGCTTCCGAAATACAAAGGGGAATCATAGAAGGTCAGCAGGAACGCCAAGTAGTTAATATTTAGGAGGGATACTATTTTAGTTGACCGACGACGCAGGGAACTGTCTAATTAACAGGTCTTACTATAATAAAGCTAGTAAGACCTGTTTTATTTATTTTTTACTTAAAGCTTAACTAATTCATTAATTCCATGTATTTCTGTAGCTAGTTTTTCAATTATTTTATAATTATCAGGGCACTCTGGATGCAATCTCAATAAGACTACATAGTTATTAGCTTCTAGCCAGTGGTTAGTGATTTTATTAGTATAGTTTACATTGGGAACATTGTCATCGTAATTTTTTATTACTAGGTTTTCATAGTCAGTATATAAATGAGGATGATAAATGAACCCACTCGTGATTAAAGCTCGATTTTTTAAATCTGTAATAAATGAACTAGCTTGTTCATTAGAAGTAGCTTTACCTACTACAGTAATCATATACTCTCTCCTTTTGTACTTTGTTTAATATGGCATATCAACTATAATGAACATAACTTCCTCTCTAATTAGTGTTTCCTATTATGCGATAATAATAAGGAAATATTTATTAAGGCAGGAACGGCAGATATTCTGTAGAATGATAAATAAGACCATGTAAGTGTTTTTAAACTGGCAAGTTTAATCGAGGAGGACAAGTTTTGAAAAATCTTACTTTTTATAAGGAATTTAAACAGGAGTTACTGGAAATAGATTATCTTTTTCATAACTATTTAAATTCATGGTGGGAAGATATATATAATTACACTTATACCTTAGAGGAAGATTTATTATGGCAAAGTATTCCCGAATTCGTATTATTAGCTTATGACTATTTTGGGGTGGAAGAAGATTTATCTATAAAAATGGCCGTAATTTTTAAAATGGTTTATTTATCTAACCATATTCATGCCCATATTAAGGATGATAA
Source organism: Syntrophomonadaceae bacterium (assembly GCA_012518685.1). Taxonomy (GTDB): domain Bacteria; phylum Bacillota; class Syntrophomonadia; order Syntrophomonadales; family Syntrophomonadaceae; genus JAAYRQ01. The sequence continues at coordinate 2,038 of JAAYRQ010000040.1, read as the reverse complement.
GGAAGGACAAGCCTATAATCAGGAATTGCAATTTACTATATTAATAGGGGATTATTTATTCGGTCAGATTATGAAACTTTTGTTAGAAGTGGGTGCTGTTAAAGTAGTGGATGCCTTTACTGATATGATGGGTGAAATTAGTGAAGGTTATATAATTAAGAACAAAATTGACGCTAGTGCGATAGAAGTCTTAGAAAAAACTGAAGCTAATTATTATAGTACAGCTTTCTTTACGGCGGCTAGATTGTCTGGAATAACTAGTGAAAGGGACTTAATCCTTATCAAAGAACTTGGTCTAAGTCTAGGTATGATTATGTATTTGATATTAAATAATAGAACCCACAATGAGATAAATGATTATATGTTGAAAATCAACCAACTGTATAACTTGGTAAACCATAATAAGGGAAATGACAAGAGCTTTTTACCCAAGGCGATTATTAAGTTAAATGAATTCTTGGGAAACCAAAGTAAGGCTGCAGTTATATAAATAGTTTAGATGGAGGGTTTTGTATATGGCTTATAAAGATTTGCAAGATTTCATAGATGTTTTAGAAAAAGCAGGAGAATTAAAAAGAATTAGTGTAGAAGTTGATAGTGAATTAGAAATTACCGAAATTACTGATAGAGTTAGCAAAGCCTATGGCCCAGCCTTATTATTTGAAAATGTAAAAGGCTATGATATACCCGTTCTCATAAATGCTTATGGCACTAAAAAAAGAATGGCACTTAGCTTAGGGGCTGATAATTTAAATGAGATTGCGGAAGAAATTATGGAATTTATGCAGATAGCAGATAATGTTCCCCAATCTTTGTTGGAAAAGGTAAAGGTCTTGCCTAAGTTAGCTGAAGTATCTAATTTCATTCCTCGGCTAGTTAAGAAAGGGATTTGTCAAGAGGTGGTGCATAAAAACCCTTCCTTAGATGATATTCCTATCCTTAAATGTTGGCCTGAGGATGCAGGCAGATTTATTACCTTACCTCAAGTTTATACAAAGGATCCCCTGAGTGGTAAGCGAAATATGGGCATGTATCGCCTGCAAAAGTTCGATGCTACTTCGACGGGTATGCATTGGCATATCCATCATGATGGGGCTGAGAATTATCGTAAGCATTGTGAATTAGGTAAGCCTACGGAGGTTGCGGTTGCCCTAGGGGGAGATCCTAGTATTACCTATTCTGCTACTGCACCACTACCTAAGGATATTGATGAATTATTGTTTGCAGGTTTTTTAAGGAAAAAGCCGGTTGACTTAGTTAAGTGTAAGACAATAGATATGGAAGTTCCCGCAGATGCTGAAATAGTTATCGAGGGCTATGTTAATCCCGATGAGCTTAGGATAGAAGGGCCCTTTGGTGACCATACAGGTTATTATTCCTTAGCAGATGAGTATCCTGTTTTCCATGTTACTTGTATAACTCATCGCAAAAACCCAGTTTATCCTACTACTATTGTGGGCAAGCCACCCCAAGAGGATTGTTATATGGCTTATGCTACTGAACGCATATTTTTGCCCTTGTTAAAATTCCAGTTACCCGAGGTAGTAGATATACACTTACCAATGGAAGGGGTTTTCCATAATTGTGTTATCGTTTCTATTAAAAAATCTTTCCCAGGGCATGCTCAAAAAATTATGAGTTCTTTATGGGGATTAGGACAGATGATGTTCGCTAAGTTTATCATTGTAGTCGATGATGATGTAGAGGTAGAAAATGTGTCTGAAGTGATGTGGAAGGTCTTTAACAATGTTGATCCTAGAAGGGATACTATGATTGTTGAAGGGCCCCTAGAAGTTTTGGACCATTCTGCACCTAGACCTCTTTTTGGTTCTAAAATGGGCTTTGATGCTACCCGCAAGTGGCAAAGTGAAGGTCATCCTAGAGAATGGCCTAAGGATATAGTAATGAGTCCAGAAATGCAAAAGCTAGTTACCGAAAAATGGAGTAAGTATGGTCTTGACTAAGTTAAAGCTTTTTTTGGAAATGATTGATTTTGGCCATACTTTATTTGGTTTGCCTTTTGCTTACTTAGGAGCTT
>JAAYRQ010000039.1 GCA_012518685.1 Syntrophomonadaceae bacterium | reverse complement strand
TAGATAACATAGCTTTAGGTGTCTTATTCAGACCATAAAGTCTGATAGCTTCAGCTATGCCTGGAGTTGGTCTAGTAATAACTGCATTAGTAGCTTCGGGGGTAATATCCCTAGCTGAAAAGCCTGTGCCACCTGAAGTTAGAACTAAATCTAATTTCAGTTCATCGGCTAAATAAATTAACTTATCAGCTATAATATCTAGCTCATCAGGTAATATCTCATAATATTGAATATCATAATTATCGCCTAGTAGCCTTTTGATTTCTGGGCTACTTAAATCTTCCCTTTCCCCCCGAAAGCCCTTATCACTTAAAACTAATATCCCCGTTCTATACATCTGCTAACACCTCAACCGTATCACCCTTATTAATTTGCCCACCTTTTAACACCTTGCAAAAAAGACCTTCATAAGGCAAAAGTGAAATCCCAAAAGTCTTAGTCACTATACTGGGGTGGTCTTCCTTACCTATTTGGGATACTTGTAATATGACATCAGAACCCAGTTTAAGTCTGCCACCTTGTCCTACTGCTACTAAGTCTATGCCTTCAATTAAAATATTCTCTGCAAAATCACCAGGCCCCATGTTGAGTTTATGTTCCTCATTAGCCTTGAGGACACTTGCATAATTAAGACAGGTAACTTGGCGTTCCCAATCTCCTGCATGTCCATCATGTTCTATGCCATAATCCTTTATAATATTAGCCTCTAATATCTCTGTTTTTAACTCGCCCCGCTTAGGACTGATACTTATAGAATGAACCTTACCCTTTGCCATTTTTTCCACTCCAATTCTTTACTCTCTTATTAGATGTCCGCTTTTTCCACCACTTTTTTCTATAAGCTTAATTTCTTTTATTTCCATCCAGCGATCAATAGCTTTACACATATCATATATAGTTAGAGCAGCTATGCTAACCGCTGATAAAGCTTCCATTTCCACCCCTGTTTTACCAGTAGTTTTGACTATACCCTCGATATTTATCTCGCTATTTTCTTCATCAATGTCAAAGTTAATGTCAACCCCACTTAAAATAAGTGGATGACACATAGGGATAATATTAGCCGTCTGTTTAGCTCCTATTATACCAGCTACTTGAGCGACTCCTAGCACATCGCCTTTTTTAATACCCCCCGAAACAATAGTAGTAAGGGTGGTAGGCTCCATTTTAATAGTGGCTTTAGCAATAGCTACCCTAGCCGTATCATCCTTAGCAGTTATATCAACCATCTTAGCCCGACCCTGTTCATTAATATGGGTAAAATCAGACATATTAACCTCCTATTTGATACATCTTTCTCGCATTATTATTACCCCAACCAGAATTCATATGATGACGAGAAGGTTTATCATTAATAGCCTTGATAAATAATTTTCTTAATTCCTCGTCACTAGCACCATTTTCCAAAGCAAATCTAAGATCAATCTCTTTTTTATCATATAGGCAGCCTCTTAATTTACCATCAGCAGTCATACGAATACGGTTACACTCATGACAAAAATGGTTACTCATAGGGCTAATAAAACCGACCGAGCCTTGTCCACCTTGTAGGTTGAAATATTTAGCAGGTCCATTACCTGGAATATAATTCGGATCTATAAGCTGATATTCTTTAGCTATAATATCCTCAACTTCTTCACATTTCATTAGACGATTTTTCTTCCAGTATAACAAGTTGCCTATAGGCATAAATTCTATAAACCTAATATGCAAGGGATAATCATAAGCCAATTTGGCTAGAGATAATATCTCATCATCATTAAATCCCCTGATAACTACAGTGTTGATTTTTACAGGCTGAAAATCCATCTCCAAGGCTGTATTAATAGACCTTATTACCTTATCTACCTGACCTAGACGAGTAATATAGTTGAACTTTTCTGCTTGCAAACTATCTAAACTAAAATTAACTCGATTAAGCCCCGCCTTTTTTAATTCAGGTGCTAAATCAGAAAATAGCACCCCATTAGTAGTAATAGCTATATCATCTATTAATCCCAAACTAGAAATGTCATCAATTAGCTTAGCAATATTTCGCCTGACTAATGGTTCCCCACCCGTTAGTCTAACCTTTCTCACCCCTACACTAGTAGAGATTTTTACTAAGCGTGCCATATCCTCTAAGCTTAGAATACTAGAATGGGTTAGCTTGTCATCTATTCCTTCTTCAGGCATACAGTATAGACACCTTAAATTACATCTATCAGTAATAGAAATTCGTAAATAATTAATATCTCTTCCAAAACAATCTAGCATTTATAACCCCCCCTTAGGAATATTTAGCTAGTAATTAGAAACATCCTAATTCACATCCGTATATTTTTATGTCATTTTCATTACAAAGCTTACCTACTTCAGCATTTTTAACCTTGAAATCAGTCGCAAGCTGTCTAGCCTCTGTGCAACTAATCTTGCCCCCAGTTGCTACTTCTTTTAATTTTGCTACTACTGCTCTATTCTCCATTTACAAAACCCTCCTAATAAAAAAAAATATACACCTAGAAAAGGTGTATTTATAGTAAACCTACGGCTTGTACTCCTTTCCTAACATGGGAGGTATTAAGGTTTCCCTTGCAACCCTATCGTTTATGACACCTTAGCTTACACCTTAGGTAACATAAATCGGAGACAGATATTTAATTGTGTTTTTATTATATATTATATAAAAATATTAAACAATTAGGGACTTAACTCAGAGCTTTAATTAGGAGCTCAAAATAAGCAAAACCTGTAAAATAGTTTTAGGTACTAATACCTATATGATGGCATTAAGACCCACTAAACAAAACATTATTCTCTACATATTTTCACTTTATCTATAACCAGTGTTTATGTTATTCTCAACCAGTGGTTATAGTCTTTATCAGCCCAATTCCTGAACTATGGCATTTATAGCCTTAATGGATTCTTCTATATCACTAGTAGTATTAAAAAAACTCGGGCTAAATCTAAGGGCACCTAGTTCTAGGGTACCAATAGTTTGGTGGGCTAGAGGACTACAATGTAGTCCCGAGCGTGAAATGATATTATACTTATAATCTAAAAGTAAGCTAACTTGCCCACAATCGACCCCTTTTATATTAAAGGCTACAGCAGAAGTTTGGTGTTTTACATCCTTAACCCCATACACCTCAACGCCTTTTATTTCCTCTAGCCCACTTATAAGTAGGGCGGTTAGGTTTTGCTCATATTCCCTGATAGTATTAATTCCCTTTTTAAGAACATAATTAACCCCAGCTAATAAACCAGCTATTCCAGGAGTATTAGGTGTGCCGCTTTCTAATAAATCTGGCATTTTGGCAGGATGTTCTAAGTATTCTGATAAAGAACCAGTTCCCCCTTGACGATAAGGCTTTATAGACAGCTGAGGACTAACATATATGCCCCCCGTTCCCTGCGGACCTAATAGGCTTTTATGTCCTGTAAATGTTAATATATCTATATTCTGCTGGATTACATCTAATTCCAAAACACCTGCCGTTTGGGCAGTGTCTAGCATAAATACAAGGTCATATTCTCTAGCTAGGTGACCTATTTCTGCTATAGGCATAATAGTACCTATAACATTAGAAGCATGTAAGATACATATTAGACGAGTATTAGATTTTATCGCCTTTTTTACATCATCAACATTTAAAAGCCCTTGATTATCAGTAGCTACTCTAGTCCACTCTATGCCCCTTTTTTCTAAAGCATATAAAGGTCTAGCTACCGAATTGTGTTCCATACTAGTGGTAATTACATGATCCCCAGCCTTTAATAGCCCTTGTAACCCCATATTTATAGCGTCTGTGACATTAAGTGTAAAAGCAATTTGCCTGCTGTCTTCTATATTAAAAAGTTCAGCTAAGGCTTCCCTAGCTTCAAATAAAACTGCCCCTGCTTTGATAGTCTGCTGGTTACTCCCTCGTCCTGGATTACCCCCAATATAACGGTTATAGTCATCTACTGCATCATATACTTCCTCAGGCTTGGGGAATGATGTAGCAGCATTATCCAGATATATATGTCCCATTAAAAAAACCTTTCTATATTGTAATATTCTTCACTGCATCTGTCATAATATCCAAAGCGGTGTACATATTAGTAACTTTACCCACTTCTAATTTTTCGTTTAAATTATAAAAATCTATACAAGTACCACATACTAGAATTTCTATGCCCCGTTCTTGTAATACTTGTAAATGATTAATAACGGGCGAACCTGCAGAAGCTAAAAATACCCCAGCATTCATTAGAATAATGTGGCTTAGCTCATCTGCCATTTCTGTTAGGGTATATAAAAAACTATTCATTAGTACCCTACCTAATTCTTCCTCACCCTGCCCAAAATATTGGCTAGTAATTAAGACCGCTACTTCACCCTTGGCCGCCTCCTTAATCACAGCAGGATTATCCCTGTTAAGGTGGAGATAGATTCCATCACCTTTTTCTTCTACTTCGACATCATAGCCACAACTTGTAGCTAACTTAGTTACATTCTCCTTAGCAATATCGTTGCTAACAATAGTAGTAAGACTAAGGCTTGGGTTATTATCCATAGCCTTTTTAGTAAGTATAACGGGTTGGGGACAAGTAAGATTTCTAGCATCAATAATATTATCCATTATTCATTCCACCCTTTTTAAAAATAAAAAAACATTAGCTAAGCAAATCCCGAGCAAGCAAAGCCGCACCTAATGCCCCTGTAAACTGGCATCCATCAGGCACTATTATATTAGTGCCTAACTCTTTTTCTAAGGCTCTTTTCACCCCTTGATTAATAGCTACGCCACCTGTAAATATCACCTGTGCTTCTAGACCTAATCTCTTAACCATAGAGCCTACCCTTTGCCCTACTGAATCGTGTAAACCAGCTATTATACCACCACGAGATGTACCAGTCGCTAATAGGTTGACCATTTCCGATTCAGCAAAAACTGTGCACATACTATTAATTTTCACTGTTTCCGTTAAGTCTTCAGCCTCACTTAACTGACTTACATCAATACCTAGAGCATTAGCCATCACCTGTAAAAAACGACCTGTTCCCGCAGCACATTTGTCATTCATCGAAAAATCAATAACCTTACCCTCTGGACTAAGCTTTATAACCTTACTATCCTGTCCACCAATATCTATAATTGTTCTAACCTCGGGGTATAATTCAGCTACACCCCGAGCATGGCATTTTATTTCCGTTACCGTCTTACTAGCAGCTTGATGAACAACCCTGCCGTAACCAGTGACAACCATATTACTAATATCTTCCTTTTCTATATTCGCCTTACTTACTAAGGAATCAATAATATTATTACCCGCATCTAAAGGACTCCAACCAGTAGGTATAACTGTGGTATATCTTTGCTCAGCATGTAATAAAACTCCTTTAGCAGCTACTGAACCAATGTCAAGTCCTAAAGTAGTCATTATTCTACCATCTCCAATACTGCCTCTATCCTTACCTTTAAGCTTTCAATATCAGAAGTCGAATAATCAGTTTCTAATTGTAGATAGGGGATTTCTTTTTCTCTTACTAATTTTTGAATTGTATATGCTTCAATATTATAAGTATGGCAGGCTTGCCAAGTTAAATCTATCACAGCATCAACCTTAAAATCATCTATCATCCTATCTAGCAATTCTAAACGATAAGGATTAGGCGACATACAAGAACAAGGGATTTGAATATATTTACGAGCTAGGGCTTCGATAGGATCAGCTAAGCTAGTATCATTTTGCAATTCCAAAGTTTTATAGCCAGTACAGTTTTCCATAGCTACTACATTCCCGCCTAGATCATCTACTATTTTAATTACTTTCTCCGTTCCTAATCCTACAGGACAACCAGTTAATAATATACGAGGTTTTTTAGCATTAGTTTCTGCTACTGCTTGCTTTTCTATATCATCAGCAAACTCATTTAACATATTAGTAAGACTTACCTTATCTGTAGTAAAACTACGCGACCAGATTACAGTTAATAATTCTTCCCCACTTAATGGTGGCGGATCCATTTGGTTCAAGTCCGATACCCTCTTAGCCGCTTTTCTCTCATTATTAATAACTTCAATAGCCGCCCAAATATCCTCGTCAGTAATTTTAACATTTAAAGCCTCTTCCAGTTTAGTACGAAGCCTTCTCATCTCACTAACCCATAAGGCAAAAGTCGTATCTAAATCCTGAATATTAGGCAGTTGCATAATATATACAGGCTTAATCTCATCCATTATTTCAAACATCTTCTTTTTCCCATCACAAGTGGTTTCCCCTATAATTAAATCAGAAAAATGGAAGAAAGGACAAGTATCTTCTACTGCAAAGCCATAAGAAGACTTAATTAAAGGACATAAGTTACGAGGTAGGGTCTCCTCAGCTGCAGTAATAGGCTCTTCTTTAGTGCCGCAAAGTCCTACAGGAATAGCATTAGCCGCTAATATTAATTCTTCGGGACAATAAGTGCAATAAAGCCCTACCACCTTAGTGCCGTTTTCTTTACCCTCTTTAATCTTAATTATGTTCTCTTGCCTAATATTAAAAAAATCTTCTACGGTAATATTTGACATAACTCCATCTCCTCTCCTATATTATATAGAATTCTAGCACACAAGCTGTTATGTGAACAATAACTTTTGGTTATATATGAATTTCCTCAACTATTGGGAATTATTTAGAAAATTATCAATTAAAAAAAGTTGTAAAAAAACCACTTGCTGATATGGTTAGCTAGCGATGGAATATGCTTAAGAAGTTCTCAGTTAAAAGAAGGTAGGATTTTGTATGGAAAACTAATAGCAGCTGCTTTAAAAACTTAGCTTATTAGGAAGTATAATAACAACTGTAGTACCCTCATTATAATTACTCTTAATTAAAAGGCTACCTTGGTGTAGTTTTATAATTTCTTCTACTATAGCTAAGCCTAAGCCACTACCTGACGATTTTATATCTGCCTTATAAAACTTTTGCTTAATTTTTACTAAGTCCACCTCCCTGATACCTATACCATTATCGGTGACTACAACTTCAACACAATCACCCACCTGCCCCGTAGTAATAGTAATTAAACCACCTGGCTTAGTAAACTTAATCGCATTGTCTAGCACATTAAGCATAACTTGCAAAATACGATTATAATCCGCATAGATTTCCCCATTATTAAAAGAATTTGCAAAAGATACGGTAATATTTTTAGATTTAGCCTTAATTTTAAGCTGGGCAATAGTTTGTTCAATTAATTCATTAATATCCATGTATTGGGTTTCTAATATTATAGCCGTAGATTGGTACCTAGAAAAGTCCAGCAATTCTTCAACTAATAAGGTCAGCCTATCTGTTTCCCGATTGACTATATTAAGTCCCATAATGCTTTCTGCCTTATCTTCTAGATTACCTGCTAGAATAGTTTCAGTCCAGCCTTTTATAGAAGTCAAGGGAGTCCTTAATTCATGGGATATGGAAGAAATAAAATCATTTTTCATCTTATCAGTTTTTACTATTTCCGCCGCCATATAATCTAGGGTATCAGCTAGTTTCTTAATCTCATCATTATTAGGTAAAACTGGGCTAGTAATATTAAAATTCCCCTCAGCCATTTCGGCGGCTACTAAGGTTAAATCTCTAATAGGATTAACAATACTTTTACTCAGATAAGTGCTTACTAATAAGCCCAATAGGAGAACTCCTATCCCTATTAAGCAGGCAAATAATAATATCTTAATTACTAGCTTATCTACTTCTTCTAAAGAGGAAGTATAACGGAGTACCCCTACTACCTTATCATCTTGCCAAATAGGTGTAGCTACAGCTACTATCCTTTCCCCTATGTCGCTGGTACCCCGCCATTTAGCTAGCTCACCATTTAAAGCCACCTTTAATTCAGGGCTAGCAACCCTTTTATCTGGATAAAAGCTACTATTATCTAGGATTACCCTACCTAGCGGATCGACTACCTCTACTAGGGCTAGTTCATTTTTATCAATATTTTCAAATATATAAAAAGCCTGATTTTGCAGGGCATGGCTAGGAGCATAGCGATGGACAAAACCACTAGTAACAGTTGCTTTATTAGCTAGGGCTTCTTCAATACCCCCATAATAATAATTAATTAGGGTAAATATAAATAAGCCCTCCAAAAGTAGAATAATTAATAAAATTACGGCTAGATACTGAGAAGTCAAGCGTCTTTTGATACTATTCATCCGTTACATCCCCTTGAAAACGGTAGCCATATCCCCATACACTTTCTATGTAGGTATGCTCATTATCAGCTATCTTTTTTCTAATACGACGAATGTTAACATCGACAACCTTAATATCTCCAAAATAATCTGTCCCCCACACCTCATTTAAGATATTATCTCTGCTTAAAGCGATATTTTCATTATGCATAAATAAATTGAAAATCGCCAATTCCGTAGGAGTAAGATTAATTTCTGTGTCATTTTTATATAATTTCTTTTCGAGTAAATTTAGAGAAAATGAGCCTGTAGTCAATAGCTTTATAGGGTCATTTAAGATAGGCAAATTAATCCTGCGAAGCAAGGCAGCTATCCTCGCCATTAATTCTTGAGGACTGAAAGGTTTAACAATATAATCATCCGCACCTAAGGCTAAGCCTTCAATTTTATCAGCTTCTTGCCCCTTAGCAGTTAACATAATAATTCCTAACTGTGGATAGGTCTCTCTAAGTTGCTGACATACTGCAAAGCCATCTATTCCAGGAAGCATTACATCTAGAAGGGCAATTTTGATATCTGGTTGCTTATTAGCTAGCTCTATGGCTTCCTCACCACTAGCAGCTTCAAGGACAGTATAATTATGCCTGATAAGATTAACCTTAATAAAACTTCTAATACTTTCCTCATCTTCTACTATTAAAATTTTAGGCATATTCTTCACCTCAAGAAAATTCATTTAACATCCTAAAGCCAGCTTTAATTTCCCCTAGGTCAATATTTAAAGGCTTTAAGCATCTGCAAGTTTTAGGCTCAGGCATTATGGCTATATAGATTTTAGCCAATAATTTATTTTCGCCTAATAAAAGATAATCGCTATCCTTATGCTCTAACCGCTCTTTTTCCGCCTCCCAGCTTTCTGTGTCAATGGCTAATAAAGAAAAGACTAAATGTCCATGCTCAGTCAAATCATAAAATTCCACTAAGCTGCTATTTTCACTGTTTTCCCTAGTAAGCGTATATTTATTAAGCCAATCAGCAGGTATATGCCACTGAAAACTATTGTCATAGTCAGCATATACTTGGCTAAGCCATATCAAACCATCCTCACCATCCCATTGATACCACTCTTCCACCCAGGGAATTTCCACCATAGCTAAATGTTCAGTGTTAGCTGGTGCCTTATGTATGCCCATTTCTATTATTCCATCATCATTTACATCCTTAGAAGGCAAGGGATAAGGCTTAAAGCCCATTTCAATATCAGGATTTTGTGCAAATACCTCTACAAACTCCCCCCCCTCCCTTACTATTAAGTGCGTAGCGGCTGAATGTGCCCCTAGATAAACTTCATTAAAAATGCCTTTAATTGCAGACTTAGCTTGTCCCAGAAGAATTTCCCCTGCATAACCGTCAAAATCAATATTATAAATCAAGTCGAGCCCTTCCCCACTATGCTTATAGACTTCTAAAACTGTTATAGGAATATCCTTTTGTCTGGTATTTTTATTAATCACTATTTCAGGCAGACCATCCCCATCTATATCACCATAAGTAAAATTACTATAAGATATATTAGCTATTTCCCTGTATTTATTAGCTGTAAAACTATATATGAAAAGCTGATTATCCAGACTACTCCCACCCTCCAAGCCTACTAATAATTCTGGCTTATCATCACCAGTAATATCTATAAACTTTACTAGATTAATATCGTCTCCATAGTGTTCAATAAGCTGCATTTGATTCCACTTATCATTACTATCCTTAGCTAAAACCAGTATCCCTAAGCTAAAACTATTGTCTATCTTGTAAAAGGCGATTATTTCTTCCTGCCCATTTTGGGTTAGGTCTTTTAAATAAAAGGTCTTAGCACTCCTTTCTAGGCTAGTGGGCATAGTAAGTCTAGCATTAAAGGGTAAAAACTTTTCAATAGTCCTTTTTAATTCCAAATTACTAGCATCTGCTAAAGGGGGTTTTATTAAATTAGTAGGGGCTGTAGGCAGGCTACAACCTGTAAGATTGATTATTAAGAAAATGATTATTACATTTCTTATTATATTCTTCATCTCAAGCACCCATACAGCCCCCTTAGACTTATCAAATGTGATAATAATTCTCCCCCTAAGCTAATATAAACCCTCGCCTTATGTCATCCTGAACCCTCGCCTTATGTCATCCTGAACGAAGTGAAGGATCTTTCCCCCTAGGTTCCGAATTCAGTAGCAGAGCATTCATTCTCCGCTAATCCTCAGAATGACAGATCGGGGAACTAATAGTTAATCGACTCTAACAAGACAGTTTCCAGAAAAACAACTGGCACATAAGTAACCCCATCCACCATCACAGGAGCTGCCTCAAGAATATAGGGGATTTTGTGATTAGCAATATATACATCATCACCTATTTTCAGCTTAGCAGTAGCATTAGCCTTACTTACTAAAATGCTCTGATCATTAGCATTCCACTCCACCTTATAACCCAAACCCTCTACTACTTCACGCAAAGGAATTACATCTATGCCATTAATTTTCGTCAGTTTCAAGTCAATAACTAATTCTCTATCATAAACTACTTGACTAATGTCATTTAAAATATCTCCTAAACTAGCTAGACTAATTGCAAACTCAGGAATTCCCATAGCACCAGGGGCAATTTCATATTTCTCAAAAAATAAGACTAAATTATTATCGGTTAAGTAAAAAGTTGCTTCATCTTTAATCCCTTGAAAACCCATCTCACCCTCGAAGAACATTTGGATTTCGCCATCAGAACGCAGCTTTATCTGCTTTTCTATTTCCTTATTAATTATTCCCCTATAATCTACATCTGCCTTAAATAAATCTTTTAAATGGAAAGAAGTATTAGCTTTTTTGTTAATATTAAAAGCATTCACTACGGTCATACCATTAGCCCCACCAGTATAAGTATAATAAGTCATAGCAATCGAAAGAAAATCATCATTATTAGCTTTTACATCATACTCTACAAAAAGTTGATGTGGTCTAATTTCAAAGTCCCCTTCCTCCGCCATTTCTACATACTCTTGTAAGTGGACTTCTATATCATCCTTAGCCTTAGTAACCTGTTTTTCAATAAAATAGTTAAGTTCTTCTTGGAACTTAGCATCGG
>JAAYRQ010000038.1 GCA_012518685.1 Syntrophomonadaceae bacterium | reverse complement strand
TACCATTTAAAGCTAGTAGCATGACCGAGGCGGTCAACCCTATTAAAATGTGGGAGTATATGGCTACAGGCATGCCTATCGTTACTACTAACCTACCTGAGGCTAGCAAATATGGGGACTTAGTATTGGTTTCTGCTGGGGCGGATGATTTTATTTATAATGTAGGGCGGGCTATTGCAGAAAATTCACCAGAAAAGCGTAGTGAGCGGATGAAGTTAGCCTTAGAAAACTCTTGGAGGGTAAGAGCCAGTCAAATAGTAGCCATAATAGAAGAAAGATTGGCACTTAAGGGGATAGCGGCAGCAGTGCCCATATCTCAAGCGGTAGCTACTCCTGCTGCTCCAGCTGGGCAGGGTGTAGAAGTAATAGTACCAGCTAGCTCAGGGACTTATTCTTATTCCTTAAATAAAAGAGGACATTGTGTAATAAAAATATATTCTGCGAAAAAGATATCATTGGCCAAACAAAAAAGCCCTTTTATCAAAACTCCTCGTTCAAGAGGCAGAAGGCTTAGAAGAAGTATTACTAGGCGTCCAGTTCAAGGAAAAGTTTCTAGTCGGCCTCTAGTAAAGGTGCAGGGGGGAGTAGCATTTAGATATGATACGGGTCGCACTATTCAGCGGTGTGTCTGCTAATGCTGCAAAAAAATAAAGTATTAATAGGCTGCCCCGTCAGGAACAGGGGCTGGATATTGCCTTATTATTTAGAAGGCTTAAAAGGCTTAGATTACCCAGATGAGGATATCATATATTGCTTTATCGTAAATAATTCGACCGATGATACTTTAGAAATACTACAACATTTTCAGAGTAGAACATCTAGCCCAGTAAAAATAATTAATTGTGATTTGCTAACTAATAGCAGCCATCGCAGGGGGTATTATAACTTTTTTCACTTAGCGATTTTAAGAAATATTCTACTAGAAGAATTCTTAAAAAGTGGGGCAGCCTATTTACTATCTGTGGATAGTGATATTGTATTAGCTCCTTATGCCTTGCAATCTTTAATAGATGCGGACTTAGACATCATTTCAGCCCTAGTCTGTAATGGGCATGAAATAGGTGACTTAAAAAGATATAATATTTTAAACCGCAAAGCCAATGGCAGATATGAATATGTTAGCGATTTTCCGACTGATAGAATATTTGAAGTGGATTGTACTGGGGCGGCCTACTTAATAAAAAGAGAGGTAATAGGCAAACACCAAGTAAGATATTCAGCTAATAAGGGGGCAGAAGATATAGGCTTTTGTGAAGCTGCTCAGGCTAAAGGTATCAAAATATGGTGCAATCCCACCGTTAAAGGGCATCATGAAATGATAGAGAAGGGCTTATAGCCCTTCTTTGTAATTTCATATAATTTATAAAAAAGTTAGCAATATAATCACACTTTGCATACTGAACTCATAGTATATCTTAGAAATTTGCCTAACAAGTTTCTAAAAACCTGTTAAAAACGAACAGGGTAAAAGAGATAAAAAAAGGAGGGAAAGTGCGTGAATCAGATAGGACTAAAATGTGAATTTCCGGAAGGTTGCATGTTGGATTTATGGGCGAAAGTTATAAAAGCTAAGTATATTGCCAAACAAGTAAAGGTCCTAGATACGGTTTTTTGTGTACCAGATGAGCAAGTCGGTGGAAAGGTTTCTTGTGTAGAGGATATTAAGGTTAAGGTTATTCAGGCTTTTGAAGACCTTTGTTTTAACAAGGTAAAAATATTTATAGACTATGAAGTAATACTTTTTGTCATAGTAGATGGGGAATTCCAGATTATAACGGTTACGGACCGCTATGAACAAAGCATCGAGCTAGATGAATTTGATCCGCCCTTAACAGTAGAGGAATTTAGAGATGAGATTGAACAATCGGAAATAATCCTTAAAAACTGGGCATTTGATTTTGAGATTAGGGGTAATTGTGAAGACCCCTCTAACCCCTGTAATTTAACTAGCCCTATTGCTGGAACCTGTATCGGACTTAGAGTATTTGTGGATATAACTGACAAGTTAGGGAAAATGCACGATGTATTAGTATATGGCGAAATAGAACCTGAAGATTTTATGATAAAATAATTTAATTACTCTTTCAAACTATGCCCGGTCGAAGTCTGCCGGGCATTTTTCTATCATAAGGGAGGATGAAGGATGAGTAAGATAAAAGCAAATAAGCTTGCTAATAAGGATTTAAAGCTGATAAAAAGGGCAAATAAAGCTTCCAGCATAACTAGTAAGCCCCACAACTTAATAAGCAGACCTGAAAATAAGCTAAATCACAGGGCGAATTACGAAACAGCCAGCTGTAATCGTTGAATATAGACAATAAGGGGGAGTTTCCCCCTAGCTAAGAGATTATCTTAATGGCTTGTTTTAGTGCACAAAATATAAGCTATTTAATAAGATGTAATAAAAGAAGCTTATAAAAGGGGAAAAAATGAAAAGGTTAGGTATAGCTTTAGGTGGTGGAGGCTTAAAAGGCTTAGCCCATATCGGAGTATTACAAGTGTTACAGGAAAACAGGATACCTATTGCCCAAATCTCAGGAACGAGCATAGGGAGCATAATAGCTAGCTTGTATGCGGTAGGTATATCACCCTATAAAATGGAGGAAATAGCCTTAAACCTTAAAGTATCGGATTATATGGATTATAATTTTACGGGTATTTTAAAATACTTTTCTAGTCTGTATATGCCCAAAATAAATGGTGCTTTCTCAGGCTTTATCAAGGGTAAAAAACTAGAAAGATTAGTCGCTAAATTAACCCAGGGTAAAAATCTAAGTGAGGTTAATATACCTCTAGCCATTATAGCTTGTGATATTGATACAGGCAAAGAAGTAGTCTTTTCTAATTATGATTTATCATTAAGCGATACCCAGGTGTTAGTTACTAAGGCTAGATTAAGTGCTGCGGTTAGAGCTAGCAGCTCCATACCAGTTACCTTTATTCCATATAAATTCGAGGAAATGCAACTGGTGGATGGGGGAATAGTTGACATTGTGCCAGTTAAAGCCCCCTATTTAATGGGGGCTGATTATATATTAGCAGTGAATTTGGGGCAGGAAGTCTATAGTAAAAAAGTCCAGGGGATATTCCAAATAATTAACCGTACTCTAAGTATTTTAGTTTTTGATACATCCAAGGAAAATCAAGAATTATTAGGGGATATGATTATATTTCCGAGTGTGACTAATATTGATATTACTGATATTAATAAGGCAGACTATATCATTCGGGCAGGCAGACGGGCTATGAAAAAGGAAATTAATAACTTAAAAAGGGCTTTAAATATGTAAGCGAGTAACAGAATTATATTAAATTACATATAATATCCACAAAGCACTACAAAGCCTTAATATTTTATAAGGGCGGGAGGGGGTAAGGATGGCTACTGATAAATTTGAACATGCTACATTCTACTTGACCCGTAACCAAGTCGAAGATATAAAAAAACTTGCTAGGGAAGAACAGATATCCCGTAGTGCCTTAGTTAGAATGATTATCAGGGAATATCTAGCACGAATTAAGGAAGGTAATAAATAG
>JAAYRQ010000037.1 GCA_012518685.1 Syntrophomonadaceae bacterium | reverse complement strand
TAATAGTGAGGAATATTATCTGGTTTATGAGGATGAGCTTATAGCAGATAAATGGGCTAGGGTAATAAATAGTTGTCAAGATGTAACTGAGCCTAAGATTATAGAAGATAAAACAATCTTACCTACGGGAAGTAAAAGCCTACTATATATTCCTATTATAGTAGAAGGGAAAAAAGTGGGGGAATTAATATCTGCCCATAGTTGTAACGAAAATATGCTTGCATATTATCTGAAATTAATCGAACCCTTAGTAAATGCTGCTACTAATATTTTAATAAATGAAGCTAGGCATAGTTTAGAAATACAAAGAGAAAGAAGGCTTTTTACTATTCTTAATAGGGCTAGGGAGGCATATTCCCCTAATATGATAGGACATGGAGAGAGGGTAGCTAAAATTGCCCTAGCTTTAGGCAAACGCTTAGGCTTGAATAATATCGAACTAGGGGAATTAGAATTAGGGGCCCTATTACATGATATTGGACAAGTGGCTGTCTTGTTTAAGAACCTCAACTTGAAAGATGGTGAAAAGCCCCTAGACATTAAGGCACATCCCCTTGAAGGTCTTAAGTTAATTCCTGATAAGGCAGAATACCTAGAAATAAAAAACGCTATCTTATATCATCACGAATATTATAATGGTACGGGTTATCCAGAAGGATTATCCTATACGAATATACCCATAATCGCCAGAATAATTGCCGTGGCAGATGTGTATGATGCTCTAACTTGCTTACCCCTAGAAGAAGATAGGAAAACACATGAGGAGACATTTGAACTTATTAAAAGGGGTACTGGTAGCAAGTTTGATCCTCTGGTAGTAGTGGCCTTAGAAGAGTTAAGGGACTTAAAAGCTTTATAAAAATGCTAAAATAATAGAAAAAAGAACAAGACACCACCTCATGGCTTGGTGATGTCTAGTTAATTCCCGGGGGGGGGAATTAGAAAATGTATGTGGTTTTGAATTAGTATTGTGAAATAAAACACTAGCTAATTCTTATGATGTAATTGTACCTATCTTCACAAAGGATGTCAATGCTTTAAATCCCGATTTTATGGCTTTTGGGCATTAAGAATTTTTTTGGTGGCTATATGATTTGCTTATGGGCTAACCAAAAATTCTATCATCTCTTCGTTTAGAAACTTATTTATAGGGAAATAATTCTAATACGAAGGGGGATTATAATATGAAAAAATTTTTAGTAATTATATTAATTGTTTTTATTAGTTTTGGGGGTACTCAAGTATTAGCCCAGCATAATAAGCCCTTAACAGATAGTGTAATTAGATTACATGTAATAGCTAACAGTGATAAGATTGATGATCAGGCCTTAAAATTAGCGGTAAAAGACCATATCGTTAGCTATATGCAAGAGGAGTTTGTCCATACTTCTAATATCGAGGATGCTAGAATAAAGGCAGAAAATAACCTAGCTAATATTAAAAGGGAAGCTGAGGCGGCTATTGTAGCAGAGGGTTACAATTACCCTGTTGAGGTTAGCTTAGGCACCTTTACCTTTCCTACTAAATCCTATGGCAACTTGGTTTTTCCTTCTGGTGATTATTATGCATTGAAAGTGATTATAGGTGAGGGCAGTGGTAAAAACTGGTGGTGTGTGCTTTTTCCACCCTTATGTATTGTTTCTTCCAGTGATAAAGGATTAAGCCTAGAAAATCCTAGGGAGGCCAAAGTTACCTTAAAGTGTTTGGAGTTACTGCCTAAAGGAGTTAAGTTAGACTAGATAGATTAAAAGGTATAATTTAATAATAAAATTTCTCACTTCATAATCGGAATGGCTTGACCGTTCCGATTTTTTCTTTTATAAATAGAAAAACAAGGCCAGGAGAAAAAGGATGGATAAAGTGACAATCTGGGCACCTGCTAAGCTTAATTTGACTTTAGATGTTAAGGGCAAAAGACCTGACGGCTATCATGAGTTAGAAACGATTATGCAGGCTATATCTTTAAAAGACAAAATAACTATTGATAAAGCTAACACAATCATTGTAAACTCTAACAGTAGTCAACTTTCTAACGATGCTAATAATTTAGCTTACTATGCGGCCGAACTTTTTTTTCAAAAAACTGGGAAAAAAGCAGGAGTTAATATTTATATAGAGAAAAATATACCTATAGGTGCTGGTCTAGCGGGAGGATCTTCTAATGCAGCCGCAGTATTATTAGGGCTTAATCACTTATACCAGACTAAATTAAGTCTTAAGGATTTGGCTGAACTTGCCTTAGAAATAGGTTCGGATGTGCCTTTTTGTATCTTTAATAGGACGGCTTTGGCAAGGGGGCGGGGAGAAATACTAAGCCCTTTACCTGGCGGGCATACATTAAAATTTTTATTAGTAAAGCCTAATTTTTCTGTAGCAACTAAGGATGTTTTTGGTCAACTGGATTTAGATAAAATTAAAAGACGACCTAATAATGAAGCATTTATTAAAGCCTGGCAGGATATGGACCTTGATAATATGGCCCTTGAGATGATTAATGTATTAGAAGCAGTTACAGTATCTTTATACCCTGAAATAGGTCTTATAAAACAAAAGCTTCTGGAATTGGGGGCCTTTAGTGCAGTAATGTCGGGAAGTGGTCCCAGTGTTTTTGCTTTGTTTAAGGAAGTTAATAAACTAAAAACTGCTTATGATTATTTTGTAAGCAATTATGATGAAACCTATATAGTTTCGTCCTATATTAGGAGTGAGTAAGTGGATAATAAACCTAGATTAATGCCTGTAAATATTAATTCTTATAAACCCTTACGAGAATTAGTCTTAGAGGCGATAAGGGAAGCTATTATTAATGGTACTCTAAAACCTCGGGAAAGATTAATGGAAATCCAGCTAGCTGAGGAGTTAGGAGTATCTAGAACCCCGATTAGGGAGGCTTTCCGTAAGTTGGAGATGGAAGGTTTTGTAGTTATGGTTCCTAGGAAGGGTGCTTATGTGGCGGATTTATCCTTTAAGGATATTGCGGATGTATTTGAGATTAGGTCTGCTTTAGAGGGGCTAGCTGCCAGCCTGGCGGCTCAGCGTATTACTGAGGAAGAGTTAGACGAATTAGAAAGATGTTTGGTGGAAAAAGCAGATGCGATTGTTACTAATAATATCGAAAAACTTGTCCTAGTTGATACTAAATTCCATGAAACTATATATAAAGCCAGTCGTAATGAACGATTAACTAATATAATTAGTAATTTACGGGAACAAATCCAGCGTTTTAGAGCTACTACCTTGGCTTATCCTGGGCGGATGCAGGAATCCTTAGACGAACACCGTGCCATTGTGGAAGCACTTCAAGCTAGGGATGCGAAACAGGCCCAACAATTAGCAGGAGAACATATTGAAAATGCAGAAATTAGCATGATTGAATCGGTTAAAATGGATGAATCATCTATAAACGATTAGTGGAGGTACTATAATGCAATATGATGCTATTATTCTAGCAGGCGGAGAAAGCAGCAGTGAGCTTAAAAAGCTAGCTCCTTATGATAACGAAGCCTTAATTTTAATCGGTAAATACCCTATGATTTTTTATGTTTATAAGGCTTTAAGGGAAGCGGATTTTATAAGAAATATTGTCATTAGTGGTCCAGTCGAAGCTATGCGTAATTTATTTAATAAAGAGGAAAATCTTTTTTTTGTAGAAAGCGGTTCTAATGCAGTAGAAAGTTTTTTGAATGGGGCTAATTTATTAAATGAGTTAGGTATATCTGAAAAGGTTATAATACTTCCCACCGATATCCCCTTTATTACTACTGAGGCTATTGAAGATTTTATTAATAGGTGTAGTTTAGATGAAGCAGATTTTTATTATCCAGTAACTTCTAAGGAAGTAAATGATCATAAGTTTCCTGATGTAGAACGAACTTATGTCAGGCTTAAGGAAGGTGTTTTTACAGGGGGAAATCTAGTTTTTATTAGGACGGCTATGATTGACGAAATGATAGATATTGCAATTAAACTAGTCTTACGGCGTAAAAACCCTCTAGCGATTGCTAGATTATTCGGTCTAGAGTTATTGTGTAAGTACCTTATGCGAAAGTTATCTATAAGTGCAGCCGAAAAAAGGTTTTTCGCTGTGACGAATATAAGGGGTAAGGCGATTATCTCCCCTTATGCCGAAGTAGGTGTAGATGTTGATAAACCTAGTGATTTGGAATTGGCTCAGAAACATTTAGCTAAGGTCAGCTTTTAGCTTTTATATGCTTTTAAAATCGGACTTATTTTACTTTTTCCCTTATTAAAGGGGAATTTTTTTTCATTATTGATGAATTTAAGGTTATAATTACGGTAAAAGTAATTATAATGTTTTTATTAAAACTTTAATACTTTTTATCCATATAATATTAATACGATTATTTTAAGAAATGTAAAAGTAGGTGAAGTATTTAAGTGAGTTATTCAGCTGTCATTTTAGCTGCTGGTAAAGGGGTAAGGATGTCTTCTGATTTACCCAAGGTAGTACACCGTATTAGTGGCAAACCTATTATTATCCATGTAGTGGAAGCCGTTATTAATGCGGGTATTAATGAGCTTATTGTAGTTGTAGGTCATGGTCAAAATAAGGTAAGGGAAGTACTAGCTGATTATCCAGTTAATTTTGTAGTGCAAGAGGAGCAACTAGGTACAGGTCATGCCCTAATGTGTGCTAAAACTAGGATTAACCACCAGCACAATTTACTAGTATTAGCTGGGGATATTCCCTTATTACAAACTAAAACTATTAAAAATTTAATAGATTTTCATAATACGGAAGTAAATGATGCTACTGTATTATCTACTATATTGGAAAACCCTCATGGCTACGGACGAATAGTTAGAAATGATAAGGAGGGTTTTGTTAAAATAGTAGAGGAGAAGGATGCAATTAATGAGGAAAAGTTAATTAAGGAAATTAATTCTGGAATTTATTGTTTTCAGGCAGGCTTGGCTATGCAGGCCTTAGATAGGCTTAATACTGAAAATGCTCAAGGGGAGTATTATTTAACCGATATTTTAGAAATGCTTAAACTTGAGGAAGAAAGGGTGGGAGTTTTATTAACTTCTGAAGCTACGGATGTTTTTGGTATTAATGATAGGGTCCAATTAGCGGAAGCTCAAGCTATTATGTATGCTCGTAAAAATGAAGAATTAATGAGAAAAGGTGTAACTATAGTTGATCCTAATTCAACTTTTATTGATAAGGAAGTTGAAATAGCTAGTGACACAGTAGTTATGCCTTTTACTATTATTGAAGGTAAGACGGTTATTGGTACTAATTCTGAAATAGGTCCTTATAGTCGCATTAATGATACCCTTATTGGAGCAGGTGTCATAATAGAAAATAGCCGGATTAGGGAAGCTATTATAGGCGATAGTTGTATAATTGGTCCTTTTGCTTATATTAGACCTGAGGCTGTTTTGGGAGCTGAGGTTAAGGTCGGAGATTTTGTAGAAATTAAGAAATCTAAGATAGGTAAGGGTAGTAAAATCCCACATTTAACTTATATAGGTGACACTATAATGGGGGAGAATGTTAATGTAGGAGCAGGGACTATTACCTGCAATTACGATGGTTATAATAAGTATGAAACGGTCTTAGAAGATGAAGTTTTTATAGGAAGCAATACTAATTTAGTGGCTCCTGTGAGAATTGGCAAGAAAGCAGTTACTGGTGCAGGTTCAACTATTACTAGTGATGTGCCTTCTAATGCTTTGGCACTGGAGCGTGCAACTCCTAAAATTATTAAGGATTGGAATAATAATAAGTAAATGATAAGTTAATGGGAGGTAATATCACCATGAAGGCATCCAGATGGAGGATGAAGCTGTTTACAGGGGGTGCTAATCCTTGTTTAGCTAATGAGATATCAGAATACTTGGGATTGCCAGTGGGTAATGCTAAAGTAGGCCGTTTTTCTGACGGAGAAATTAGTTGTGCTATTAATGAAAGTGTTAGAGGGGTAGATGTATTTGTCCTACAACCTACCTGCTCGCCAGTAAATGATAATCTAATGGAATTATTAGTTATGATTGATGCTTTTCGTCGAGCATCTGCGGCTCGAATTAATGCAGTTATTCCTTATTATGGTTATGCTAGACAGGATAGAAAGACTAAAGCTAGAGATCCTATTACGGCTAAGTTAGTATCTAATCTGATTGTAGAAGCTGGTGCAGAGCGTATAGTAGCGGTTGATTTACACGCCCGTCAGATTCAAGGTTTTTTTGATATTCCTGTGGATCACTTACCTGGAGTGCCTACGATTGGAGAATATTTTAAAAATAAGAACTTAGATAATGCGGTGGTCTTATCCCCAGATGTAGGAGGAGTTACCCGGGCACGAGATTTGGCGGCTAAGTTAGAGGCCCCTTTGGCCATAGTTGACAAAAGAAGACCAGCTCCTAATATATCTGAAGTAATGAATGTTATAGGTGATGTTAAGGATAGGTCAGTGATTATAATTGATGATATTATTGATACTGCAGGTACTTTGTGTGCTGCCGCTGAGGTAATGATGGACAAGGGTGCTAAGGCGGTTTATGGTTGTTGTACCCATCCAGTTTTTTCGGGACCTGCTATAGAAAGGTTGGCAGAAGCCCCTTTTACCGAGATCGTGGTTACTAATACCATCCCCTTAGCTGAAGAAAAGACTTTACCTAATATGAAGGTTCTTTCGGTGGCACCTTTAGTAGGGGAGGCTATTCTTCGTATTCATGAGGACTTATCGGTTAGTAAGCTTTTTGAAGATTAGCCTGAGGGAAAAGTTTAAGTATCGTTTTCATATAAATATCTCGTTTTTGGACATTTGGGTAAATTAATAGTATAATAATTAAATGTTAAAACAAGAGCAATAATCTTATTACTAAATCAAGGAGTGATATATATGGCGTTTTCGGCTCCGATGTTAGCCTGCCAGAAAAGAGAATTATCTACTAAATCTTATTTAAATCAGCTAAAAAAGAATGAGTATATTCCAGCTATTATTTATGGTAGAGAGCAGGAACCTATTCCTATAATGTTGGGTTCTAGACAAGCTATGAAGGTTTTTAATACGCATGGAATACGCAGCATTTTTACTTTAGATGTCAATGAAGCAGACCAGCTTATTTCTGTAGTTCGTGATTATCAGCAACATCCGATTACAGGGAAAATTATTCATATTGATTTTATGACAGTTAGTATGACTGAGAAGTTTACTAGTGTGGTACCAGTACATATTATTGGTGAAGAGGCTGCGACTAAGGATGATGGTATAGTCCAAATTGGTTTAACAGAAATAGAAGTCGAATGTCTGCCTCAAGATTTACCAGATAATATTACTTATGACATTTCCGAATTAGAAATTGGTAGTAATGTTACGGTAGCAGACCTTACTCCACCTCCAGGGGTAACCTTCTTAAGTGATGATGCAGCTATTATTGTTACCGTTCTAGCACCTAGCCGGGATACGGAAGATGAGGAGCTAGAAGACGAAGATGGCGAAGCAACTGAAGTAGCTGAAGATGTAGAAGCACCTGTGGAAGAGTAAAATATAGGTTATAATCGTATATAATTAGAAGTGCATTAAAAGGGAAACCGTAATAGTTTCCCTTTTTAGACTTTTAAGTGGAGGCTTATTATGAAAATTGTAGTAGGATTAGGTAATCCTGGCAGGAAGTATAGTGGAACTCGGCATAATGTTGGATTTATGGTGGTTGAAGAATTAGCTAATCGCTATAGGATTGAAAAGGAAGTTAGTAAGTATGATGCTATAATAGGTCATATTAGAATAGCTAATAGTCAGGTCTTATTGGTAAAACCCTTAACTTATATGAATTTGAGTGGTAATGCGGTGCGTCCTTTAGTCCGTTTTTATAAGCTGAATTTAGCTGATTTAATAGTTGTCTATGATGATATGGATTTGGATTTAGGTAAGATTAGAATTAGAACAAGTGGGGGTACAGGTGGACATAAAGGATTAATTTCTATAACTAATAGCTTGAGTAGCCCTGAATTTCCTAGAATTAGGGGCGGAATAGGGCGACCTCCTAATGATACTATTGAGTGGGTTTTGGGCAGATTCACCCCTGATGAAAAACCTATCCTAGACAATATGATTACAAGTGCCGCCGATGCGGTTGAATGTTGGGTTAGAAATGGCATAGATAAGGCTATGAACGAGTATAATTAAGGAAAGTACTTTTTTCATATTATATCCTAGTATTAATTATCCCTGTTTGCGACAGAATAAAGATAATTAATAAAAGTAGGTGTAGTTATATGAAAATATATAAGGTATGTGAGATATGTGATTTGGTTTTTGATACTATAGAAGTCGAAGGGGAAGGCATAGTCGAAATAAAAGAGCTTTGTGCCGACTGTGCTCTTGAAATAGGACTAGGTAATACAGGTAACATGATTACTAATAAGCTATGGTACAATTAATATATTTATATGGTTCTTTAAGGGATAGCTAATAATCTTTTGAAAAAGAATAATAACAAAAATCGTTTTAAATTTGTGAAGGTCTATTTTTTTAGATGTTCACTTTATTGTCGTGTAAGGGGAGGTGTTATTTAATGCTACATAATGCCCGAGAGTTATTAAATAAGGGAGAAAATGTTTTATTTACTGGTTTGGCAGGCAGTGCTAAAAGTTATGTAATTAAGGAGATTTTTAAAAATAGTTCTAAAAAAACGCTCATACTAGTAGCTAATGAGGAAAAAGCCCACGATTTGGCCCGTGATTTGACGGCGTTTTTGGGAGCTAATAAGGTGCTTTTGTTTTTGGGGCGGGAATTAGTCTTTTTAAAAGATAATCTTTCTTTGGTAGAAGTTAATCGCATCTTGACTCTAGAAACTTGTGCCTTGCATCCTAAGCAAGGGTTTGTAATCATAGCTACTCCTGCGGCATTTATGCATCTTATTATGCCACCTACCGAAATTATCGCCAATAGTATCCATTTAGTTAAGGATAAAGAATATAATCAGGCTCATTTATTACAGGCTTTAGTAAAATCTGGTTATCGCCGAGTTGATACGGTTAATATGCCTGGTGAATGTGCGATTAGGGGTGGGATAGTTGATATTTATCCCGTTAATAGTAAATCTGCAGTGAGAGTTGACTTTTTTGGTGATTATATAGAAAATCTTAATAACCTAGCAGTAGAAAACCAAAGATCAGGTAAAAAGCTTAATTCTGTCTATGTGGCACCAGCAGATGAGCTGTATTCTGACCAGCTTAAGGCTACTTTATTTAATTATCTAGGTAGTAACAGCTGGATATTTTTTGATGAGCCCCGGGAATTTTATCAGAATTTTGCTAAAAGCCTTAAAAGGTATGGGCAGACTGTAAAAGAAGCCCAAAAGGCGGAAAAGATAATACCCATCACACCTTTATTGACTTTAGAGAAATTAAAAAATTATATTGATACTTATCCTACTTTGTATCATTCGTTTTTTCCTGGTAATATCCCTCAAGTTAAAATTAAGATGTTAGAGCATGTGACACAACAGGCTGTAGAACCCTTTTATTCTAATTATGAGCTTTTTTATAAACGACTGGCAGAATGGCAGGCAAAAAATTATAAAATTATATTGGCCTTTAAAAGTAAGCTAGCCAAGGAGCAGATTAATAAGGAGTTAATAGATAAGCATATTGCTAATGTAGTTTTTATAAATGATATATTGGAAGCTGGTTTTTATAGTCCAAGCTTAAAAGTAGCCCTAGTATCTGAAGCCGATATTAAGGGTAGAAAATTGACTACGAAAAAAAGACCGAAAAAATCTGTTGGTGAAAGGATTATATTAGAGGATTTACATTTAGGCGATTATGTAGTACATGAAAATTACGGTATTGGTATTTTCCGTGGGGTTACGGTGCTTAATAATCCAAGTGATAATGTAAGTAGAGAATATGTGCTTTTAGAATATGCGGCAGCTGATAAGCTTTATTTACCCTTAGAAAAGTTAGACAGCCTTTATAAGTATAGCATAGCTGAAGAAAAAACCCCTCGCTTGAGTAAATTAGGGGGTACTGATTGGGAGCGGACTAAGGAAAAGGTCAGTAAGTCAGTACAGGAATTAGCTGGGGATTTATTAGACTTATATGCAACTAGGGAGGCTTTGGATGGGCATGCCTTTTCCCCTGATACTCCTTGGCAAGGCGAATTTGAATCAGCTTTTCCTTATGAGGAAACACCTGACCAGCTAAAAGCGATTAAGGATATAAAAAAGGATATGGAACTTAAGCGGCCTATGGATAGGCTAGTATGTGGTGATGTAGGCTATGGAAAAACGGAAGTAGCGATGCGGGGGGCATTTAAGGCGATTATGGATGGTAAGCAAGTCGCGATATTAGTACCGACTACCGTGTTAGCAGAGCAGCATTATAGCACTTTTAAGGAAAGATTTTCTAATTATCCTGCGGTTATCGAATGTCTGAATAGATTTAGAACGACTAAGGAACAAAAAAGAATTATTAATGACATAGAAAAAGGGGTTTCTGATATAGTCATAGGTACTCATCGCCTACTATCTAAGGATGTAAAATTCAAAGACCTAGGCTTACTTATTATTGATGAAGAACATCGTTTTGGGGTGGCCCAAAAAGAAAAAATAAAGACTTTAAAAGAAACTGTTGATGTAATAAGCCTTTCTGCAACTCCGATACCACGCAGTTTGCATATGTCTTTAACTGGTCTTAGGGATTTAAGTGTCATAGATACCCCTCCACCTGAAAGGTACCCTATTACAACCTATGTCTTAGAATATAATGATGAAATAATCTATGAGGCTATAATGCAGGAAGTTGAGCGGGGTGGGCAGGTATTTTTTGTACATAATCGGATTGAAGATATTTATAAAGTTAAGGATGAACTGGAAGAATTATTACCTAATATAAGGATTGGCTTAGTACATGGGCGTATGAATGAAGGGGAATTAGCTGCTACTATAATGGATTTTATTAAAGGAGAACAGGATATTTTATTATGTACTACTATTATAGAATCAGGCTTAGATATGCCTAATGTTAATACCATTATTATTGATGAAGCAGATAGGTTAGGTTTGGCCCAATTATATCAACTAAGAGGTAGGGTAGGACGCTCTAATCGGGTAGCCTATGCCTACTTAACTTATCGCCCTGAAAAGGTTATTAACGAAATAGCTCAAAAAAGGCTTAATGCTATTCGGGAATTTAATGAGTTGGGTTCAGGGATAAAAATAGCTCAAAGGGATTTAGAAATTCGGGGGGCTGGCAATATTTTAGGTTCAGAACAGCATGGTTATATATATGCAGTGGGCTTTGATATGTATTGCCAGCTATTAGAAAATGAAACGGCCCGCTTACGCGGCATAGTAAAAGAGGAAAGCTTTAATACTACGGTGGATATTGATGTTGATTATTATATTCCTGATGACTATATCCCTGATACTGGGGCAAAAATGAGAATTTATCGGCGTTTACTTTTAGCTAATGAATTAGCTGAAATTAATGAAATTAACTTAGAACTAACTGACCGTTTTGGCAAGCTTCCCTCACCAGTAGAAAATCTTCTACAGATCTCCAAGCTAAGGATTTTGGCTAAAGATAAGGAAATTAGTAGTTTTAGGAGAAAGGGAAAGATTATTGAAATCCAAATGACTAGACCAGTTAATTTAGTCAATCTTAGTCGTCAAGAAGCTTTAAGGGGCTTAAGAATAGCCAGTTTAAATGAAAGTACTCTCCAGCTACAAGGAGATATATTAAATTCACTAGATATTTTGCAGACGATTTTAGCTAACATATAGCTAGCTTAGCCCTCATTTCTTATACCTCCGAGGGACTCTTTTTTAGCCATCTTAATTTGGGCAGCGATATATACTATTAATGGGTAAAGTATATTTATAGGTAAAGTGAAGAAAATTACGGTGGTAGCATAGGCGGCAAAAAACTTAATATCTGAGGGAAATATATTGCAAGTAAAAATTAAAATAAATAAGGCTAAAGGAATTACCAAAGCCCTATAGTTTTTAAGCTTAAAAAAACTTTGTAAGGATAAAGTCAAGGCAAAATGTGAGATTATAAGCACACTTAAGACTAAGGTAACAAAAAGCAGAAAGAAGAATAACTCAATTCTCTGGAAATCCTGAAACCTAAGCATTAAGAAGATATCGTAAAAAGGGAAATGCGATATTTTAATTAGGTTTTCTCCTAATACTCCTAAAACGAGGAAACTGCGAATAATTTGGGTTATACTTGCTATTATATAACCATAATAAATAAGATTTTTATTTTCATCTAGGTCTATTATAAAGGGTAATAAGATAGCTAAGGCTATTATTTGTGTAAAAGGCCAGTAGGCTGCAAATATAGTACCACCTAGTATTGGCTTAATATTAGCTAGTACTGGTAAAATATTGACCAAGTCAAATAAGGAGATACTAACCCCGAAAGCTAAAATGATAAGCACAAATACAGGCAAAATAGCAATATCACCCAATCGACCTATAATATTTATTCCCTTGCTAACAACATATATAGAAGATAATAATACTATTGTACTAAGTAAAATATCAGGACTTCTAGGGTAGAGAAGTTGTAAAAAAAGCACTATATCAAATAAGATGAGGATGGCCAACATAAATAGAGTCCAGATATAAAAAAGGTTAAGGATTTTGCCTGCGATTTTGCCTAAGACCAATTCCGCTATTTGTATTATATTTAATTGAGGATACATACCTTGTAACTTGATGGTAATATGTAGTATCCCTAGGCCTATTAAAGAAGCCAAAGCAGTAGAGATATATACATCCTTACCAATAACACTTTCGGGCACATTTAGAAAAGCACTACCTAGGACATATAAAAATACTACAAAGGCAAATTGTCGGCTATAAATTACATTCATTTTTTATACTCCTATTTTTATATTTCAAAATAACTTTCCATAGCTTTGGCGAGAAATTCCAACTTATCTATCAAAATATTAGGGTTAGGCAAGATATAAGTATCCAGATAAAATTGTGTGCCATAAATGCAAGATAAGGTTAGGATTACGAAAACTACTATTAATTCTAAGGTATCGCCATTTTTATATAGAGGATAAATAGAAAAAATAATAGACAGAATGACAAAAAATATTAATATTATAATAATCATGGTTTCCCTCCTTTTTTATTAACGAGGAAAACATCATTGAAAATTAAGTTGCTTCTTAGCAAGTTAGATTTTACTTCTATATTAGTTCTTACACTGGGGAATCTATTTTCCCAATCATCCTCAATATTTTCCCATAGTTTAGGTTGATAACGGGATATGCTAAGACCAAAACCTAAAAAGTCACTATTAGCCTTTTGACCCTTAGCCACAGCTTGTCGGATATGACTAGCGACTTTTTTATTGGCGGCATTTTGGATTTTTACCATTAATTCTTCATCTTCCTCATCGACTATACCGATAATTTCGGTAATATTAAAATCGACATTACAAGTAATATCCATAACCAGTTCATTATCTTTTATGCGGGGACGAATTTTGCTATTAATTTTACAAGCTTGTAAACTAACCTTATTTTCAGGATTATCCGACAAGGTAACTACGATGCAAGAACCAGCAGTTTTAGTATTAAGCCAATATAAACCTCTGCTTTCTGTTTCGTTTAGATCGCCTACCATTTTATTATTCTTAAAAATTGCCGTACCATCTAAGGTTAGAATATCTTTATCTTCCAAATCCTTGCGTACAGTTACCATAGGTAAAAATGGATCAATTCCTGGGGTGGAGGCCATAATAAAAAAGTCCTTAATAGTTACAGGCAGGTATATGCCTAAATTTTTCTCTTGGGAAAAGAGTATTTTTAAAATCCCGCGGGCAGAACATAGTGCCATAGGACAATCTGAATTATATATCTTTCCTAAGGAAGCTTTGTTAGCTACTAAGGCATAGGAACTTTTCCTAATGTTACGGTTCCTAAATAAAAAATCATATAATATACTCAGATCTTCGGTGACTAGATTTTCTCCTAATAAAAATAGGTCAGCATGCGACCATATCGGCATTCTAGGTAAGCTTAAGGTAACCTTACGGCTAGCTTCAGTGATGCTATCTCCTGAACCAGAAACAACTACAAAGGCCCCTTCGGTAAGTTTACCCTCCTCATTTTGGGGATTAACTGATTTATTGATTTGTACCATAACGGATATTTTTCCTGTATCGGTTATATCAACCCCTAGTCCTGAACAAACAGCCGTATCATTAATGTTAAGGCTACTCCAACATCCAGAACTAAGGATTAATAATATAATTAAGCAGCTATTAATAATTTTTTTTCTCATTCCAAATACTCCTATGAGCGTTTTTCTAAGATGTAAGCTAGACTTTCAAAAGGGTTCGTAAATGCTATATTATAAAAATTGAGCAAAGATAGGATTATGCCTATAGTAAGAAATCCTAAAAAAACCCCTATTTCTTTGTAGAATTTATTTTTAATCAGGTGTGGCAATTCCACCCCTATCATTAAAAGAAAAATACCAATTAAAATAAAAATCATTATTTAACCATCCTTATTTAACTAAATTTAAAGGAGCTATTAGTCAAGTAACTTCTTCTTAATCTGAAATCTACCTCAATATTGGTTTTGATATCAGAAAAATAATGATACCAATTATCTTCTATTTTTCGCCAAGCTTTAGGGTTACATTTACTTAAATTTTGTCCAAAACCAAAAATATCACTATTTAATTCTTGGGCACGAATTATAGCTTGGGCTATTTCTTTTTCTATTTCTTCGGCAGCTATTTTTTCCATAGTTTTGAAATTCTTAAGGTTAAGTAACTGCTCGGTAGTTTGCTGTTCATAGAAATTACCATCTGCAGTTAGCTTAATATTAATAATTATTTCTCCCTTATCATTGATACAGGGTTTTACTTTGGCCTGGGTTTTTATTATTTCTAAGGTTACAAATTTCTGGGGGTTATCTGGGCTAGGAATAGTAATGATTCCTCCTGCCTGTAAATCTTCTACTAGCCAATGATAACCGCGACTTTCCTTTTCATTAAGTTTTCCCACCATTCTTCTTTCTGAAAATGCTGCCGAACCGTCAATCTTTATTACTTCACTATCTTCTGTTTTTACTACAGTGGCTATTGGAACTAGGGGTTCAATACCTGGAGTAGATAGTTTATAAGTAAATTCTCCTATGGTAATAGGAGCATAAATACCGAGTAGCCTTTGCTGAATATCAATGATTTTAGTAATGCCTAAAGCAGAAAGGGGTTCTAAGGGAGTTTTTACTTGCATTAACTGTTCGGGAGTAGTACCTGTACAGACCACCAGCCCGACATTTTTTCTAATATTAGGATTTCTTACTAAGGAATCTATATATAAAGCCGCATCCTTTTGAGCAATATTTTCTCCTAAAATAGCTGTACTAGCATGAGGCCATAAGGGGAACCTAGGTAAAATCAGGGTAAGATTACGGGCGGCTAGAAAAGCTGTTTCACCTGTTTCCGATACGACAATAAAGGCATCTTCATCATCTTCGCTGCTTTCACCTCCAGCCGCAATAGGCTTAGCAAGTTGGGCACTAAAGCGAAACTGGTTTTGACTAGCCTCCCAATCTAATCCTAGTCCAATAGCGACCGAAGTTTCGTTGACATCTAGGGATTGGCAACCACTTAGGAAAATAAGTAAAATTAAGGAACTTAAAAAAAACGATTTATTCATTATTCACCATCACCTCTATTTTCATGGGGCATTTTCGCACGCCTTTGGTTTTCCATGCCATCCATATAGGGTCTTTTAACATTCATAAACCAAGGCCGCCTGATAATAATATCGCTTAACTGGGCTAAATTTAAGGGGGCAATAGGCGATAGGTAGGGTTGACCAAAACTGCTTATAGAAACCATTCGAGTTATGAAGATTATAAAAGTTATCATAATCCCTAAAAATCCCAATATAGCAGCCGAAAACAAAAAGGCAAACCTAGAAAGTCTTACTACAATACCCGCATTATAGGCTGGGGTAACAAAGGAGGCTATCCCAGTAAATGCCACTACTACAACTATGGGGGTTGACACTAAGCCTGCCCTAACGGCGGCATCTCCTATTATTAAGGCTCCAACAATACTTACTGCAGGGCCGACTGCCCTAGGCAACCTAAGACCAGCTTCTCGTAGCATTTCAAAAGTGACTTCTAGCAGTAGTGCTTCGATAAAAGGTGGAAAGGGAACCCCTTGTCTAGTTGCGGCAATAGTCAAATATAAAGAAGTAGGGATCATTTCATGGTGAAAAGTAATTACTGCTACATAAAGCGAAGGCAGTAGTAAGGCGATAAAAAGGGCAAAAAACCTTAGCAAGCGAAAAAAACTAGCAGGTATATAATGGGTATAATAATCTTCAGAGGCAATTAAATATTGGGGGAAGGTAATCGGCATTACCATGGCCATGGGAGAGCCATCTACTAAGATACAGATTCGTCCTTCTAGCAAATGGGCACATACCCGATCAGGCTTTTCAGTATGTTCTATTTGGGTAAAGACTGATTTTCTTTCATCAGTAATTAACTCTTTTAGATAGCCCGTATCTAATATGCCATCTATATCGATTTTGTCTAATCGGCTTTTAATTTCATTGACCAGCCCATAGGGTGCAATATTTTCGATATAGCACAAGACTACATCGGTTTTAGTAATTCGTCCCATTACAAAGGCTTCCATTTTAAAACTTGTTGACTTAATCCTTCTCCGCAATGCGGCCGTATTAAAAAGTAGAGTTTCGGTAAAACCTTCCTTAGGACCAAATATAACGATTTCATTTTCTGGAGTATCTATATTTCGAGATTGCCAAGTACGCGTGCCTGCCACTAAGGCGGTGGCATAACCATCAATGAGTATTATCGTATCACCAGAACTAATGTGGTGTATAACATCTTGCAAGTTATGGACTGTCTCTAATTCTGATACAGATAAAATACGCTCTTTAATTATATTAAAAACATTTTTGCTTTCATAACTAGAAAGATCCTTTAAAGATACTTCTTCTAGACCAAACATCAAGGGTTTTAAAACATTAAATTCTATAGTAACTCGGTCAACTAGGCCATCAAAAAATAGAATACTAGCATTAATACTAGGATTTGTAGCAATCTTAAATTCTTTTATAACTATGTCATAACAAGATTCTAACAATTCGTTTAAGTTAGCTAAGTTATCTGCCAAATTAACGGTTAAATCTTGGGTAACTAGATGTCGGTCTGGGATAGGGGGGACACTTTGTTTGGCATATTTTCTAGTAGTTAAATATTTCAATATTAGTCCTCCTATTAATTACTAACTAAGGATATTAATAAAAGCTAAAAATAGTTTAAACTTTAAGTCCCAGCTTTATACACGAGAATAAAATAATGATTTAAGAAAGATAAAAAAAGGTATTAGGATAAAAAGTAATACATAAATATAGATTACTAAATGTTTGGTAATTATATTAAGGATGATAATATTTTGACTCATTAATAAAGAGGTGGTAGCAATAATTAGGCTAAAAGGTGCGGCTAAGAAATCAAATTCCTTCAAGTTAAAAATATACTGACTAACGAAACAAGCTAAAAACCAAAAAATAGTCAATGCCCCGACAATGCCAAGTACCCATATACCGATAAAAACAATATCAACATTATTTATAAATTCACTAATATCTATTAAACGAACTAATGAGAAGATGGGAAAAGCTAATATGTCAACAGTATTAGCACCAAATACTACAATGATGGCTAATACCGTAGCCGTCATTAAGGTTATATAGGTAAGGAGTACCTTAAATAAAACGGAATTAAGTTTTGCTGTATTATTAGCAAAATAAGCAAAGGTTAATAAAGGAAAGAGTCTGCCTAAAACTGAGGTATTAGAAACAAGTGCTAGAGAAAAATCCTTTACACTTATATAGCCAATCGGTAAGAGACGGGCTATATCGGGAGTTTGAAAAGAGCCTAAAAATATAATTAAAAAGGAAAAAGGCAAGCCTATATATACGATTATTTCACAGAGTCTGGCAAAACTTTCTAAGCCACTTTTTATAATTATATAGCCTACAAAAAGCAGGCCTCCTATTAAAATGCTAATCGGAGTATCGGGTAGGACATTATTGGTGATGAAGTTTACAAATAAGGCTAGGGTGTAGCTGGTAATGAATAGAAATACTAGCAAATAAATAAGACTTAAAAACTTACCTATTATTATGCCGAAATGTTCTTCTAATAAGTAAGGAAAAGGATTCTCACTTTTTTTTATTATAAAACTAAACATTAAGATTATAAGTGCCCCAGAAAATAAAGCGGCTAGGCTTGTTAGCCAAGCATTTTGTGCAGCTATAGAAATTACTCGTCCTGGTTGTTCTAAAAAGGCTACTGGTCCTACTAATATAATCATAAAACAAAATATCTGAAAATTAGAAATGCGATACAAGTTATAAATCACCCCTAAATAATAAAAGATAAGCCTAGTTTTAACCAAACTTAATATTAATATTAGTAAAAATATACATAAGTATTTTAATTGCTACATAATATAGAAGTAATTATTTTTCTAAAAGTTTTGATGGTAAAAAGTGAATAAAAGGGGATTTTGAGTTATATACTATCAATGAGAAAAGAAACATAATATTCATTTCTTCAAGAAAAGGAGGGATAGAAAGTTAATGAAAGCAACAGGAATTGTACGCAGAATTGATGATTTAGGTAGAGTAGTTATTCCCAAAGAAATTCGTAGAACTCTTCGGATTCGTGAGGGTGACCCTCTGGAGATTTTTGTGGACCGTGAAGGTGAAGTTATATTAAAAAAATATTCTCCTATTGGGGAATTGGGGGATTTCGCTAAAGAATATGCAGACGCACTACATGAGACTACGGGGCATATTTCTATTATAGCTGATCGTGATGTGGTGATTGCTGTAGCAGGTTCTAATAAGCGGGAGTTTATGGGTAAACCTATTGGTAATGCTGTGGAAAGAGCTTTTGAGGAACGCAATACCCTAATTATGCAGGAAATTACAGACCTTGATGATGAGAATATGCATGTCATTGAAAGTGATGGACGGGAGTACAGCGTAAAATCCCAAGTAATAGCCCCTATTATTAGCCAAGGTGATACTATAGGTTCAGTAATAATATTAAGTAAGGAAGCTAATGTGAAACTAGGTGATATGGAAATTAAGTTAGCTGAAACCGCTGCAGGCTTTTTGGCTAAACAGATGGAAGAGTAAGATAGTAAAATATTTTTTTAAAAATAGCGGTCTTATCTTTTAATAAGATCGCTTTTTGTTTTTTAGGTATTATGATTGTGGTATAATATACCTTTAGCAAATGGGAGGACCATAATGAATAATAGTACACAAAATTTTCTTAAAGGAGCCGTAATTCTTAGTGTGGCTGGGGCAATAAG
This sequence comes from Syntrophomonadaceae bacterium, assembly GCA_012518685.1. Classification (GTDB taxonomy): domain Bacteria; phylum Bacillota; class Syntrophomonadia; order Syntrophomonadales; family Syntrophomonadaceae; genus JAAYRQ01. Next base: position 20,211 of record JAAYRQ010000037.1, on the reverse strand, counting down.
TAAAATATTAGGAGCCTTATACCGCATACCACTTGCTAGGTTAATTGGTGATGAAGGTATTGGTCTATATCAAATGGCCTATCCTATATATACTACTATTCTAGCCTTAGCTACAGCAGGTGTTCCAGTAGCTATTTCTATTTTAGTAGCTCGCAAAGAAACCCAAGGCTTTACTGGCGATAGTAAGAAAATATTTAAAATATCATTATTAGTGCTTTTTATATTTGGCTTAGTATTAACTATCTTGGTAATGCAATCAGCCCATTTTTTGGCGACCTATGTATTAAAAAATGAACAAGCCTACTATCCTATACTGGCAGTAGCTCCTGCCATATTTTTTGCAGGATTAATGTCTGTTTTTAGGGGCTATTTTCAAGGTTATCAAACTATGATGCCTACGGCGGTTTCCCAAGTAATAGAACAGCTATTTCGGGTTACAGCCGTATTAATTCTGGCTTATTTATTGTTCCCTCTAGGTTTAGAATTTGCTGCAGCGGGTGCTACCTTTGGGGCAGTGGTAGGAGGGCTGGTCGGTCTTATTGTCTTGACTATTTATTATTATAAATTTAAAAAAACTGAGGGTATTAAGGGCAGGGAATTAATATATTCTGGGACTAGTTCGGTTACCCTAGCTAAGGATATGATAAAACTAGCTATTCCTGTATCTTTTGGGGCTGTGGTCTTACCTTTGGTACAGATGTTAGATGCAGTTATAGTACCTAGCAGGTTAATGGATATTGGTTACTCTACTTCTAATGCGACAGCCTTGTATGGTCAATTATCTGGTATGGCAGCAGTCTTAATCAGTCTGCCTACTATATTTACCATATCTATTGCTACTAGCTTAGTGCCAGCCATATCTGAGGCTTTAACTAAGAAGCATCATCAATTATTAAATGAGCGATTAAACTATGGCTTTAGGGCAGGTATGATAATCTCCTTACCTAGTGCAGCAGGCCTTTATGTATTAGCTTATCCAATCTGTGACCTCTTATATGGGGCTCCTGAAGCAGGCTTTGCCCTGGAACCTTTAGCTTTTTCTTGTGTTGCTTTAGCAGCTTTTCAGCTATCTAGTGCGGGCTTGCAGGGCATAGGCAGACCTGAAATAGCCATGCGGCATCTGATAGTCACGGGGATTTTAAAGGTGTTTTTTAACTATACTTTGACTAGTGTTCCGATTTTAAATATCAAAGGTGCTGCTATAGGTACGGTAATCGCTTTTACCATTGGTTCTTTATTAAATATTATAATGCTTAAAAAACTTACCCGAGTTGAGTATGAATATATACGATTAATCAAAATAACTGCCATAACTATTTTAATGGGGATTGCTACTAGAATAGCCTATAATTTTATGGTTGCTTCTGACATTAAATCATATTTAGCAACTGTCTTAGCGATAAGTGTAGGGGTAGGGGTATATGGTATCTTATTAGTCTTAGTAAAAGAATTTGATATTAATATGATTAAGAGGATATTAAAGGGTGTGTAGGGCTATTCTACTTCGTCAACTAGTTACTTTAATATTCATACCTTCCGTAATTTAAGTAAAGCTTTCTTGATGTCATTCTGACATTTGATAGGGTGGGGAATGAATTCTGTCCTACTGGACTTAGGGGGAAAGATCCTTCACTTCGTTCAGGATGACATAGGCGGGAAGTTCAGGATGACATAGGCGGGAAGTTCAGGATGACATAAGCGAGAAGTTCAGGATGACATAGGCGGGAAGTTCAGGACACATAGCTAGGGCTTAGAAAGAGTATTATTAGCTTGAGGAAAAATTTTATGCTGGTAGGAGGTTTTTTAATGCAAAAGTTAGTAGAGGTAATGGACGAGCTACTGGGGGAAAATGGTTGTCCTTGGGATAAGGAACAGACTCATCAATCCTTAGTTCGCTATCTAATAGAAGAAAGTTATGAAGTAGTAGAAGCTATCAAAGAAAAAGATATGCATAAATTGCAAGAAGAATTGGGAGACTTACTATTACAAGTAGTCTTCCATGCTGCCCTAGCTGAGCGGGCTGGTCACTTTACTTTAGATGATGTAGTTGATACTATTAGCCAAAAAATGATTAATCGCCATCCTCATGTCTTTGGGGAAATGGATTTGCAAACTAGTGATGATGTTATGGACAAGTGGGAAGGTTTTAAAAAGCAAGAGGGTAAAAAACTATTACTTGATAATATACCTGATTTTATGCCAGCTTTGTTAAGGTCCTTAAAACTACAAGAAAAAGCGGCTAGGGTAGGGTTTGACTGGCCTAATGCCCTAGGTGCTATAGATAAGTTTAAAGAGGAAGTGGAAGAATTCAAGCTTGCCCAAAATGAGGAGGAGTTAAATGAAGAAATGGGGGATATGTTTTTTGCCTTAGCTAATATTGCTCGGCTTAATAATATAGAACCTGAAAACGCTTTACAGCTTAGTAATGATAAATTCATACGCCGTTTTAATTATGTGGAACAAAAGATAATAGATAGAGGTCAAGATTTCAAAGATTATTCTTTAGCTGGCTTAGATAAACTATGGAATGAAGCTAAGGCAAAAGGTCTATAATCTATTATGATATACGGCACTATTAATAATTATTTCTTAAAAAAAGCAGGAAAAATCTTTATAAGGTCGAATAGCCATTATATACCATAAGCGAAAAGGAGTCGATATTATGAATAAAACTGATTTAGTTAGTGAAGTAGCCTCTAAAACAGGAATGACTAAAAAAGATGTTGACAAAGTAGTTAATGCTTTCTTTTCTTCGGTGGAAGGTGCTCTTAAATCTGGGGATAAGGTGCAGCTCATAGGTTTTGGGACTTTTGAAGTTAGGGACAGACAAGAGCGTAAAGGCAGGAATCCTCAAACAGGTGAAGAAATAACTATAGCCGCTACTAAGGTACCTGCTTTCAAGGCTGGCAAAGCATTAAAAGAAGCAGTTGTTTAGGAAAAATGCGACTAGACAAATATCTTAAGGTATCGAGGATTGTAAAAAGACGCACCCTAGCCCGTGATTTTGCGGAAAATGGTCGGGTTTTAGTCAATGATAAGATAGCTAAACCTGCGACCATAGTTAAAATAGGTGATATCATAACTATTCAAGTAGGGGATAGGAAAAATAGTTACGAAGTGTTAGAAGTTAAGGAAAATGTACGGGCTAACGAAGCTGAAAGCTTATATCGAATAATAGAATAACAATATTGCTTCCGAGAATTCGGGAGCTTTTTTGTTTTATGTCCTAGTTTAAGCATAAATCTATCCCCTAAAAGCATATTCTTATATAACTGCTTAATATAAAAAGTATTTTAAGGGGAGGGATTTTATATGTCAGAACATACTATGATGTTAGATAATCGTAATGTTATGGAACTTACAGGGGTTAATAGTGTGAATACTTTTGATGATAATGAAATTATCTTAGAAACCAAGCTAGGCCATCTTTTTATAATCGGGGAAAACTTGCATATTACTATGCTTAATCTGGAGGAAGGTAAAGTAGCACTGGAAGGTGAGATAAATTCTATGGAATATAAAGCTGTAGGAGTTGACCTTAAAACAAAAAGCAAAAATGTACTAAGCCGACTTTTAAAATAGTTTTGCTAGTCATTTTGTAATAAGAAATAATAAGGTCAAATTATTTAGGGGGAACAGCTATTGTCTGATTTGCTTATCCAAGGTAAGGATTTTTTTCTCACTTTTGTTTTAGGAATTTTAGCTGGCTTTGTTTTTCATTATTATCAATTTACTATTACTAGAATTAGGGTAAGTAAGTACCCTTTGTATGTTTTAGATTTTTTTATATGGATAGTAATGATTTGTCTAGTTTTTTTAGCTATGTTGTGGATAAATCAAGGTGAGATGCGTTTATATGTACTTATCGCCTTAGTTTTAGGGCTTTTTGTTTATTATTATTATTTTCTTAAACCTTTAAAGGCTTTTGTAGAAACTACAACTAACACAGTTTTAAAAGGAGTAAGACTATTGGTTAATAGTCTTAAAAAGCTTGGTGGCTTAGTCAAAAGAATTTTTAAAAAGCTGTGGGTCTTTAAGCAGAAGCCCCCGCCTCCTTCAGATGATGAAGGATAAATAATTTTTAAAAAGAAGGATTTTTAAGATGCTTCTCGAATAATTATTATGTAATTGAATTGTCCACATATTGTGGATAAATTGTGGATAAGAGTGTTGGCTAATTATGAAAATAGAAATTCGGGGAGTAGAAAAACTTAGCTTTAGGGAAAGACAGGTAGTGGCACTTAAGGAAATGGGCAAATCTTCTAATGAGATAGCCAAGACCTTAAAACTAAGTGCTAGTACAGTGGCTACCTTATACAGTCGTGCCCGTACTAAAGGATATGAAGTAGTTATAATACTTCCTGGTGATACTTTGGGCATTCTAGGTGGGGAGGATACAGAAGATGATTAATAAAAAGGGTTTTAGGCTTTTGCTAGCTTTATTAATTAGTCTATGTTTAATAATTACGATAATGCCTAGAGTTAAAACAATTATGGAACTTTCTAGTCGTAAGCAAGGGCTGGAAGAGCAGAAAGTTATCTTAGTAGAAAAACATGAATTATTAACTATTCAATTAGAGGAAGCTAATTCTATGGAAAATATAGAGCGTATAGCTAGGGAGCAATTAGGCATGGTGAAGGAAGGCGAACAAATGCTAATCCCTGTAATCCCTACTAAATAACTAGCTATATTAATAATGTTTAGGTTGACTACTTATCTGCCATCTAATACAATTAAGCTAGTATATTTTGAGGGGGATCTTAGTTTTTATGCCTACTGAACAGACTAATATTGTTCCTGGTGAAGTAATTGAAGGTAAAGTCCAGGGAATTACAAAATTCGGAGCCTTTATCGAGCTGGAAGGCGGAGTAGTTGGATTGGTGCATATATCGGAAATAGCTGATACTTATGTAAAAGATGTGAAGGATTTTATTAATGAAGGTGACAGTGTTAAGGTAAAGGTACTTAATGTAGCAGGCAAGAAAATAGGTTTGTCTATAAAACAAGCGGCTACCCCAATAGCACCTAAGCCACAGCCTAGACCTAGTAATCCTGTTAATCGGAATGTAACATCACATGCTTCTGATTATAGTCGCGGTTCTGGTAAAAGCAATACCCCAGTAAGCTTAGACGATAAGATTGCGAAATTTCTCAAGGAAAGTGATGAAAGGATGCAACCTTTGAAAAATCGTATCGAACCCAGAAAACGGAATAGATATAATTGATAAAATAAGAGCACTTCCTAATATATTTTATAGGAGTGCTTTTTATTATTGCTTAAAAGGAGATATTTATGAAAGCGGCGGTTATAGACATAGGTACTAATTCGTGTCGCCTACTTATTGCTAATCTTACTAATCATGATATTACACCCGTTTATCGTAATTTAATTACGACTAGATTAGGGGATAATATAGCAAACTTACAATTAAGCCCCAAAGCTATGGATAAGACTATTCTAGCCCTTGATCAGTTTAAGGAAGTTATGGAAAATCATCTAGTCAAAACTTATAGGGCTATTGCTACTAGTGCGGTTAGGGAAGCCAGTAATCAGGAGGCTTTTTTGCAGTTAGTTAAGGATAAATGTAATATAAATGTAGAAGTAATTAGTGGAGAGGAAGAAGCTTATTTAAGTTATTTAGGTGTAAGGAACAGCCTCAAGCTTGAAATGTCTCCACTAGTAATCGACCTAGGCGGAGGCAGTACAGAAGTAATTTATGAGAATACATTTTTCCTTTCTGTGCCTATAGGGGCTGTACGGGTGGGAACAAACAATTATTCATCATCTGATATCAGAGAGGCTTTTAAAATACTCTTTAATAAAAAAGCAGAGTTTAGCAATAATCCTTTAGTATTTGTAGGGGGTACGGCTACTTCCTTAGTAGCTATTAAGGAAGGACTAGAAGAATATAATAGCCAGTTAATACATGGTTATACATTAACCCGTAATGATATAGAAGGATTATATAAAAAGCTCCAAGAAATGCCTATAAATATTAGACAAAGCCTAGCTGGTTTACAGCCTGAACGGGCGGACATAATTACTGAAGGGACTTTAATAATGCTCGTTATTATGGATATCCTAGGTAAGGATGAGATGATAGTAAGTGAAAGTGATTTAATGGAAGGGACACTTTTAACCTTGGATATAAATTAATGTAAATAAGTAATAAGGTGGTGATTTTTGTAATCACCACCTTATTTTTAGCTTAGCCTTTTAATTCTAGATTGGTTAAATGTTTTAGGTAACTTATACTTAATCGTTTCGATATTATTTACACCATTATAATTGCTAATATAAATTTTGCCATAGCCATTTTGATAGATGTTATGCAAGTCTGCCATAACTCCTAGAATTAGTAGTTGATTTTCTGTTACTAATGAATTTACTTCCTCATTAGTTAATACATTATTAATTTGTCTATCGAGATTAAGTTCGGCTAGCTTAGTAATTTGTATATCCTCTGCTTCTGAAGTTGGTAATGTAGTTGTTTTCTTAATATCCTCTAAGACATTTCTTAGGGAGGATAGTTCTCGTTTAATAGGAAGGGGTTCATTGGAAAAGTCCGATAATGCCCCTTTAATAGCCCCGCAATCAGTATGCCCAGCAATAATTAATAATGGGGTTTTGAGATGTAGTAAGCCATATAGTACTGAGCCCGCATTATTTTCATATTGGTTTCCGATATTTTCTACGGAAAATATTCGATTGAAAATTGGTCCAAAAATAGTAGCAGGCATACGGGAATCTGCACAAGTTAGTAAAGTAATATCTGGGTGTTGTTTTAAATCAGATTTTTCAAAACCTGTTGAGGGGAAATCTGCTTCAAACTGTTTAATGTTATTTTCTAGGTTTTGCACAAGTTCAGTAATGAATGCCATTTTGCCCACCTCCTTTCTAGCTTAAGGTTATGCAATATATTATATTTTTTCATATAATAAAAATACTCAAAGGTATTAATCGATTTATGTAGAATTAAATTATAAGCAAATATTATGGGTGCCAAAGATTTTCTATATCATAAGTGAGCATATTTACATTATACTAGTAAAAAGGAATTAAAAAACATGATTTATTATGTTATTATTAATGCTAAGTTTTATATGGGGAATAAATTAATCTAATATAGTTTAAAAACTCAAGCGAATGTATGGGAATAAGCTTGAGTTTTATATGTGCTTTATCTTTAAAATTGGGAAAGGGAAAAGGAGAGGGGGAAAAGGTTGTATAATTAATGCATTTTAGCAGGGAAATTTTAAAGGGGAGTGAATGTAATGAATTTTCTAACTCCAGCGGAAATTGCGGTAGCGGTTAATAATGCTGGTAAAGCGAAAACTGAGATGTCTGTATTTAAAATGATAGTATTAGGGATTTTAGCAGGTGCCTATATAGGCTTTGGGGCTAACTTAGCTACCAAAGTAGGGGCTGCTCCCGATGCTGATACGGCTATGGGAATATTCTTATTTGGGGCCGTTTTCTCAGTTGGCTTGATGATGGTTGTTATTGGTGGAGCTGAACTTTTTACTGGTAATAATATGGCCTGTATGGTTGCAGTATTAAATGGAGATGCAACTTGGGGCGGACTATTAAAAAACTGGGTAGTAGTTTGGATTGCTAACTTTGCTGGTTCAGTACTACTAGTTTTCATTATCTTTGGTGGTGCATATTGGGCTGCGGCCGACCCCGTTACGGGGACAGTGGGCTTGAGTGCTATGGGTGCTAAGGCGGCGGCTATAGCAAAAGGTAAGTTAAGCTTAACTTGGGGACAGGCCTTCCTGCGTGGGATTTGTTGTAACTGGTTAGTATGTATGGCGGTATGGTTAGCTTTTGCAGCGAAAGATGTAGTAGGTAAGATATTTGGTATATTCTTCCCCATTATGGCTTTCGTATCTAGTGGATTTGAACATAGTGTTGCTAATATGTTCTTTATTCCTATGGGTATCCAAGTTGCTGGTTCTGCACCAGCTGCGGCTGCTGAAAAATTAGCTATGAGCCCGGAGGCAGTAAGTTCTATGTTTAATTATGGGCATTTTATGACTGCTAACTTAATTCCTGTTACTCTAGGTAATATAGTAGGTGGAGCAATCTTTGTAGGTATGTTCTACTGGTTAGCATTTATGAAAAAATAATTTTTTAGAACCTATCCCCGATACTTTAGTAATAAAGTAGCAATTCCCAATTAATAAGATGGAAAACGATGTTTTAAGGAGTACACTTTCGAGTGAACTCCTTTTTTTTGCTTATTTTTTGTTGAACTATTATATAAACTGTTGCTAACCGCCTCTTAATAGTATTATTTGGGGGTAATATTTTTAAAGCATCCTCCCCTATGTTACAAATTTTACCACAAACTATTGCTATAATTGTTGGACAAGACTTTAGGGGGGATAAATATGTTTGAAAAGGTAGAGGTCTATCCATATCAAAGATTAAATGAAACGACTTTGACTACTAGAAGTACTAATAAGCTTAAGGGGAAGCTTTTGGAAAAGGTAAATTTTAAAAAGTTTAGACCTAATCTAAGCTGGTATTCTGAATTTGCGAGTGTTTTCACAATTTATAATATAATTTTAGGATTTGGTGCCTTAATCCTAGCGAGAGCTTTAGTATTAGAGGAAATACTTCCCTTCATATTTGCCTATATAGCTGCCTTTGGGAAGCAAGATCTTAAAAAGAATATCCTATTAGCGGTTTTTGCTATTTTAGGTTTTAGTAGTTTGCTGCAGGGGACTTTCTTATTTAGCAACCTAATTACATTATTAATTTTAGTAGGAATTTTATCTTATATTAAAATTCCCTCTGCCAAGATGTGGTGGGGGTTACCTATATTAACTGTCGGGGTTTTGATAATTGCTAAAACTATTTTGGGCATTGCTTTTGGTACTAACCTATATTTACAAATGGTGATAGTTTTTGAAGCTATGATTGCAGGCATTATTACTTTTGTTTTTATGGTTAGTTATGATGTTTTGGAAAAAAGAACTCCTTTGGTCAATTTTTCTTTTGAAGAAATGGCGGCTTTTGTAATTTTGGGTATTGGGATTGTAATAGGTTTTAGTGAACTTTATTTGGGGGGACTTAACTTAGGCAGTATTATTTGCCGTCTGGGTATATTGGTGGCGGCTTTTATATGGGGAAGTGGAGGCGGAACTATGGTAGGAGTTATGGCGGGGATTATTCCTTCTATATCTTCGCATCTTTTTGCTCCTACTTTGGCTATGTATGCTATTTCAGGATTATTAGCGGGATTGTTTAGGTTTTTTGGTCGCTTAGGTGTTATTATAGGCTTTATGTTAGGGACTTTAGCCTTATCTGTATTTATCATAGAAACTAAGCTTACTATTATAGGGATATGGGAAACGGCTATAGCTTGCATTATATTTTTTGTCTTACCGACTTCTTTAAAAGAGCAACTTCCTATTAAAAGTTTGGGAGGGATTAGTAGCCTTTCTAATGATAATTTTAATAGCCTAGATACTAGGCTAAAGGAAACGACCTATAATAAGATGGAAAAGTTAGCAAATGTTTTTGAGGAATTAAGTTCTACTTTTGTTGAAGAGGACAATGTCACTATAAGTAAGGGTGAAAATTCCTATCTGAATTATTTGTATGAGGAGATCTCGCATAATTTCTGTGAAAATTGTTCTCGTTATGGAAGTTGTTGGGGTGAGGATTGTTATTCTACTTCACAAGAGATTTTAGACTTATTTACTCTGGTAGAAAGTAACGGGGTTTTAATATATGAGGATTCTCCCATTGAATTTAGAAGACGCTGTATTAACGGGCGAGAGATGGTCAGTAATATTAATTATTTGTTTGATAATTTACGCTTAAATGAGTACTGGGTAGGCAAGCTTAATGATACAAAGGATTTAGTAGCTACCCAATTAAAAGGGGTCAGCCAAGTTATTAAGGGTTTGGCTGATGATATTGATATTTCTACTACGATAGATTTTGCTCTTAGGGAAAGCTTGCTTAAGGGATGTGCTAGATTAGGCTTAGATGATATTGTTGATATTACTCCGATTAAAAATGGTCTAGATGACTATTACCTTAATGTTACAGCGACATCTTGCGGGTCTGGGGCAACTTGTGAATCGCATTTTGCGGTGGTATTGTCTTCGCTTATGCAGGAAAAATTAGAAGTCTTAACTAAGGACTGTCCTCGTTTTAGGGGTAAAAGCCCTTGTGAATTTACTTTGACTAGGGCTTTTACTTACAAGGTCTATAGCGGGGCTGCCCAAGTAGGGAAGGAGAAAATATGCGGTGATAGTTTTACTATTGCTACCTTGAAGGAAGGCAAGGAATTAATAGCCCTAAGTGATGGGATGGGTATAGGCGAACAAGCTATGCTAGAAAGCCAGACCGCTGTCCGTCTATTAGAGTCTTTACTTAGTAGTGGCTTTACTCGGGAGGTAGCCCTTAAGACGATTAATTCGGTTTTATTATTAAGGTCGAATAAGGAAGCTTTTGCTACCTTAGATATGTTAATCTTCGATTTGTATAGCGGGGAAGTCGATTTTATTAAAATTGGAAGTGCCCCTTCGTTTATTAAAAGGGATAATCGAGTAGGGGTTATTACAGCTAATTCTTTACCTATGGGGATTTTAAATGAGGTTGATATTAATATGGAAAAAAACTTTTTATTGCCCCGCGATTTAGTAGTTATGGTAAGTGATGGGGTCTTAGAAATTTTTAGAGAAGATGAGGGTAATTCTTTTTGGGTGGTCGATTTTTTAGCTAGTTTAGATGAAACCGATCCTCAAATTGTGGCTAATACTATTTTGCATAAAGCCTTAAGCCTATCTTCTGGGCAACCTGCTGATGATATGACGGTTATTTGTTCCTATATTGATTTGAATTTTTCGCATTAGGCTAGGGTTAAGGGGTATTATTTAACCTTATTTTAGGGTAGGATTATTTAAAAAGGGTATTTATATTCTATGGAAAATAAGGTTAGAAATTTTATGGCTGATAACCAGCTTATTAAGCCTGACAATCATATTATATTAGGTATTTCGGGAGGGCCAGATTCTATAGCACTCCTTTTTGTAATGCAAAAAATTAAAGATGAGTATAATCTGACTTTGTCTGTTGCCCATGTAAATCATGGTTTAAGGGTGGAGGCTGCGGAGGAGGAAGCCTTAGTAAGAAGGCTATGTCATAATTTAAATATCCCCTTTTATAGTCATAGTGCCGATGTAGCCTCCTTGGCTAAAGAGGCAAAAAAATCCATAGAGGAAATGGGTCGTGAAGTTAGATATGGTTTCTTTTACCAGCTTTTGCATAGCCTAAATGCGGATTTAATTGCGACGGCTCATCATTTGGATGATAATGCTGAAACAGTATTGCTTAATATCTTAAGAGGTACGGGCATAAAAGGCTTACGGGGAATTATGCCTTATAATAAGGGTATTATTAGGCCATTGTTAGTAGTAAGCAAATTAGAAATAGAGGCCTATCTTAAGGCCGAGGGGATACCTTATTTTATTGATAAAAGCAATTTTGACCCAGTTTATTTAAGAAATAAGCTTCGTCAGGAACTAATTCCTTTATTAAAATCAGAGTATAACCCTAATATTGTGGAAAGCTTAAACCAACTGGCTATTATAGCTAGGGAAGAGAATGAGGAATTAGAAAATCAAGCACTTATGCTTTATAATGAAGCTTTGATAAAAAGCACGGTGGATACGGTGGTGTTAAATATCCCTTTTTTAACCCATCTTTCTACTGCCCTACAGAAAAGGGTGATATTGCATACTTTAAATACTTTTAGAGGGGAATTGGGCTGGGAAGCGATAGATGTAAGCCTGATTTTGGATTTGATGTCTAAGGATGGCTCCAGAAAAATGATTCATTTAAAAAAGCAGCTTAATGTGGCTAAGATATATGATGAACTGGTATTTTCCATTAAGGAAAGGGAAATAATAAACTTTGATTATTTATTAAACATTCCTAGTACTGTGAGCCTGCCTACAGGTAAAAAGTATTTATTCAAAATAGTATCACCAGAACAGCTCGTGACTAATGATTGTGTAGCCTATATTGATTATGATAAATGTAAGTTGCCCCTACATCTCCGTTCCAGAAAAGCGGGAGATGTTTTTTACCCTTATGGTTTAAAGGGAAGTAAGAAATTAAAAAGTTATTTTATCGATATAAAAATTCCCCATTATAAGCGAAATATGATACCATTACTTACTAGTCAAGATGATGACATTTATGTTGTTTTAGGTTATCGTATATCTAATCTGGTGAAGGTTGATGATAAGAGTTCTAGGATTTTAATCATTAAGGAGCTATCTTAATTATTTTTAAATTGTTTAACTATATTAGGCACTTTAATGGTAATATTGAAAAGGATAAAGGCTTATGTTAAAATATGACGACGAAAATTCGTTAAGATAAAGGGGAGGAAAAAATTTGGACAAAGCCCTAAAAACAATTGCTATATATGTATTAATTGTCTTGTTAGTTTTATCTGCAATGAAGATGTTTCCTGGAAATCAGGATAACATCAATGAATTAACAGAGTTAGACTTTATTAATAAAGTGAATGCTGGGCAGGTAGCAGATGCTAAAGTTGAAGTAGGGGATAATGTATATATTATTACGGGGAAATTAAAGGATAATACTGTTTATAAGGCAACCGTTTCTAAAGAGAGTGGAGTTATTTCACTTCTTTTGGATAAGAAGGTAAGTTATGATTCTAAGCCAGTTGATCCTCCGCCTTGGTATATGTCCTTGCTTAGTACGCTCTTGCCTATTTTGTTATTAATAGGTTTTCTCATATTTATTATGAACCAGACTCAAGGTGGAGGTAATCGTGTGATGCAATTTGGCAAAAGTAAGGCTCGCTTGATGACTGGTGAAGAGGTTAAGGTTACCTTTGACGATGTAGCTGGGGCAGATGAGGCCAAAGAAGAGATGGCTGAAGTAGTAGAGTTTTTAAAAAGTCCGCAGAAGTTTACAGAAATGGGTGCTAAAATACCTAAAGGGGTTTTATTATATGGGGCTCCTGGTACGGGGAAAACCTTGATGGCTAAGGCGGTAGCTGGTGAAGCTGGAGTACCCTTTTTCTCGATAAGTGGTTCTGATTTTGTTGAGATGTTTGTAGGGGTAGGTGCAGCTAGGGTTAGAGATTTATTTGAACAGGCTAAGAAGAATTCGCCTTGTATAGTATTTATAGATGAAATTGATGCAGTAGGTCGCCAGCGTGGAGCTGGATTAGGTGGGGGTCATGACGAAAGAGAGCAGACTTTAAACCAGCTTTTGGTGGAAATGGACGGATTCAGTGCTAATGAAGGCATAATAGTAATGGCTGCTACTAACCGTCCTGATATTTTAGATCCTGCCTTGCTTCGCCCAGGTCGTTTTGATAGGCATATTTTAATTGACAGACCTGATGTTAAGGGTAGGGAAGCTATTTTAGCTGTGCATATTAAAGGGAAACCTTTAGCTGATGGTGTGGACTTAGCTGTTCTAGCTAAAAGAACTCCTGGTTTTACGGGTGCTGATTTAGCTAATATGGTTAATGAAGCAGCCTTATTAGCAGCGAGAAGAAATGAAAAAAATATTAATATGGATGCCTTAGAGGAAGCGATTGAAAGAGTTATCGCTGGTCCTGAGAAGAAATCTCGGGTGATATCTGAAAAGGAAAAGCGTTTGGTAGCATATCATGAAGCTGGACATGCCCTAGTTAGCTACTTCTTACCGAATATGGATAAGTTGCATAAAATCTCTATTATCCCTCGGGGTAGGGCTGGTGGTTATACTTTATTATTGCCTGAGGAGGATAGGAACTATATTACGAGGTCATATTTGCTAGAGGAGGTTACTACCTTGCTAGGTGGTAGGGTAGCTGAAGCTCTTATTTTAAACGATATTAGTACTGGTGCCCAAAATGACTTAGAACGAGCCAGTGGTATTGTACGGAAAATGATTACTGAATATGGTATGTCTGAGGAATTAGGGCCCTTGACTTTCGGACAAAAAAGTGAAGAAGTATTTTTAGGTCGTGATATATCACAACACCGTAATTATTCGGATGCTATTGCTTATGCTATAGATAAGGAAGCTAGTACCTATATGGAAACTTGCTATAAAAAGGCAGAAGATATTCTTAATGAGAATATGGAAAAACTACACTTTATTGCGGCTAGGTTAATGGAAGTAGAAACTATGGAAGCCGATGAATTTAAAAAGATTATGCAAGGGGAAGCGGTCGTGGAGAAGGAAGAACAGGCATAAGCTGCCAGATGCTAAATGAAAAATGTGAACTAGAAAAAATAATTTATTAAAGGCGAGGATGTATCTTCGCCTTTTTTGTATTAAAATAAATGTGTAGCTATAAATAAAATTAGAGGAAAAATAGCTTATACTTATATTAGGTGGAATCAACCTTTTAAAATAAACCTAATATTGTGAAGGATTTTTCTTTATCTAGTTTAATATAATATAGTACCACAGGGACAACATTTTGTTATTTGAGGTGAATAATTTTGAGAAGAATTGAATTACTTTTAAATAATCCTTTGTACCAGGAATATATGAATTATAACGAAATCGAAGAGGCTGAGCCTAAGTTTTGTCGGCACGATATTTCCCACCATATAGATGTAGCAAGAATAGCTTATATTTTAGTTCTAGAACAGAATGATCTTAACTTTTTTATTAAGGAAAGTAATTTATCAGGCAGGTTAGCTGCCAAAGAGGTGATATATGCTGCAGGCCTATTACATGATATAGGTAAGTGGAAAGAATATAGGACAGGCATTGACCATTCATCTTTTGGGGCTAAATTAGCCAGGGATATATTACCCCAAGTGTTTTTTAATCCCAATGAGGTAGAAATAATAGCTAGAGCTATTTACGAACATCGTAATCTTAGTATGGATATGAGCTTTTTAGGTGAAAGAATATATCGGGCAGATAATCTAGCGAGAATTTGCATTAATTGTATATATAGAAAAGACTGTCCTAAACTAGAAAAACAAGAAATTAATACTTCGACTTTTGAGTATTAGTTATGGCTTAAGGTTAAGGGGTATTATATAATGACAGGACATCATGCAGTGTTAGTTAATAATTTAACTGAGGCTCAAGATATTATCAAGATAATTGGCTCAGATGATAAAGCTATAGCTTATATGGGACCAAAAGCGGTCTATCGTATTATTAAGCTAAAAAATATTCGCTCGTTTGTGGCTAATATAATTAAGCAGGAAATGTTGGCTAAGGGTGGCGAAGCAGCGGTAAATAAGCAGTCTTTATTTGCCGAAGGCTACACTGATGTACTTTTAATGGGTACGCTCAAGCAATATCGCCTCTTAATTAAGAAATTAAGCTTGCAGCCCTTTAACTTAAAATTGCTAGCCGAGGAAATAGAATCAATACTAAATAATTTGGAGCAGGACTTTTACCCTATTTTGCTAGCCCAAGGTAGGAGTTTGGAAGTGGGAAGTAGAACTCTAATTATGGGCATATTAAATGTAACCCCAGACTCTTTTTCTGATGGAGGAGATTATTATAATCCTACCGTAGCTATTAATAGAGCTAGGCAGATGATAGAGGAGGGTGCTGATATTATTGATATCGGAGGTGCTTCTTCACGCCCTAACTCTAATATGGTGGCAGAAGACATTGAGCTATCTAGAGTATTACCCATAGTAGAGGCCTTAGCAGATGAAGATATTATTATTTCCATAGATACTTTTCGGGGATGCGTTGCAAAGGCTTGTCTGGAAAAGGGTGCTCATATTATTAATGATATTGGCAGCTTACAGCTTGATACGGAACTTTTACCCCTTTTAGTAGAGAAAAAGGCTCCCGTTATCCTGATGCATAACCGTATGCAGTTAAGGACGAATGAACCTTATGATGACTTAATTTCTAATATCGTAGAGGAATTGTATTCGTCTGTTGATGAAGCTATTAAGGCGGGGATGGATAAGAAGCAAATTATGCTTGATCCAGGGATTGGCTTTGGTAAGACTGTGGTGGAAAATCGTATTATAATTAAAAGGCTTTGGGAACTAAAAAGCTTAGGCTATCCTATTGTATTAGGTGCTTCGCGTAAATCCTTTATAGGTAAAACACTTAACTCTGAGGTAGATGATAGATTAGAAGGTAGCTTGGCTATCGCCAGCTTAGGTATTATGAACGGAGCCAATATTATACGAGTACATGATGTAAAAGAATCTAAAAAAATAGCCGTAATGACTGATGCGGTGATGAGGGAAAATGGATAATATTATTCTTAAAGGTCTAGAATTTAGAGCATATCATGGGGTATTAGCCGAGGAAAAAGTTAAACCCCAATTATTTAAAATAGATATTATTATGGCTGTAGATTTAAGCCTAGCTAGTGAAACAGATGATATAGCGGATACTATAAATTATGCTGATGTATATCTTGATGTGAAAGATATTGTAGAAAATAATAATTTCAATTTAATAGAAAAATTAGCGGGCTATATTGCTGATTATATTCTGGCGAAATACCCCATACTTAATGTTAAGGTGGTAGTATATAAGCCTAATGCCCCTGTTAAGGGTGATTTTGATTATTTTGCCGTAGAAATATTTCGTAAAAAATAACATAATGACTAATAATTTTTAACTTATCTAAAAGTTTAGACGAAATATACTTGCCCTAGTATAATGGATATGCTAATTTAGAGGATGGAACATATTGATAATAGAAGTTTATTTAAGTTTAGGTTCAAATATAGGTGATAAAAAAGCTTATTTGGAAGAGGCTATTATAGAAATTGGCAAAATAGCCAAAACTGAGCTTAGGGCGGTTTCTTCTTTTTACATTACTAAGCCTTGGGGTAAGCTGGAACAGGCAGATTTTATTAATATGGTAATAAAAATTATGACTAGCTTATCTGCGGAGAGACTGCTGGAGAATTTACAAAATATTGAAATGAAAATGGGCCGCCAAGATAACGGAAGATGGGGTCCTCGTATAATAGATATTGACATTTTGTTGTATGGAGATAAGATAATCCATACCGAGGAATTAGTGGTTCCTCATCCACACATGAAGCAAAGGTTGTTTGTACTTGTGCCATTAATGGAACTTAACCCGGACTTGGTTTTTCCTGATGATGGTGCTCATATTCAGGAGGTGTTGAGTAAAGTTTTAGACCGAGAAGGAGAAGATAATATAATAAAGAGGTTATAATCAGAGTTTCCCGCCAAGTATTTTCCAAAAGTCCGCTTGTATCATAATATGAACGAGACGGTTGAGGATGTATGTTGCTTTAAGGATTTTCCCTATTTCAGTAAGGGGGGTTTTGCATAATGAAAAAAAGAATTGGCATTATTGGGGCGGGAGTAGTAGGGACAGCTATTGGGGTGGTACTCAACGAAAAAGGCTATGAGGTTACGGGTGCATATGATGTTAAATCCGAATCTACTGTGCAACTTGTGGAACGGATAGGATGTACTGCTCATACATCACCTCAGGAAGTTTCTCGCTCGGCAGATATTTTGTTTATTACTACTTCAGATTCGGCAATAAAAGAAGTAGTAGATGAATTAACGGCTTTGCAAGCTTTTCATAAAGGACAAGTAATAGTCCACATGAGTGGAGCTCAATCATCAGAAATACTGGATGAGGCTAAGGCATTTGGTGCTTATGTACTATCTGTGCATCCTATTCAAGCTTTTGCTAATCTGGAACGGGCTATAGAAAACCTACCTAGATCAGTATTTAGCATTGAAGGGGATAAAGACGCTTATGATGTGGCGGTTTGCATTGTGGAGACTTTAGATGGAGAATATTTCTTTATTAATAGGAAATCAAAACCTCTTTATCATGCGGGTGCTTGTGTAGTATCTAATTATTTAGTCACACTGATAGATTTTGGCGTAAAATTACTCGAATCAACTGGTATTCCTAGGAATATGGCAACTAAGGCCTTAATGCCTTTAATCGTAGGTACCATAAATAACATTGAAAATATTGGGATACCAAAAGCTTTGACAGGTCCTATTGCTAGAGGTGACTTAGGAACTATCATTAAACACCTTAATAGCTTAGAAGAAATGGCTCCCGAACTTATGAAGCTTTATAGTTGGCTAGGATTTTACACAGCCCAAATCGCAGTACAAAAAGGTACTATTGACAATCAAGTTATGGATGAATTCCAGCAAGTGTTTATTAAGGAATTATCTCGTATAGCTACAGCTGGATAGTTAGTATAATCCTGCTTGGTTTTAGAAAGGAGCCTGATGATGGGTAAAGTTACAACTGCAGTTATCAAAGATAAAAAACTAAAAAAAGAGAAGATTACCATGCTAACTTCCTATGATTTTCCTATGGCTTCATTAGTTGAAGCTGCAGGTATTGATATGATTTTAGTCGGCGATTCTATGGGTAATGTAGTTTTAGGATATAATAATACTCTGGCTGTTACTATGGATGATATAATACATCATACTAGGGCAGTAGTCAGGGCAGTTAATAATACTATGGTAGTTGGGGATATGCCTTTTCTTTCTTACCATATCTCTACACAAGAAGCGGTACGCAATGCAGGTCGCATTATTCAAGAGGGTGGGGCAGAAGCAGTTAAGCTTGAAGGTGGTACGGAGAGGGTTGACACAGTTAAGGCCATCCTAGATGCTCAAATTCCCGTAATGGGGCATATTGGTTTAACCCCCCAATCGGTTAATCAATTCGGTGGTTTTAAAGTCCAAGGTAAGGATGAAGCAACTGCCCGTAAGTTGATTGAAGATGCAAGGGCTATGGCTGAGGCTGGAGTTTTTGCCTTAGTTTTAGAATGTGTGCCTACTCCTTTAGCCAAAAGAGTTACAGAGGAAGTGGATATTCCGACTATAGGTATTGGGGCGGGGCCTTATTGTGATGGTCAAGTCCTAGTCATAAATGATATGTTAGGTTTCCTAAAAGGTCATATTCCTAAATTTGTAAAAAAGTTTGCTAATTTGGAACCGATAATTATGGATGCTCTAACTGCTTACAAAGAAGAAGTAGAAATGGGTGTTTTTCCAGCCCCTGAACATGGGTTTACGGTTGATGCTGAAGTTTTAGATAAATTATACTAATATTTATAGTAATGGTGATTAGTTATGTTAGTTTTTGAAAATGTTAGGGAAATGCAAAAGTGGAGCCTTGACCAAAAGAAGGCAGGGAAAACTATAGGGCTTGTACCTACTATGGGTTATTTACATGCTGGACATCTGGCCTTAGTTAAGGAAGCTGCTAAAGCATCTGATATAGTAGTAGTAAGCATTTTTGTTAACCCCATGCAGTTTGGGCAAGGGGAAGATTTTGAAGAATATCCTAGGGACATTAGTCGCGATATTTCCTTATTAAAGGCGGAAAATGTAGCCGCAGTCTTTGCTCCGTCAGCTAGGGATATGTATCCCGTAGGGTATAGCACTTTTTTAGAAGTGACTGGTGAAATGACTAACAAGTTATGTGGTAAAAAAAGACCAGGTCATTTTAAAGGGGTTACTACGGTAGTTAGCAAGTTGTTTAACATTTGTATTCCTGATGTGGCTTATTTTGGACAAAAGGATATTCAGCAAGTAATCGTAATAGAAAAAATGGTGAAAGAGCTTAATTTTTCCGTTAAAATTGAACGAGTACCTATTGTTAGGGAAGCAAGTGGTCTAGCTATGAGTTCTCGTAATGTATATTTGGATGAGGTCCAAAAAGAAGCGGCATTAGTCTTGTATAAAGCCTTACAATATGCCGAAAAGCTTATAAATGGTGGGGAAAAGGATACTGCTGTGCTAAGCAAGGGAATAGAATCTATCGTTAAGGCAGAAAAACTAGCTATAATTGATTATATAGAAATAGTTGATGATGTCGATTTGGCAAATGTAGCTAATTTGTCAAATATTAAAGGTAGTGTGGTTATTGCACTGGCAGTAAAAATAGGAAGTACTAGGTTAATAGATAACTTAGTTGTGGAGGTGTAATTGGTGCTTCGCTATATGTTAAAATCTAAAATTCATCGGGCTATTGTTACTCAGGCAGAGTTAGATTATGTTGGTAGTATTACTATCGACAAGGATTTAATGGAGGCTGCAGATATTGTTCCTAATGAAAAGGTTACTATCGTGAATAACAATAATGGTGAAAGATTTGAAACTTATGTTATCGAGGGGGAGCCTGGCTCTAAAATAATATGTTTGAATGGGGCAGCGGCTCGACTAGTACAGAAGGGTG
>JAAYRQ010000036.1 GCA_012518685.1 Syntrophomonadaceae bacterium | reverse complement strand
TCCTTTTTCCGATAAACCTAACCCTTCCAAGTCCAAATTAACCCCCGCATAGTTAGCAGACTCTAGCACAATTTGTTTGATAGCTTGGTCAACACTGTGGGGGTTGGTAAGTAAGCTAGTGATAATATGCCCCTCATTAGTCATGTGAATTACCATTTCTGTATCAAGATTATATTTTTTAGCTGCTCTTAATACTGTTTCCCAACCTTCTGGTCTCTGCCAACCCGTACGACTTTTAGTTAAAAGATTACCATTCTCATCTAAACTATACCATCCCAAGGCTAAGTCAGTAATTAATTCTGTATTACCCATATTAGTTTCGGGGTAAGGAGTGGTAAATAAATCTGTCCAACTGCTTGATTGACTATCGCCCAAAGCATAATATCCCACAGCCCTCATAGCTGGAGACGGTGTCTTAATTATTGCAGTTTTGCTAGCCTCTAGCCATCCTACTTCACAATCAAACACATTACTAAAAAACCGTAAGGGTATTAGGACTCGATTATTAATAATTTCGGGTGCTACATCTAATAAGACGGGAACCTTATTAAAATATGCGGTTTTACTTCCTATATTAAGTATTAGCTTATCAGCACCTTTTTGAGCATTAATAGATTTAGTCTGTTCATCCCAACTTACATCTATATCTATGGCTTCGGCTATAATACGAAAAGGCACTAGGATTCTAGCATCTTTTATGATAGGAACCACATCTGATTGTAAGGTATTACCATCTATTTCTATATGTATGTCAGCAGATAAGGCTACTAAGCTAAAGCTAAATAAAAGTAAGATTGTTACTAAGGATAAAATTAAGGCCTTTTTATTTAAAGATAATTCCATTTTACTTCTTTACTCCTTTCATGCTTAATGAAATTCGCCCTTTTTCCTCATCGACTGCTATTATTCTAACCTCTACTTGTTCCCCTACCCTTACCACATCTAGGGGATGTTTAACATAGCTGTCGGCCAATTCTGAAATATGGACTAGTCCACTTTGTTCTATGCCAATATCCACAAAGGCTCCAAAGTCAACTACATTAAGCACAGTACCCTGTATCTGACTACCTACTTGCAAGTCTTTAATACTTAAAATATCTTGCCGAAATACTGGTAAGGGCAGTCCGGCACGGGGATCGCGTCTAGGTTTGATTAAGTTATCAACCACATCTTGTAGGGTAAGCAAACCTGCACCCGTTTCCAGAGCTAGTTCATTTAAGCTAAGATTATTAAGTTTGATTTTAATATCCTTACTTCCTAATTCGGTTAAATCCAGTTGGGATTTAGCTAATATCATTTCTGCAATATGGTATGATTCAGGATGGATTGCAGTATTATCAAAAAGATTATCCCCATCACTAATTCGTAAAAATCCTGCACATTGTTCAAAGGTTTTAGGTCCTAATCTTTTTACCTTTAATAACTGGGCACGATTTTTAAACTTTCCTATACTATGGCGATAGGCTACAATGTTTTGGGCTACATTATTATTAATACCTGCTACATAAGATAAGAGTTCTACTGAAGCTGTATTCAAGTCAACCCCCACATAGTTCACCACTGTTTCAACTACATCCGCTAATTTTTCTGCTAATAACTTACTATTAATATCATGTTGATATTGCCCCACGCCTATTGATTGGGGATCTATTTTTACTAATTCGGCTAGGGGGTCTTGCAATCTTCTAGCAATAGAAATAGCACTACGCATAGCAACATCTAAGTCGGGAAATTCCTGTTTGGCTACATTAGAAGCTGAATATACGCTAGCACCAGCTTCATTTACAATGATATAGGCTAGTTTTTCATCGCCTAGTTTACTTATTAACCCTGCTACAAATTGTTCTGTTTCCCGAGAGGCAGTACCATTACCTATAGATATAATGCTAACCTTATGTCTGCTAATTACTTCGGCTAGAATCGCTTCAGATTCCTTAATCTTAAGCTGAGGAGGTGTGGGATAAACCACCCCTATTTCTAACATTTTGCCAGTTTCATCAACTACTGCCCATTTACAGCCTGTCCTATAAGCAGGGTCTAAGGCCAAAACAACTTTATCTTTTACGGGTGCAGCTAGTAAGAGATTTTTTAAGTTATCGGCAAAAACATATATGGCTTGGTTTTCCGCCTTAGCTGTTAATTCATTTCTAATATCCCTTTGCACTGCAGGTTCAATTAATCTTTTATATGCATCACTAACAATATTGTCAAAATAGCCTAGCATGTTAGTATTATTTTTTAAAATTAGTTGGGCAACTTTATCCCTAATTATTTCAACCTCGGCCACTATATCTACTTTTATAAAATCTTCATTCTCAGCCCGATTAATAGCCAAAATACGGTGAGCTGGTATTTTGCAAACTTCTTCGCAATAGTCATAATACATAGTATAAGGTGATTTAGCTGTCTTATCTTTGGCCTTAGTTGTTATTAACCCAGTTTTATTTAGGTAATCCCTAATAAAGCCTCGAACTTCGGCATTATTAGATATTTCTTCCGCTAAAATATCAAAAGCACCCTGTAGTGCTTCATCATTAGTCAAAACTTCTTCAGTTATATAATGGGGCAATTCTTCTTCTATATCTCCTAGTCCTATGTAGATAAATTCTGCTAGAGCTTCTAAGCCCTTAGCCCTTGCTATGGAAGCCCTAGTTTTTCTGGTCGGGCGGTAAGGTAAATATAGATCTTCTACCTTAGTAATATTAGGTGCTTGTAGAATTACCTCTTCTAATTCGGGAGTTAATTTACCCTGTTCTTCAATAAGCCTGATTACATCTAATTTTCGTTCTTCTAAATTCTTATTCAGCTTAAATAGTTCCGCTATATGCCGTATTTCTGTTTCATCTAAGCCACCTGTCATTTCTTTTCTATACCTAGCTATAAAAGGTATAGTATTATCTTGATTAAGTAAGGCGATAGTTTGGCTAATCTGCTTAGGATTAATTCCCGTAACCTCGGTTATAATTTGAGCAATCTTGTTTTCCATCAATGACCACCATTTCTTAATTGTTAGTTTTTATAATCTAAATTATATTATTTGGCAATAATCAAACTTCTGCACCACAATGGGGACAAAAGCGAAAATTTTCAGTTAGGAGTTTTCCACAATTTAAGCAGGCATCCTTATTAGTTAATATATTTTCTAAATTAGTTATAGAAATCGGGGTAGTAATAATCCTTTCTATATTTATATCCTTAAAATCACG
>JAAYRQ010000035.1 GCA_012518685.1 Syntrophomonadaceae bacterium | reverse complement strand
TATATAATAAGAGTTGAGCATAACGAAACCTCCTAGTAAATGATTGTAGAGGGTCTATTTACTCTATAGGTTTTCGCTTATGCTCTCTTTTTTTCCTTTTAGCTACCCCAACATTTATTGTAGAGCCGAAATATATAACCTAATTTTTTTACCTGGTTTTTCTACTGAAGCCCAAGTTACCGAATACTCTGGGCGGGGGGTGGGTATGGATGTTGTGACGAAAAATATTGAACAATTAGGTGGGACGGTATTAGTTGACAGTATTCCTAATGAAGGCACCATTATTACACTTAAAATACCACTTACTCTAGCAATAGTAAGTGGTATGAATGTTAAGGTAGGCACATCTTTTTATACTATTCCTATTACTTCTATAAAAGAATCATTTAGACCTTTAGCTAAGGAAATTATAGTGGATCCTGAAGGTTATGAAATGGTCATGATAAGAGGGGATTGTTACCCAATTATTCGTTTGCATGAAGTCTTTAAGGTGGGAACGGATATTGTTTCTTTTGCCGAGGGAATAGTTGTTATGGTCGAAAATGGGGAAAGGACTTATGGACTTTTTGTAGATGAATTGGTCGGTGAACAGCAAGTTGTAGTAAAGGCACTACCTAGCTATATTAGGAAAATCAGAGGCTTGGCAGGCTGTACCTTACTAGGTGATGGAAATATTAGCTTAATCCTAGATATTGCAGGATTAATGGAAAATATATAATTAAAGGAGGTTAAGCAGATGGAAGAAGCGTTAGATTGGTTAGAAACTGAAGAAGATACACAGAAGGGGAAATTTTTGACCTTTTCCCTAGGACAAGAATTTTATGGTATTGAGATTAAGTATGTAACTGAAATTATCGGTATTCAATCTATTACTGGAGTTCCAGAGCTTCCTGATTATGTCAAGGGAATTATTAATTTAAGGGGTAAGATTATCCCAGTAATGGATGTCAGGCTTAGATTTAAAAAAGAGCCCCAAGCATACAATGATAGAACTTGCATTATAATCATTGATGTCAAGGATATCGATATAGGGCTAATAGTTGATAGTGTTTCGGAAGTCTTGTCAATACCTGAGGAGGAGGTTGTTTCACCCCCTGAAATAAATAGCAATCAAAATAGGTATATCAAGGCTATCGGCAAGGTAGGCAATGATGTTAAGTTAATATTGGACTGTTATAAGCTACTAAATGATGAGGATAGTGGGATTTTAGAGGAGATATTGAATTAAGAGAGGTGGAATAAATATGAAGTGGTTTTATAATCTGAAAATATCGGCTAAGTTGATAACGGGTTTTATTATAGTAGCTTTGATTGCTGCCCTAGTAGGTGTGGTAGCCATTAGTAATCTTAATGAAATTAGCAAATCTGATGCAGCCCTTTATGAAGAGAATACCCTAGGAATTGACTATGCTGGAAAGGCGGCGACTTTTTTCCAACGCATAAGATATAATGCAGTGAAATTATTAATCGTAAATGATACGGAAGATTTTAACCAGGCGATCAATAATATAGAAACCTATATTTCTGATACAGAAAAATACTTACTCTTATATGAGGAAGGGATTATTAACAGCGAAGATGAAGCGAATTTTGCCAAGATGAAACCCCATTGGGAGGCTTACAAGGCTTTAATCCAAAATGCAGTACGCCTAGCTCAAAATGGGGAGATGGAAGAGGCCTCATATATAATCGTATATGAGGCACAGGGTGTAGGCGGGGATGTTAGGGAAGGTATAGATGTATTAGTGAATTATAATTCTGAGGGGGGTAAAGCTAGAGCCGCTGCTAACAAGGTCCTAGCCGATAAGGCTAATCTAATTATGGTGGTGACAATAGCTATAGGGGTATTAATAGCCCTTTTATTAGGCATATTTATTGCCCGTAGTATCAGCAGACCAGTCAGGGAGATGGTCGCAGTAGCAGGTAGGCTTGCTGAAGGCGATATTAATGTAAATGTGGAAGCGACTACTAAAGATGAGGTCGGCGAATTGATGGCGGCTTTTCAAGTAATGATTGAAAATATCAGGGAACAAGCTAAGGCGGCGGAGAGGATAGCGAATGGGGATCTAAGTGTAGATATCGATGTAAGGTCTGAAGTAGATGTCCTGAATAAAAGGCTTAGTGAAATGACTAATGTAATCAGAGGTGTAATTGATGAGATAATCAGTTTAGCCAATGGAGCAGTGAAAGGTGACATGTCAGTTCGGGGGCAAGTAGATAAGTATGTTGGTGATTATGGACGGATAGTGGCTGGGG
>JAAYRQ010000034.1 GCA_012518685.1 Syntrophomonadaceae bacterium | reverse complement strand
GTTACTTGGTTCCCGACGCAAAATATAGATATACTTTCACCTAATATCGAGCTAGATTTAACCGACAATGCCGATAATTTTGAAGGACTAGAGCCTAGAACAAGGAGTGGTTACAGCCCAAGTGTAGCTAATTGGTTCCCCACTGGAAATATAGACAATTATTCTAGTAACATAGAATTAGAATTAAAAGAAACAAAGCGTCCCACAGATAAAGCCATATATCAAAAATTAGAAGAGGCTTTTTCAAATTACAGCATTTGGGAAACATATTCTGACGATTTTATTCCTTCACCTGAACTAGAAAAATCCTTCTATAACGAAGCTATTAACCACAGGGATAAAATTACTACTAAAAAATCATTTGAAGAAGTATTAGCAATTTTTGATACTTGGGTAGGAACAACCATTGATATACTAAGTCCTTATGGAGATATTGATTTTGGTAACAATATATTCGCTGATAACTTCACTATGGATGTACCAGTAAAAATCTACAGTGAAAAAGAAGATTTAGTATTTCAAGTTGATGCACCTTGGATGAAAGTAGAATCTTTTGATGATGCTGACCTATTTCCAAGTAGGCTAAATCTAAAAAGCGTATTATCAATGCTGCCAGTTACTGTGAATTCTAAAGAACTTAAAGCGAGTTATGTTAATGGCGAATTTCGTTTAGAAGTTCCTAAAAAAGAAATCACCGTGGGCAAAGAACGCAAAAACGGTTAATATAATCCAAAAATGTGTATTAAAAAAGCGAGGTAAATTTCAAATTCACCTCGCTTTTTATATCTTTTAGTATTTAGGCTAACTTTTCCATAATCTCATCAGGAATTGATATATTAGTATATACATTTTGTACATCGTCATGGTCTTCAAACAAATCAATTAATTTTAGGATTTTGGCTACGGTTTCTTCATCAGTAATTTCTACTGTATTTTCAGCTAACATTATTAAATCAGCCATATCTAAAACCAGGTTTTGTTTTTCTAGTTCTTCCTTAACTTCGATAAAATTATCTGGGGAGGTAAGAATTTCATAAAATTCACCTTCATCATTGACATCCTCGGCACCAGCCTCAATAGCTTGTAACATAAATTCATCTTCATCGCTCACATTTTTTTTACTTACAGATATAAGACCAGTTCGGTGGAACATCCAGGCTACACAACCACCTTCACCCATATTGCCATTGTTTTTAGAAAAAAGATGCCTAATTTCTGAAGCCGTACGGTTTCTGTTATCAGTTGCAATTTCTAATAATACGGCTACACCTGCAGGTGCATAACCTTCATATACAATTTCTTCAATATTATCGCTATCGCTTTCCCCTGTTCCCCTGGCAATAGCCCGATTAATATTGTCATTAGGCAAATTAATAGCCTTAGCTTTTTGTATAGCCAGTTTTAACTTGGAGTTAGCTTCTGGATCACTGCCTCCACCAGTACGGACCGCAATCGTTATTTCCTTAGCTATTTTGGTAAACTCCTTGCCCCTTTTCTCATCAGATTTAGCTTTTTTGTGCTTTATATTAGACCATTTTGAATGTCCTGCCATTAAGTTTCCTCCTTTACTTACCTGCTACCATACTCCTGGAATTAGCCTTTTCGTATTTTTAAGATAGGCTGAATAGGCTTCAGGAAAATGTCGTAACATAAATTCCTCCTCTATTTTAATTCTGTATATTAAAGCTGGTATAGTTGTGCATAGAATAATTAACATAGCACCCCAGGAATTAAAAATTAATGTAATAGCTATAAACCCTATTACATCCCCTAAATATATAGGGTGTCTTAGTTTTTTATAGGCACCTTCGATAATTAACTGGTGATCCTCATACAAGGCTACTCTCGGGTTGAAAAATTTACCTATGGAATTATAACCCCACCATCTAATTAGACAAGAAATAATAAAAAGTATAAAACCTAGGTAAATAATATTAGGTTCTAAGGGTTTATATCTAGTAAAAGCTAATTCCACAAAATCTATGGCCGCATAAAATAAGGCAATTAGAAATGTAAGTTGGAGATATAAAAAAGACTTATTATCTGCATCTTCTATTACATAAGTATCAGGAGCCTTATAAACCAGCTTTTCCGAAATTAAAGTCCATAAGAAAAATAAGGCAAAAAAACTAACTATAACTGTGAAATCGAATCTAGTTAATTGCTGCCAGGCCAAATATGCAATATATAAAAATACTGCCCCTAATATTATTATCCGCACCAAAAAACGCTTATTAGTATCCATCCTTCCCCCATCCCCTCCACTAATATCTTAAGTTAATAAACTCTTTGGTATAATAGCTGCTGCCGCCATACTCCTTTTATGGTTACCTTTAGCCGCGAGATTTTCAATTATCTCCACTAGCCGATTATCTCCTTGGCCTGTCTTAATATAAGTATCAAGCTCTAGATAATTAATGCCCATTTCCTCTTCATCGGTTTGACCAGCCCATAATCCCGCTGAAGGCGGTTTATCTATTATGGTTGCAGGTACTTTTAGATATCTGGCTAAGTCATATATTTCGTATTTTACTAAGTCAGCTAGGGGCTGTAAATCCACACCACTATCACCATGCTTAGTAGTGTAACCTACCTTCATCTCGCTTTTATTAGTCGTTCCCATTACTAGATAATTATAATTTTGGGCTAGATAATATAAAGCTATCATCCGTAATCTTGGTTTTACATTAGCCTTAACTAGCTCGATATTAGTATTTTGATATTTTAAATGCTTATCTAATTCCAGACACAAAATATCATATATGTTATCCAATACAATAATTTGGCTAGTAATATCAAAATTGTCAGCTAACTCCTTCGCATGTGTTACATCTTCTTCTGAAGAATGACAGGGTAATATTAAGCCTAAACAGTTTTCTGGAAAAGCCCTTTTAGCTAGAATACCAGCCACTGCAGAATCTATACCCCCACTATTACCGAAAATAATACCTTTGGCGCCTGCCTTGGTTACCTTTTCCTGTAGCCAATTAACTAGATAGTCAGCTACTTCCTTATTCTTCAACTGGGTAACCCCCTATGTCTATAGACATATATTTTTCTACCCCATCAGGGGCTATAGCTAGTATTCTTTTACCTGGTCCTAACTCCTTAGCTAGATTTTTAGCTGCACATACTGCCGCACCAGAAGAAATCCCTAAGAGCAAAGCCTCCTTTTGGGCTAATTCTTTGCAAGCAATAATAGCTGCCTTATCTTTTATCGTTATTACTCGATCAATATATTCCCTATTAAATATTTTCGGAACAAAGCCTGCCCCGATACCTGGAATATTGTGACTGCCAGCAGGCTTACCACTTAATACGGCTGAAGAAGCTGGCTCAACCGCTACAACTAATATGTTAGGTAAAGCCCCTTTTAAAACTTTAGCAGTTCCTGTAATGGTTCCAGCACTACCTACCCCACATACAAAGGCATCTAAATTATGCTCCATCTGTTCAAGTATTTCTGGACCTGTAGAATTTTCGTGACTTAAAACATTATATTTATTTTCAAACTGTTTTACCAAAAAGTACCTGCCGTCATCTTTGGCCATTTGTTCTGCTGTTTCCACTGCACCTACCATACCTTTAGCGGCTGGGGTTAAGATTAATTTAGCCCCATAAAGGGTTAATAGTTTTTTCCGTTCTTCACTCATGTTTTCTGGCATTACTATTTCTACTGGATAACCCATAACTGAAGCCGCCATAGCCAAAGATATACCAGTATTGCCACTAGTAGCCTCTAAAATAATAGAGCCTTTTTTTAAGACACCCTCTTCTTCTGCCTTTTTAAGCATAAAAATCCCTGGTCGGTCTTTTACACTGCCTCCAGGGTTGACATTTTCTAATTTAACAAATATATCGGCTTCTTCAGGTGTGGTCATTTTGGAAAGTTGAATAATAGGAGTCTGCCCAACGAGTTCTAAAATGTTTTTTGCTACCTTCATTATAAATTGCCTCCTTATCCAAAGCTAAACTAAAAAATAAGCTAAATACTTTTATCTTCTAACAACTCTTTCGCAATAATTACCGCATTTCTTGCATCGGAAGAATAGGCATCAGCACCTATACTTGCTGCATATTCTGGGGTAAGAACTGCTCCTCCTACCATAACCTTAACTGCCAAATTACTTGCTTTCACCCCTTCTACTACTTCTGCCATTCTCGGCATAGTAGTCGTCATTAAAGCACTTAAGCCTATAATATCTGCATTATTACTAATAGCGGCTGCAATAATATCTTCGGCTTTTACATCCTTACCCAAATCAATAACCTTAAAACCGTAATTTTCTAGCAGAACTGCCACGATATTCTTTCCTATATCATGAATGTCACCTTCTACTGTGGCTAAGACAATTACACCTTCATTGTAAGCACTTTCTTCTGCCAGATAAGGCTTAACCTTGGCAAAGGCTACTTTCATCGCTTCTGCTGCCATCATTAATTGAGGTAGAAAATATAGTTTTTTGTCATACCTTATCCCAGCTTCCTCAATACCAGGAATAAGACTTTTATTTACAATTTCTAGGGGTTCCCTGCCAGCAACTAAGGCTTCATCTATTAACTTACTAGTAACTTGTGCATTTCCTTCCAAAACCGCTAATTCAATCTGTTTATATATATCTAGATTAGTGTCTAATTCAGTAATACTATTTAGGGTTTTTTTTTCGCCTCTTTCGCCCTTATTAATCTTATCCACAATGTCAGGAATGTTACATACTTCACAAATAGGACTTCTTAAAGGCTGCATTTTTTTAGCTTTAACATCTTTGTAACTATTTATAAAATCAATACTATTTACATCTCTGTTTAATAAAACTGCTGCTGCCCGAGTAGTATCGCGTAAGCGTTCCTCTAAAGGATTAATAATAGGTAAATCTAGCCCTGCTGCCCAGGCAAAGGCTAAATATGTAGCATTTAAAATATCCCGACTAGGCAAGCCATGTGAAACATTACTTAAGCCTAAAACTGTACCAACATTGTATGAGGCTTTTAACAAAGATAGGGCCTTAATAGTTTCCATAACCTGTTCCTGTTCGGCACTAGCAGTTTTGACTAAAGTGTCTATGTAAATATCTTCATCCCTTAAGCCGTATTCTTTAGCCTTATAGTATATTTTCTTAGCTACTTCTACTCGTTCTATAGCTGTGTCTGGTATTCCTGCTTCATCAATACAAAGACCCAGTACAGCAGCCCCATATTTTTTGGCTAGGGGGAGGATTAAGTCCAAATTTTTATCTTCTGCAGTAGTAGAATTAATCAGAGGTCGGCCTACATAATTTTTCAATCCTTCTTCAATTGCCTCCACATTAGTCGAATCTAAAACTAAGGGAATATCAAGTGCATTTTGGATGGCTAATACTGCTTCCTTCATAGCCACGGCTTCATCAATACCTGGAACCCCCATATTAACATCTAATATAGGAGCACCTGCCTCTACCTGAATTTTGGCCTCATTGACTACAGTGTCCATTTCCCCATTTTTTATGGCTTCGGCTAATTTCTTGCGAGCAGTAGGATTAATTCTTTCCCCTATAAAGGCTAAGGAGTGGGGTTTTCCTATCAATAGATGTCTAGTACGGGAAGCAAAACTGCGTAATACTCGGTTGTTTCTAGAAATAGGGGTTAGTCCTCGTAAGGCATCAGCTATGGCCTTAATATGAGCAGGGGTGCTACCACAACAGCCTCCAATAATATTAGCCCCTGCCTCCCTTAGTAAAAGTGCATACTCTCCCATTTCTTCAGGTGTATCAGGAAATACAGTAATTCCATCAATCAAAGCTGGAATCCCTGCATTAGGTTCCACAGTTAGATATAAGCTGGTATATCGATTCAACTCTTCTATAACAGGTAATAATTCCTTAGCCCCACCAGAGCAGTTAGCTCCTATTGCTAAAGGCTGAAAGGCTTCTAAAATAATAAGTGCGGTGAGGGGGTTAGTCCCCATCATGGTCCTGCCCCCATCTTCATAAGTCATATGGGCAATAACAGGTAACTTAGTACTGTATTTTGCTGCAGCTAAGGCAATTCTCATTTCACCTATATCAGTCATAGTTTCGATAGAAATTAAGTCCGCTCCAGCTTGTTCACAAGCAATCATCTGCTCACTAAAAATTGTAAACAATTCATCAAAAGTGGCATCTCCCATAGGTTTTAAAAGTTTACCTGTAGGGCCAATAGAAGCAGCTACATAAGCCTTGTCTTTTGCTACATCTTTAGCCAACTTAACCGCCCTATAGTTAATATTATGTACTTCTTTTTCCAAACCATATTCTAGCAGTTTTAAACTACTAGCTCCAAAGGTGTTAGTCTGAATAATATTAGAACCAGCCTCTATATAGTCATAATGGATACTAGCTAATATCTGGGGGTTGTTAATGCCATATAATTCTGGACATTCCCCAGGCTTTAGCCCACTTTCTTGTAACATAGTGCCCATGGCACCATCTAAAATTAGAATTTTTTCTTTTAAGAGTAAATGTAAATCATCTAGCACAACATACTGCACTTCCTCTCTTTTTAAAAATCTTAAAAATAAGAAACTTGTAAGCTATATTTTCACATGATTTAATTTTCTTCTTGGTTTTCTGGATTAACTTCTATGGCTTCTTCTACTGTTTCTGTATCTATTTCTTTATTATCAGCTACTTCTACATCATCTACATCCTCAGCTGCACTTGCTGTAGGAGCAGTTTCCTCTGCTGAAGCAGTCCCATTATCAATATTATCTTTAGCTGGAGCAGGTTCATACTTTAAGGCTTCTTCAAATTCCCTTTGCACCCCACTGGTAGCCCTTCTAAAATCATTAAGTGCTTTACCCATAGATCTAGCAACTTCAGGAAGCTTGCTCGGTCCTACTACAATTAAAGCAATTAACATAATAACGATTAACTCCCATGGACCTATGTTTCCAATAAAGCCAAACATTAATTTACCCCCCGTAATAATCTTCGTTATTGATAATTAATTATAATTGTACTTTTAATTATCCTTTTAAGCAATTTAAAAACCTATAAAAAAAGCTAGACTTATCTAGCCTTTATCCTTATTAATTTCTTATTCTAAAATTCCCTTGTCTAACTAGACAAAGGACATAGGCGTTCAACCTGATTGATATGGGCTAAAGCTGCACAGGTAGTACCAAAAAAATAGTATGGTTTATCAGCCATAATATCTAAAATATCCTCAAAGGTATTATTAGCTAAAACGGTACCTGTTATTAAGATTACATCAGCAAATTCTATTAATTGTTTAGTAGCAGTTAAGCCATCCAAAATCTTTACCCCATAGCGAATTTCCCCTACATTATCTATGCTTAAATCGGTAACCATAACCCTAGAAGGACCAAAAACATTTACACAGTTTTCTATTATGGCAGGCTGATAACCAATAATGCCAACCTGACAAAGCCCGTACTTTTCCAAAATATAATTACTAATTTTTTGCCCACAATCTTCTGGTTCATC
>JAAYRQ010000033.1 GCA_012518685.1 Syntrophomonadaceae bacterium | reverse complement strand
GAAAATTTTCAGTTAGGAGTTTTCCACAATTTAAGCAGGCATCCTTATTAGTTAATATATTTTCTAAATTAGTTATAGAAATCGGGGTAGTAATAATCCTTTCTATATTTATATCCTTAAAATCACGAGGGTTTAATTTATTACATGAGGATAGATAACATTTAACATCAGGAAAATTAGTATTAATAGCCGAAATAATCTTATCACCAGTAATCTCTTCCATAGTATAATTGACGATAGCTACAGTAGGCTTTTCATTTTTCAGTTTATTAAACCAGCTATACTCATCAGCAATAATTACCGAGTAGCCTAGATTAGTCATTCTATCTTTCAATACTGCCCTTTCCAATTTAGAATCATTAATTATAATAGCTTTCCTCATATAAAATCTCTCCATCCTATATAATATAGCCACCATCCACCGTAATTACCTGTCCCGTAATAAACGCCTTCTCATTAAGGAGATAACTACATATTAAAGCCACATCTTCAGGACGACCTAACCTGCCTAATGGTATCTCTTCTACTAAACTTTCTTTTTCTCCTTTATCTAGTTCAGAATTAAGCAGGTCAGTTTCGATAGGTCCTGGTGCAACAACATTAACCATAATCCCCGATAATACTAATTCTTTAGCCAAAGATTTAGAAAAAGTAATGAGTCCCCCCTTAGCTGTAGCATATAAAGATTCGTATGAAGCTCCAGTAATTCCCCATACAGAGCTAATATTAATAATTTTGCCTGACTTTTTATTAATCATATAAGGAAGGGCCCTCTTACAAGACAAAAAAGCTCCTTTAAGATTAGTGTTTATAACCTTATCCCATTCTGCTTCACTTATATCTGTTATAAGCCCCCGACTTGAAATACCCGCATTATTAATAAGTATGTCAATATGTCCTAACTGGCTCTCTATCTCGTCAAACATATTATTAACCTCTATAACACTACTAATATCAGCCTTATAGGGTATAGCTTCTCCACCCTCATTACAAATCTCCTTACATAAATTATATGCCATTTGTTTTGAATGGTTAAAATTAACAGCCACCCTATAGCCTTCATAGGCCAATTGTTTGACAATAGCGGCTCCGATACCCCTACTGCCACCCGTAACTAGTACTACTTCATTTTTTAAATGCAAGCTCTTTCTCCTAATTTTTTTATTATTTTATTCAATATAGCATAAATAATCTAAATTTACCTATATTTTTATAAATAAAAAAAACCTTGTCATAAAACAAGGCTTTTTAATCTATTTCATTAATAATTTTATCCATGAATTAATTTTGGTAAGCATTTAGTACAAAACCAGATAGAATCCCCCTTATGCTTAACAGGAATTAAATAGGCAGTTTCTTCGCTTACTCCACAGTTGGTACAGATTTGGGGAATGTAGTTAAGGTTTAGAGTAGCTTTATGCTCAGTCACCGCTGTTTCTGAAAAAGGCTCAGCTTCCCTAACCTCTAAAGATAGGGCACCAGTAGGACACACTCCTATACAAAAGCCAGCTCCATCACATAATTCATCCCTAATTACTTTAGCTTTACCGTCAACTAATTCTAAGGCACCCTCTACGCAAGGACTAATGCAAGCCCCACAGCCATCACATAATTCCTCATCTATATTAATCATAGTCCTGCTAACTAAGTGAACAGGTTCTTCAATTATATCCAAAATCAATTTTTGCATCATTTAACCCCCCTATAATTAGGTTATTAATGGTGTGTACCATATACTACTTTAATACCTTTGTTTTCAATCATTTCCTTAATATCTTCCACATAAGGACACTTAGGATAATCACCTTCTAATAACATACAAGATGACAGATGAACTACATCTAAGCCATGTTTTTTTAAGCTATTTACTAACCTGGATACCCTACGACCAGGGCAGCCACCACAAGTAAAAAATCCTACAATTTCAGTATTTTCATCATAATCTTTAAACTTTATTTTTTTTGCATTAAAAGCCTTAAAACAGGCTACACCTGGACATACCTCTGATACGATTTCACAACGGACTATGGCAATTTTAGTCTTGGGCTTACTTTCCTTAGCTTCTGCAAAAGCAAAATGCTTATCCCTACTAGCTCTAATATCTTCTACGGTTATCTCTCCCCGACCTAAGTTAAAAACTTCATTTTCCACAGCAGTTTTGACCATATCCCTTACAAAACTAGGTACCTTTTCGATTTCTTCTAAAGCTTCTTTAGTCCACTTCACATTATTTCCCCCTATTAAGAACCCATAATTAAAATACTGCCCTAATTATACAAAAAGTAAATAATAATTCATATTAAGAGCCCCATAAAAAAACGAGGCTCTTAATCAGTATTTTAGCCTAACATAGCAGCTAAATCTTCTTCCACCGTGCTAATAGGTTGAATATTAAAGTTTTCCACTAGGACATTTAAAACATTAGGAGTAATAAAAGCTGGTAGGGTTGGCCCTAACCTGATATTTTTAATACCTAAGTGGAATAAGCTTAGTAAGATGGAAACTGCTTTTTGCTCATACCAGGATAAGACCATAGATAATGGTAGGTCATTAACCCCACATTCAAAAGCTTCCGCCAAAGCAACTGCAATCTGAACCGCAGAATATGCGTCATTACACTGTCCTACATCTAACAATCTAGGAATGCCACCAATATCGCCTAATTCCTGGTCATAAAAACGGAATTTACCGCAACCCAAAGTTAGAATAACCGTATCATCTGGGGTTTCTTCTACTAACTGAGTATAGTAATTACGACCTGCTTTAGCACCATCACAACCACCTACTAGGAAAAAATGTTTAATATCCCCAGCTTTTACACCTGCTATAACCTGGTCAGCTACATTTAAAACCGCATTGTGGGCAAATCCACACATAATGCTTTGACCAGGATCATCTTCGGCAAAGCCTGGCATATCTAGGGCAGTATTAATTAATTCTTCATACTGTCCATTAGGTAGGTGTCTTACCCCTTCCCAGCCCACAGGACCAGTAGTAAATATAGTATTAAAATAAGATTCTTTAGGCTCTTGGATACAGTTAGTGGTCATTAGAATAGGACCAGGGAAATTAGCAAACTCTTTTTTCTGATTTTGCCAGGCAGTACCGTAATGTCCGTAAAAATGTTCGTATTTTTTAAGCTCAGGATAACCATGAGCGGGCAACATCTCTCCATGAGTATAGATATTAATTCCCTTGCCTACAGTAGCCTTTAGTAAGTCTAATAAATCTTTTAAGTCATGACCTGATACTAAAATCGCCTTACCTTTCCTATGTCCTAAAGGTACACTAGTAGGTACAGGATGACCAAATGTTTCAGTATTACCAGCATCTAATAACTCCATAACAATTAAGTTCGCTTCACCACAGCCTAATACTAGAGCAACCCATTCATCTAGGCTAAGAGTAACTGAACCGATAGTAGCTAAGGCTTTATGCACAAATGCATATACCTTGTCATCCTCTTTACCTAGGATATAAGCATGATGAGCATAAGCTGCTACCCCTCTTAGACCATAAAGTAAGACTTGTTGTAAGGATCTAATATCCTCATTTTCATCATTAGCAATTAATCCTACTCTTTCGCCCTCTGTAATCAATTCATCTAAATTAGTAGGAGGTTCATAATTAGCTATTTCATCATTGATAGTCCCTATTTTAGCTTGTAATTCCTTGCGTAAACCTACCCCTTCTGCTATAGCATCTTTAAATCTTAATGGGTCAAAATTAACATTAGTCAAGGTCATAAATAGTGCATTCATTACAAAACGGTCTGCAGCTTGATTAACGATATCCTTTTTCCTCGCCTCAAAAGCATACATAGCTAAACCTTTGGTAACATAGGTTAATAAGTCCTGTAGTGCGGCTACTTCATTAGTCTTTCCACATACACCTACTGTAACACAGGCTCCTTTGGAAGTCTGTTCACATTGATTACAAAACATACTTCTTCCTCCTTTAATTTGGTATAAAGTTAATTAGCGATAAAGTAGATGAATATAGTCCATAATAAGAATAATAAATTATTAATATGATTCCTTAGAGCATATTTGTAAGAGTCTGCTTTTCTAAAACCCCTAACATAGCCATCTGAGCTTTTCCAAAGGCTTTAGAAATCGGACAACTTGGTTGATTAGGACAATTATAACCAGGAGCAAGACAAACATTTAATGCTATAGGTCCTTCAATAGCTTCAATAACTTCTACTAAATTAATATCGTCTGCACTACGATTTAATTTTACACCCCCATTAGCACCTCTTTGAGTAACTACTAAATCAGCTAAAGCTAATAGTTTAATAGTCTTTTTCAAAAAGTCCTCGGGGATTTGTTGTTGTTTTGAGATATGCTTAGTTGATAAATATCCTTCTTCTTTGTTTTTGGCTAATTCCAACATAGTTTTAATAGCATACTCAGTTTGTCTAGTAATTTGCATACTAAGTTCTCCTTAATTGGACTAATTTAATCCACATTATCTTTATTGATATAATAACTAATTAAATTTTAAAATGCAAGGGGTTTTTTCATTTTTTACACAAGGCTATATCTTATCTTATCAGGTTGTTGTTCTATCTTTATTTGCTGTTTAGCCTGTAAATAAGTTAAATGGGCTAGGGCCTCCCCCATAGCAAACCACTTTTGGGGTGTAGGCAGATTTTCAAAATCATCATATTTTAAATCCCATTTCATCTGAGCAGCTACTTCATAAGTGTTTCTAGCTCCTGTAGCTAAAATGTCTAGTATTTCCTGCAGCCTTTTTTCATGATGTTGCTTTAATTCTTCTATCCTACCATTAAGGTCAGTAAAAGTATTACGGTGGGCAGGTAGAACTAGCTCAACATCTAATTTGCCTACTTTATCTAAGTTCAGTAAATAGTCTGCCAAAGCATCATAGTCTTCTATCCATATTGAAATATTAGGAGTTATGGTATATAGAATATGGTCACCTGAAAATAAGATTTTATGGTTTTTTTCATATAGACACATATGTCCTTCACTATGTCCAGGGGTATGAACACAAGTTAAACTATAATCACCTATAGTAATTACATCTCCATCATTAACATAGGTAAAATCCTGCCAGCCTAAGTCCCGATATTTAAAACCTGGATGTTTGCCTATAGCATCTTCATGAGCAGGAAAGCCATTCAGTATCGCATTCGCTAAAAGTCCTTCCCAAGCATAATTACCCCCTATAATTTCAGCATCCTTCTTATGACAATATACTTTAGCATTTTCCTTAGCTAGATTAGAAATGTTACCTGAATGATCCGAGTGCATATGGGTTATGAATAAATCAGTTTTATATAAATCTATATCTAATTCTTCTAAACTGGCTAGCATTACTTCCATACATTCTGGTCTATTCATACCCGTATCTATAATTAGATTCCTGTCGTCGGATTTAATGATGTAGGAGTTAAGTGATTTTAAAGGATTATTAGGCAGTGGTATTTCAACCTTGTATATGTTTGGTTTAATCTGTTCAATAATGGTTATAACCTCCATTTCTTACTGTAGCTAAAATTTTTTATTAATCTTTAAAATATCATCCTATATCAAATGCAGGATTACTAGCTTATTTTATCACAATAATATCTAAGCTTTTTGGTCCATGCATGCCTTTTACTTCGGGTAGCATTATATCGGTATTGCGACTGATTCCTGTAATTATAGAATAAGCTGAAGGAAGTCTAGTTTCCTCCTCGATAATTCTGGCTAGGATATATTTGTTTTCTAATATCTGTTCCTTTTTTAGAATACATATATGATGTTCAGGAGCCATAGAAAGCAACTTCTCATTATTATTAGAATGTGCCATTACTAAGGAACCAGAGTCAGATATAGCATACAAACAACCTGTAATCCCCACTTTATAAGTATATATAGAACTTTTGTAGTTACTAACACTATCTATGGCAGCTTCAAGAGCCCCCCGAGCATGGTTTCTTAATAGCTTGAATAAATTAATTTCATTTAGGATGGGATCAGTAGAATATACAATATTACCTTCTAACTTAGTTAATATACCAATAAGCATATCTTGGGCTTCATTTATATTTTTGGCTATCCAGACATTAGCCCCCACCTGCTCGGCCTTAAGGGAAAACTTTTCTAAGCTACCTTTAATAATATCAGGTCTTACTATTTTCCTTTTACTAGAAGTCGTTACCTTATATACTTTTAATTTGCCAAGTATTTTTTCACGGCTATCCATCTTATTCCCCCTCCTCATTGAGTAAGTGGCCTTTAGTTTTCCAATAATGCTGGAAAGTATGCTCAGGTAATACAGGAAAATCTCTAGTTATAAACCAGCTTTGTATGGGACCTGATAAGTTCTCAATATAATCGCCATTGGCATTGTTGTTAAGATAGGCTCGCATACCTATAATACTTCTATCATAATAAGAACGCTTACTAATAGCTCTGGCATAAGATTGGAAAAGCATCTTATTCCATACATTCACCGTAGCATCCAGCTTTCTATCCCCATTCGCTTTGAGATTACGATAGTTCATAATTAAATCTACATGGGGTACCTGTACTGGGCATATCTCACTACAAGCCCCACAAAGCGTACAAGCTTGATATAAATGTTTAGTTTCATTAAGCCCTAATATTAGGGGCATTAAAATATTACCTATAGGTCCAGGGTAAGGATTACCATAGGGGTAAGCCCCTATTCTTTTAAATACAGGGCATACTGTGGCACAGCGGCCACATTTAATACAACGCAAAACTTCCCGATGTTCTTCAGCTAAATAGGCATCTAATCTGCCATTATCTAAAATAATCACATAGAGTTCACTAGGTCCATCCTTTTCACCTTCTAATTTTGGACCGTTAATTATAGAAAGATAACTAGAGATCGTCTGCCCTGTACTATTACGCGTTGCTAAATCATTAATAAAAAAGGCATCGCCTAGATTATCACATAGGTTCTCGATACTCATTACCGCTACTTGAACCTTAGAATTCGCTGTGGCAATTCTAATATTACCCGCATTTTCAACTATTAAAATACTACCCGTAGAAGCTATAGCTTGATTAACCCCTGTTATACTCATATCAGCTTTCAAGTTATGGCTTCTAAAGTAGTCATTAACATAACTCGCTACATCACTAGGATTATCAGTTAGGGGAATACCTATGCTTTTATGCAAGGTGGCCACTATTTCCTCTAATTCTAAATTCAAAATGGGATTGTTAAGATGGAAGGGTGGAGATTTAAGTTCTTCATTAATGAAATCGCCTAAATTATTATGGTATATGCTGGCATCTGTTTTAGTTTTAATGTATTCGCTAATATTAATTTCTTCTAATAGGCTAGACTTGCTTTTACTTACTCTTTTAATATTATGTTGTTTTATAATTTGCCCAATGAGACTTACTGCTTCATCGCCATTTTCGGCCCATAATACCTTAGAACCATTTAAGCTTGCATTAACCTCAAATCTTACTAATAATTCTAATAAATTATCTAAGGTATTAGTCCTTATTTCCCCAGCTATCCCCCGAGCCCTATCCTGTCCATCCTGTTCACCATAATAAGACATGGCCTCTTCTTGAATTACATTAAGTTCATGGCATTTTTTTATTAGTTTTTTACTTTGACCTTCTTTGGCTATCTCTTCCCTAGCCAATTTACGAAAATTCCTTGGGGTTAATTTCATTTACTCTTTCCCCCTTTCCCGATTTTCGGCTAAAAACGAAACAATATGTTTAACCTTTTTTTCTGGATAAGCCCTGTGCAGATAACCTTGTATATTAAGCAAACATCCTGGATCAGATACTACTAAGACATCTGCCTCACTATCAATAAAGCTAGCAACCTTATCTCTTACTATAGCTCCAGAAAGATACGGGTATTTAATAGCAAAGGCTCCTCCAAATCCACAACACTCCGTATTATCATTAAGACTTATTAAGTCTATACCCTTAACCGCATTTAACATCCTTCTAGGTTGCTCCTTTATCCCCAAGCCCCTTAAGTTGCGACAGCTATCGTGGTAGGCTACTTTGCCATTATAAGTGGCGGCTACATCTTCTATCTCCGCTACATCGACCATAAATTGGGAGAACTCATAAATCCTACTAGCCAAGGACTGTGCCCGTTCTGCCCAGATGGGCTCATCAGATAGAATCTTAACATACTCATTTTTAATTGTATCTATGCAAGAGCCTGATAAACCTACAATATATTCATCATCTGCAAATATATCGATAAATTTTTTCGCATTTTTTCTGGCTTCCCTAAGGTATCCCGCTGTAATTACAGGTTGGCCACAACAAGTCTGTTCACTGTGATAATTTAGTTTAAAACCTAAATCACTCATAATATTGGCAAAATCTTGCCCCACATTAACTAATATGGTATCAACAGTACAAGGAATAAATAAAGAAACTCTCATTTTAAACCCCCTAACTAGGTAGAATGAAAATAAGTGCTTACGAATATATTTTAATTAATTTTTTTAAAAAAGTTTAGGAAACATTTGAAAAAATTCTCTCTATATTAACAATTATAGACAAAATAATTAGCAATGGGTACTATGTTTTTACTTTTTAATTATTACTATGCTAAAAATATCTATTTAAACAGGACTTTAGGTTGAGATTGTTAATGTTTATTGGTAAAATTCTGGTAGGTTGAAAGATGCTGTTCTAATAAACTACATATAGTAACTCCCTACTATTAGAATATCAAAATTATGCTGGGAGGCATTTCATGGTAAATAATATGCTAAAAGTTAATCAGTTAATAGACATTGAAATAAATAGACCTAAAAATGATGGTCAGCCAGCTGTAGAATTATATTCTAGCCGAATTGAAGATAAAACCACAAATACACTTACTTTAGCTTATCCTTTAAAAAACGGTTACCCCGTACCTGTTCGTAATAATGAGTTTATAAAAATTAAGCTTATGTATAAAAATGATATTTATGCTGGAGAAGTAAAAGTTATTAGTCAGACCAGATCACCTATTCTATTAATAAAGGTAACTAAACCAGAAAGAATGGAAAAAATCCAGCTTAGGAGTTGGGTTCGTCATCCTTGTGAAATCCCCGTAAACTATGTTGTCTTAAATCAAGATTCTACAAAATATTCCACCATTAGTTTAGACATTAGCGGAGGTGGTATATTAATTTTGACCAAAGAAGCTTATGGAATAAACACTCCTTTGTATTTAGAATTCTCCATAGATGATTGTTTAATCAAAACTATTGGCAATGTAGTTAGAACCGTTCCGCAAGATAAGGAATATAAAACCGCCATAGAGTTTGAAAAAATTAAGCTAGGGGAAAGGGAGCAAATCGTAAAATATATTTTCCAAAAACAACGGGAAATGCTTAAAAGGGATATCTTGTAAGCCTAATTGCCTAAATTATTTATGGTAGGCAGGATTCGGCAAAAAAACAGGGAATTTATACATATTAATAGGATAAATAATAGTACGGTAACCTATTGTAGCTAATTACTTCTGCTCAGAAGATAATAATACGACAAGGAGGGTATAACATGGAAGATGTTAATAAGCCTAATCATTTGGGAACTATAATGAGTTTACGGGAAACTCAGCACATGTCACTCGGCTCGGAATTGGAGTTACAGGCCTCAATCAGACCTAATCATCCTGCTATTATCTGGGAAGATAGTATAATCACTTATGGCGAGCTTAATAGATTGTCTAACCAGTATGCTAATTATTTTATTGCGGAAGGTTTCGTAAAAGGTGATGTAGTAGCATTATTAATGGAAAACCGACCTGAATTTTTAATAGCTGCCACGGGCTTAAGTAAGATAGGGGTAATTGTTTCACTCATTAATAATGGAGTTCGGGGAGAGGTCCTAGCCCACGCCTTAAACATCTGTGACGCAAAATCATTAATAGTCGGTCAAGAACTTTTAGAAGCCTTCCTCCCTATTAAAGACCAAGTACAGTTAAAATCACCCGCTAGAATTTACCTTGAAACTGACCTGCAATCTGTTGATTTTCCTACTAATTTTCTTAATCTTAATCACATTTTACAAGATATATCTAAGGATAACCCTCAGACTACTAAGGAAATTACCAGTGATGATATAATTGTATATATTTATACTTCTGGTACTACAGGCTTTCCTAAAGCAACTGCAGTTACTCAAAAACGCTGGTTGGTCTTAGGCAATCTTTTTGCCTTCTATGGGGAAATGGTTCCTGAGCATGTGCAATATATGGTCTTGCCTTTGTACCATAATAGTGGATTTGACATTGGTTATTCTTGTACTATTGTTTCAGGTAGTACTATGGCTTTAAGAAAGAAGTTTTCAGCTAGTAACTTCTGGAATGAAGTTAGAAAACATAATGCCCGATTATTTATATATGTAGGAGAACTCTGTCGCTACATTTATAATCAACCAGAATTACCTGATGATGCTGATAATCCCTTAGTTTTTGTTACAGGTAACGGTATGCGTGGTGACCTAATGGAACCCTTCAGAAAGCGTTTTAATATTACTTCCATTAAAGAGATTTACGGTGCTACGGAAGGTGTAGGCTCCTTTTTAAACATGGAAGAAATTCCAGGCATGTGCGGCAATTTAGTTTTAGCAGGTATGCGGCAAGGTGAAATTATAAAATATGATTTTGATAATGAAAAAATTGTAAAGGATGGGGCTGGTTATGCTATCAAATGCCAACCTGGAGAAACAGGCTTATTAGTCTGTGAAATCAATGAATTAAACCAGTTTGCAGGCTATGTTAATAATCCTGAGGCTACCGCAGAAAAAATTCTTACTAATTTAATCACCGATGGTGATAAGTATTTTGATAGTGGAGATTTAGTTAAGCTCCACGAAAATGACTACTTTTCTTTCGTGGATCGCTTAGGAGATACCTTCCGTTGGAAGAGCGAAAATGTATCTACTAACCAAGTTTCGGATGTAGTTATTAAGTTTGGCGGACTAGAAGATGCTAATGTTTACGGAGTTAAAGTACCTAACACCGAAGGCCGTTGTGGTATGGTGGCCCTAAAACCATTAGATGGTTACTCTATTAATCTAAATAATCTAGCCCAATATGTTACGGAGAAATTGCCCAGTTATGCCAGACCTTATTTTGTGCGGATTAGACAACAAATCGATGCCACCGATAGTTTTAAGCAACTTAAACAACAATTACAAAAGGAAGGATTTAACCCTAATATAATCGAGGACCCTTTGTATTTCCTCGATCCTAGAGTTAATAATTATGTCCCCTTAAGCCAGGAAATATACGAGGAAATAGCACAAAATAAAGTCCAGTTTTAACTACAAATTAGGGGGGAAACCCCCTTTTTTTATTAAATGAACATACTTGCAGAAAAATTTTAATAGGATAAAATTAAGTCATTAATCCCATAAATTTAATTAGGAGGCAGCAAATATGTTAGATTTTGTTTTTAGAAATACTGGTAAAATTCTTTTTGGGGAAGGTCACTTACCCCAGATAGCCTCAGAAATCAAAAATTGCGGTAAGAGGGTACTTTTGGTCTATGGAGGCGGAAGCATTAAAAAAAGTGGCCTATATGATGAAGTTGTT
Source organism: Syntrophomonadaceae bacterium (assembly GCA_012518685.1). GTDB lineage: Bacteria > Bacillota > Syntrophomonadia > Syntrophomonadales > Syntrophomonadaceae > JAAYRQ01. Next base: position 739 of record JAAYRQ010000033.1, on the reverse strand, counting down.
AAACTATTAAATGAAAATGATATATTCTTCACCGAGCTGGCAGGTGTATCAGCCAATCCCCGTATTTCAAAAGTTAGAGAAGGTATTAAGCTATGTAGGGATAATGACTTAGACTTTATTTTAGCTGTGGGGGGCGGCAGTGTAATAGACTGTGCCAAGGCTATTGCAGGCGGATTTTACTATGAAAATGATCCTTGGGATTTTTTCACCCATCAGGCTAGGATAACTAAGGCTCTACCTATTGGTACTATACTTACTATCGCTGCTACTGGTACAGAAATGAATCTTAATGCAGTCATTAGCAACGAAGAAAGCTTAGAAAAAAAGGGAACAGGCAGTCCCCTCTTAATCCCTAAGTTTTCCGTGCTTAATCCTACTTATACTTATACGGTTTCTAGCTATCAAACTGCCGCAGGAGTAGCTGACATTATGAGCCATATTTTTGAACAATATTTTAGTCCTACCCCTAAGACATTTTTACAGGATAGAATAAGTGAAGCCATCTTAAAAACTTGTATTAATTATGCCCCTATTGCCATAAAGGAACCTAATAATTATGAGGCTCGGGCTAATATTATGTGGGCAAGTACCTTAGCTCTAAATGGTTTGCTTTCAACTGGCAAGCTAACCGACTGGGCAACCCATATGATTGAACATGAAGTCAGTGCCATGTATGACACTACCCACGGGGCTGGGCTAGCTGTGCTTACACCCCATTGGATGGAAGAGGTCTTAGACG
>JAAYRQ010000032.1 GCA_012518685.1 Syntrophomonadaceae bacterium | reverse complement strand
TAGGTAGCTAGTTGGTTCTGGAGTCAGGCTTTCTATTTTTACTAGGTCTTTTAGGTCTTTGGGTAGGAAGTTTTTTAGAAAGTCTTTGGCAAATTCTATCCTGCCAAAGGTTGCCTTAAAGTATGCAGCGTGGGGGTTATTAACTGGGGTCATTTCACTCATCTTGCCACCTGCCTTTTATGATCATACTTTCCGAAACATACGTTTGTAGCCTCAGTTTACTATATAAGGTAATTGGTGGCAAGAACTTTTTAATAGTTGTTTTTTAGAAAAGTAGAGGAGAATTCATTATCGTTCCGTTCCCCCCTGGTCGGCGAATGAATTCGCCTCTACTGCTATGAAATATCCGTAGCGGAGATTTCAATCTCCGCTAAAACCGTAGCCCCCGAATTCATTCGGGGGAGAGGTGGATTTATACCCCGGCTTTTTTATGTGGCAAACAAAGCGTCCCCTTGCCACCTAGTTCCCAAACGGTGAACCGTCCCCTTGTTTGTAAAATAATCTACCCTCCATACCCCTCAATCACCTTTATAACCCACTCCTGTTCCTCCATGGTAAGGCCGGGAAATAAAGGCATACTAAGCTGGCGCTCATAAAAGTCTTCCGCATTAGGAAAATCACCAACTTTATAGGCAAAATTTTTCCGGTAGTAGGGTTGTAAATGCACCGGAAAATAATGCACCTGGCTACCCACATTGTTTTCTTTTAAATAATTATAAAAATCCAAACGATTAATATCAGCATCCAATAATAATGGATACAAATGATAAGCATGTAAACTGCCTTCAGAAGGAGTTGGTGGAATTCTTAACCATTTGAGTTTTCCCAAGGCCTGCTCATATCTAGCCGCTAAAAGCCGCCGCTTAGATAAAAACCCCTCAAGTTTATTCATTTGTGAAATGCCTAGTGCACATTGAATATCAGTTATGCGAAAATTATAGCCTAATTCCTGCATTTCATAATACCAGGGATAAGGATATCCTTCTAATAATTCCGTATCTTTAGTAATACCGTGACTTCTAAAGGACTTCAAGCGCCGATAATACTCAGGATTATTACAGACAATAACTCCACCTTCCCCAGTAGTAATATGTTTTACCGGATGAAAGCTAAACATAGTCATATCCGCTTCAGCACCTACCATTTTCCCCTGACGTATTGCCCCCAGGGCATGGGCTGCATCTTCGATAATTACTAAGTTATGTTTATCCGCAATCTCTCTTATACGGGATATGTTAACCGGATAACCCGCATAATCAACTGGAGCAATCGCCTTAGTACGGGGTGTAATAGCCGCCTCTATCTGTTCTATATCTATACAATAGTTATCTCTATCAATATCTACAAAAACCGGCTTAGCCCCCACATAAAGTGCGGCATTAGCTGTGGCCACAAAAGTAAGAGGGGTAGTGATTACCTCATCCCCTTCACCTATACCGGCAGCATACATAGCCCCATGTAATGCCGAAGTACCACTGTTAAATGCTACTGCATAAGGCATCTGACAAAAATCAGCTACCCTCGCCTCGAACTCATCTATCCGCGGCCCCTGTGTAATTAAGACTAAATGCAAAATTTCCTTAACTGCCTTAATATCATCTTCATCAATAAATTGTCGCCCATAGGGGATGAAGTTTTTCATAACAATTCTCCCATCTGCTCTAGTATCTTAATAGCCCTTCAATCAATCCCTACTAAACAAATCCCTAGTATAAACCTTGTCTTCAACATCCCTAATCTCATCAGACAGTCTATTAGCTACAATGACATCGCTGATTTTTTTGAATTCCTCTAAATCTTTCAATACCCTAGAATTATAGAAGAATTCTTCTTTCAGCACTGGTTCATAGACTACTACTTCTATTCCCTTAGCCTTAATCCTTTTCATTACTCCCTGAATAGCTGATTGTCTAAAATTATCTGAGCCAGTTTTCATGGTTAGTCTATATATGCCGACTACTTTAGGCTTTTTAGCTATTATCATATCTGCTATATGGTCTTTTCTGGTTCTATTGGCATCTACTATAGCTGACATAATATTTTGGGGTACATCGGCATAATTGGCTAGGAGCTGTTTAGTATCTTTAGGCAAACAGTAGCCGCCATATCCAAAGGAAGGGTTATTATAATGACTGCCTATTCTGGGATCTAAGCCTACTCCTTGTATGATCTGTTCAGTATTTAGTCCCCTAACCTCAGCATAGGAATCGAGTTCATTAAAATAAGCTACTCGCATGGCTAAGTAAGTATTGGCAAAAAGCTTAATGGCCTCTGCCTCGGTAGGATTAGTATATAGTATAGTTACATCTTTCTTAATAGCGCCTGCTGCTAGGAGCTTAGCAAATACTTCTGCCCGTTTCGATTGTTCCCCCATCACGATTCTAGAAGGGTATAGGTTGTCATATAAGGCTTTACCTTCTCTTAGAAATTCTGGGCTAAAGATGATGTTATCTGTTTCGAATTTTTCTTTAATTAATTCTGTATAGCCTACCGGCACCGTAGACTTAATAATCATTATAGCTCCAGGGTTAATAGATAAGACATTAGCAATAACTGCTTCTACCGTTCTAGTATTAAAATAGTTTTTCTCCGGGTCATAATCAGTGGGGGTAGCTATTACTACATATTCGGCCTCCTTATAGGCTTCATAATTATCGTTGGTCGCTTTTAAATTAAGTTTATTATTAGCTAGGTAATCTTCTATTTCCGCATCTATTATAGGAGATTTTCTAGCATTAAGCATATCTACTTTTTCCTTAATAATATCAAAGGCTATTACTTCATTGTGTTGGGCTAATAATACAGCATTAGATAATCCTACATAACCTACTCCCGCTACGGTGATTTTCATATAATTTCCCCTCTCTAGCTTTTCTATTTTTAAATCTCATAATATTCCCTATACCATTCCACAAATTTACCTAGCCCTATATCAATAGGGGTATCGGGTTTAAAGTTAAAATCCTTCATTAAGTCTGCTACATCGGCATAGGTCTGATAAACATCCCCGGCCTGCATAGGGTGATATTCTTTAATTGCTTCTTTCCCTAAGCACTTTTCAAGGGTATGAATAAAATCCATTAATTTCTCCGGACGATTATTGCCTATATTATATAGTTTATATGGAGCACCTGTTTCATCCTCTTGCGGTGGCTTAGGTAAAATGTTAATAATACCGGTTATAATATCATCTATATAAGTAAAGTCCCTATACATATCTCCATTATTAAATATCTTAATAGGTTTATTTTCTAAGATGGCCCTGGTAAATGAAAAATAAGCCATATCTGGTCTTCCGTAAGGCCCATATACGGTAAAAAACCGTAATCCCGTAGTAGGGATATTATAGAGATGGCTATAGGTATAAGCCATTAGCTCATTAGATTTCTTGGTCGCTGCATAGAGGCTTACTGGTTTATCTACCATATCTTCAGTAGAAAAAGGGGTCTTTTTATTGGCTCCATAAACGGAGCTGGAGGATGCATAGACAAGATGTTCTACTTTATTATAGCGGCAGGCTTCCAAGATATTATAAAAACCGATAATATTAGCTTGGATATATACATCAGGGTTTTCAATGCTATAACGGACTCCTGCTTGAGCAGCTAAGTTAATCACGATATCAAAATTATATTTTTTAAATAAACTGCCTACTTTAACCTTATCAGCTATGTCACCCTTGAAAAAATTAAAATTATCAAATCCTCCTAATATATCTAGGCGACTACGTTTTAGATTTACATCATAATAGTCATTTAGATTATCAAGCCCTATTACGGTCATGCCTAGTTCTAGCATTTTTTCCGCTAAATGATAACCGATGAAGCCGGCTACGCCGGTGATTAAATAGGTTTTTCCCATATTTATTCCCCAATCACTTTAATAATAGCTACTACTTGGTTACTGCCTTAATCCTGACTGTAAATTCTAATGATTCTATATCAACCTGATTATTCTTCCTGGTTTCATCCCATTCTCCCGCAGAAAAAGCTAAACGCAGAAGATACTTGTCCTTTACTTCTTGGTATTTTAATAAACCGACTAAAGCAGCTTCGGTTTTATCAATCCGGATCTGCAAAGCCTGCCTATCGTCCCCTATCTCGATCCAGCCTTCAGTCATACCTAAACACCCGTTAGAAGAAACTAAAAAGGAAACGGATGTTCCTAAATTTACTTCCATACCATTCAAGGGGAATACCTCTTTACTGGTGCCCCCATTATGAGTTGCGTAGTAGAGGCTTTGGCGGGAAAAAGCTTCCGGATTAAGAGTAATATGGGCACAGCGTATGGTTGCCGGGGGAAGGGCCCCCCAAAGATAACGATAATGTATAGTTAGTTCAGGACTATCAGCAAAAACCTTAATTGATTTATATACCCTTCCTTCGCTCGTATCAACTGCTCCGCTAATCATTAGGCCATCCGGGTAATAGTTTATCTCAACATCCCGGGCCGGATTCAAATCAGTAATTTTAGGCTTACCCAGACATTCGACTATACTATGCCCGCTATACCAATCCATATCTACGGAAATATCATCAAAATAACCATGAGCAAGGGTACCAAACAAATTAGTCTCCCCTTCACCCACCTTAAAATGGTTAATAACTAATCCCCTTTGAGAATCAAGGCTTACGTCACATTGCGGTGTCTTTACGATTATATATCTACCCTGCTCTTTTACATCCATAAGATTTGATTTATTGATTTTTTCCCCAATATCAGACGATTTCAGCTTTCCCCCCGGGTATTTTTTCCTTAGATAGTTTTCAAAATTATTTAAACGGGTCAAATATTTTTGCCAGCGTTTTTCAGTAATATGGGTACGAAAATCACTGCTCCATAAATAGCAGAGTTCCTGCCATTCTTCCTCTAAAGCATTGTTATTAACTAGTACTTCATAAATACGCCAACATCTAGTATTAATCCCTAAATCATCCCGTCCCGTAACCGCCCAGCGGGTCACATTGTACTTAGCTTGTTTTTTAACCGGAATCGGTTGGGCAGGTACTTCTAGGGATAATATATTGCCCGCCGGTTTTTCCTTCATTAGACCTAAGACTTCACTTGGTTTAACTAATTTAACCCTTTTATCATTTTTAAGCATTCTATATAGCCTATTAATACGCTGCCATTCACTTTCGCCAACCAAAATCGCTTCGGTATGATAGCGCCCCGGACGAAAGTCAAATATCTCCACATCATTTCCGTACAGGGAAAACATTCCCTCCCCAATTGCAAAATATTTATCTAAATACTCCTGGTATTCTTCTAATTCCATATCGCCATGAGCATAACGCTGAAACTTTTGGAAGGCTACCGAATTGTTCCATATTATAGGGAGATGACTGCCATCACTGCCTAATATGTACTGGGGAAAATGCTGTAACTCTTCCTGCCAGTTTGGGTGAAGATGAGCCGCATTATTCCATTCCATGATAATGGTTTCATATCCAGCTTCTTTATATATCTCAACAAGTCCGGCCGAATAAGCTTGTTCATTAACTAAGGCTATTTGCGGCCTAATCCCTAATATACGCTCATAACCCTGATTACCTAGGTATAAATTGGCCTTATTCACATAGGCCGGCACCAAAGGACCAATTATTTGGGCATAGCCGCTTCCTACAAACTCCACTAAGCCCTGCCCGATTAATTCCTTAATCTTATCGATCCACCTATGATCAATAAGAGCTATGTTCTCCAGGGTATAAACAGTAGCTTCAATTCCTACCAAAATCTTTAAATCTTCAATTAAATGCAACAAAGGCCAGTAGCATTTCGCCATGACTTCTGCCCGTTGTTCCTCTTCGATAGAGGAGAAGGCCAGATTAAGATGGAAAAATGAGTAAACCAGTTTCATTAATATTAACCCCTAGCTAATTATAAATTCTTGCTCCACTTTAGCAACAACATCCCGGGCATATCGAACTGCATCTTCACGTTTTACAGCCACCGTAATTACGCAGCCGGCCCTTTTGGTATGATTCGTTTGTTTTTCAATTACTTCCTCTTCTGCAACTGCTAACACAACCTTATTAACCCCCGGCATTTGTTTTACTGCCGAAATATCGGGCAGCTTTTTTATTAATCCTTCCGGAGGAAAGAAATAACGAATGGCTACTGCTTGATCACGTGTCCTTTCCAGTTCGTGCGGATTAACCCTTTGCCCTAAAGCTAGTTTAATAGCAGCTTTTAAAATGTCCACACCCGTATGCAAGGGTATTTGATCTGAACTAAAATACCCCCCCGATAATCTAGTAGCAACCTCTATAACCATAGGACCCCTGGGTCCAAATACCATATCACCTTTAACTATACCATTAGTAACACCCAAAGCCTTTCCTGCCCTGATCGCTAAATTGGCTATATCTTTTTGGATAGGTGCAGGCAAAATTGAGGGTTGGGTTCCTCCGTTTTCAATTATGTGCGGAGCATATTTTTCCATTTCTTCATAATTCCTGTCTGCGAATCCCAGATTATATCCTGTCCCATCCACTATGACCGCTTCTGTGCTTATCTGCGGACCACTTATGAACTCCTCTACCATAACCCTGCCCGTAGGCGAATTTTCAAGTGCGGTATTAAAAGCCTCTTTCAAGTCGGTGTCTGATTTAATTAAAAGTACTCCCCTTGCTCCCCGGCTATCTACGGGCTTTATAATAAGCGAAAAACCCTTTTCCATACAAAGAGATCGTAATTCCTCAGCTGAAAATACTGCCTTATACCAGGGTACAGGAATTCCTGTTGCACAAAATTTATCTTTCATGGCCAGTTTATCACTAGCTAATCTGGCAGTTTCTACGTTTAAGCCCGGTAAACCCAATTTTTCAGCCACACTAGCCACTGTTAGGGGCACATCCGAGGCCACACAGATTACCCCATCAATAGGTCGGACCTTTTCATGAAACTCCTTTGCAGCACCAACTGTCTCTTCCACATCATAAGTGCTAGCAATTATTCGATCATCAGCATACAAAAATCCGGGAGCATCGGGATTATAGTCGCTAACAACCACATGTAGCCCCATTTCCTTTGCTTTCAATATTCCCGGTATTGCCTCTGCTCCACCGCTAACTATTAGTAATGTTTTACTCATATGGCCACATCTTCGACATAGGTTGCCCACCTAACAACATCGGGATAACATCCTCATTTTCATCAACAATACAATGTACTAAACAAGGACCGTTAAAAAATAGGGCCTCTTTTAATATAGCTAGGGATTCCTGATTATTATCAACCAGGTATCCTCTAAGACCATATACTGATGCTAAGTCAGCGAAAGGGGGATTGGTCTTATTTCCACAAGTAGGATCTTCTCCCCAATTTAGCATCTGAAATTGTGAAACCATTGCGAGACGTTTGTTATCTAACACAATTATCTTAATCGGTAGATTATATTCAGCTATGGTAGCAAGTTCCTGTATATTCATCTGCAATGAACCATCGCCTACAAAACAAATAACCATTTTATCCGGACATGCTAGCTGGGCACCAATAGCTGCCGGTAAATCAAAACCCATAGCCCCATGTCCCCCGGAAGTAAGCCATATCCTTTCAGGATAATCAAAATCAAAATGTCTTGCCACCCATTGTTGATGTGAACCAACACCCGAAATGCAAACAACTGGGGAATTTTCGGTTAAGTCATTGGTAATCTCAATAATAGATTGTGGTTTTACCTTATCATCATCCCGATAGGTTAAAGGATAATCAGTTCGCCATTTATTTATACAATCCCACCATTCAGCCCACTCGGGTATAGTAATATCATTTAGTGACTTGTTTAATTGGGATAAAAATATTTTAACATCAGTACAAAGAGAAAAATCTGTTTTAATACGCGAACTGCCAATCTCGCCTTCATCTATATCTACTCGAATTACATAAGCTTGGGGTGAAAATTGGTCATAACAGGAACCTGTTTGCCGTATATCCAGCCTAGAACCTAGTACTAATACTAAATCAGCTTCATATATAGTTTTATTAGCGTAACGATTGCCAGTATGACCATGAAAGCCTATCGCAATAGGAGATTGGGTAGGATAGGCTCCTAACCCCAGCAAACTATGACTTACTGGAATATTGGTTTTATCTACAAATTCCCTGAATTCTTCATGGGCTTTGGCAGTTAATAAACCTTGCCCGGCAATTATAACCGGACGGGTTGCGGAACAAATTTTATTTTTAACCTGTTCTATACTTTCCGCATCTATCCATTTAAGATTTTTTTTATTATTAATCTTGTCTTGCCTGTTTATATTAGTTAGGGAATTATTTATATTCCCCCGTTGCACATCCATGGGTATATCTATCACCACTGGCCCCGGTCTTCCCTCCTGACTGATAAAAAAGGCTTCTTCCAGTGCCTTTTCCAGGTGTAAAACATCTTTCACCAAAAACTGTGCTTTAGTTACCGATTTCATAATGGATACCGTATTTACTTCCTGGAATCCTCTTTGCCTGACCGGAAGGCTAGGTCCACTTAAATCCGCGGTTGCAACTTGTCCAGTTATCAAAATCAAAGGGATAGAATCGAAATAAGCATCAGCTATGGAAGTAAGCACATTTGTGACCCCTGGACCTGAAGTTACTAATACTACCTGGGGACAACCTGTTATTCGCGCTACTGCAAGTGCCGCATAGGCAGCACCTTGCTCATGCCTAGCACAAAACACCCCTATGCCCTCATTATTTAAGGCATCTATTATTGGGGCAATAGTTCCCCCAGGATAAACAAAAACCCGTTGCAACTTGTTTTTAATAATTGCATTTTTAATAATCTGTGCTCCATCCAACCCTAATACCTCCTTTTTAAACAAAATACATTCCGCCATTTACATTAATAGTCTGTCCGGTAATATAACTGGCTTCTTCGCTTACTAAAAATTTTACTACATCTGCTACCTCTTTTGTTTCCCCTATTCTTCCAGCGGGAATATTTTTTATCTTATCCCTTCCAGATTCCGAATTAATTTCTTGAGTAATCATATCGGTATGTATGAGACCAGGAGCTACTGCATTTATAGTGATACCATTAGAGCTATAAATACGGGCCAATGAACGGGTCAAATTAATTAATCCTGCCTTAGCGGCAGCGTAATGAACTTGATTGTATCCTCCCCATTGACCACCTATGGAGGAAATATTAATAATTCTGCCCCAGCCATTACTTACCATATTCGGTATTGTTTCTTGGCATAAAATGAAAGGTCCTTTCAGATTAACCGCCATCATATCATCAAAATCTTGTCCTGTTATGTTTATAAATGGTTTTTCTTGGGCCATTCCTGCGTTATTTATTAGTATATTAATCATACCAAATTCGTCAGTAATACTTTTTAAAGCTTTTTTTATTGTGTTTTTATCCTGTAAAGACATTTGCACTGCTATTACTCTGCTATCAAATTTTCCGATATCCTGTACTAATCTTTCCGCTAATTCCTTATTTGTATTATATGTAAAGGCAACATTATACCCAGCTTCTGCTAAAGATCTTACTATACCACATCCAATTCCTCTGCTTCCCCCGGTAACTAGTGCGACTTTCTTATTGTTTTTATTCATAACCGCCTCCGTTATTTCACTTGTATCCTTTTTGTTTATTAATCAATATACCCTTAATTGTTCATATAACTTTACTATATTTTCTTGAGGCACCCCTTCTTGTAATAAGTAATCTTCAATACTTGTTTGGCTTCCATAGCTTGATATTAAGAATTTTACTTTATCTAATTCAATCCCTCGAAGAGCATCAGGACTATAAATATTTATAGATCGCCAGCTTTTTCCCTGTTTCCCTTTATCGTTATCTATAATAATATATTCACGCTCATTGCCCGCCCCAAGGAAAAATGAGGAAACCTGGAAAATAAATTCTGTATGTAAACCAGCTCCCCATATTACCCATTGATTATTATCCAGATGTCCTTTTAGTACATTTTCAATGTTTACAATATTTTGGTACCAATGAGATAAATATTGATAACATAGAGATATTTCATTAATATTTCTTGTAATATCGCAATTTTGGATATCGGGCTTACATACTACCCTACATCCATTGTAATCTTTTTGTTCAAACATTTCTTCTATTCGCCAACCTGCAATTTGAGTTATATTCCTCAAGCTATTACGGCTGAAGTGAGTCATATGCTGTACCGAAAAGAAGCCATTTATATCATTTGTAAACCCGTTTTCAATAATTGGTACTTCTATGACTAATTGGGTATTCTTATCGGCTAATTCTCTTAATTTAGTTAATACATTTAAGGGATTAGGCAAGTGCTCCAACACGTGAAACATTGTGATAAGATCGGGAAAATCAGTTAGTTGAAAGGATTCAAAATCAGCGCAAATAAAATTCATTCGCGATGATCCATATCTACTTTGTGCCATATCAATAGCTGTTTTATCAATATCAACACCCGTACAACGAGTATACCCTGGCAAATAATTTAAAAAATCACCTTTATAGCAACCAACATCCAATACATGTATGTTAGGCTTTAATAAATCACGCTGTTTCAGCCATTCGATTTCCTCATTTACCCTAAAATCGAAATCAAATGAACCGTAAGAACAACTGGCTAGAGAAAAAAGGTGCTCAAAACCGAGTTGGGTGTAGTTGGGATTCATGTATAATGCATAACAATCATTGCATTGATGTACATTAATATCAATTTGCTTGCTCAACGAGGCATTATCTATAAAAAATTGAAATTGCTTTAATCCCCATACAGGTCTGGAATCAATATTATTGCATATTGGGCAGGCCCGATAATAGGTAAAGGCAGGATGACCATAAACGGCCCCACCTTTTTTTTCCATTTTACGCCAAGCGATTCTATTATTCAAAAAGTCACCTCCCAATTTTAAAATCCACATCAAATGCTTTAATTTCTTTTTTGCAATTATAATCAGCAATTTATTTAGTATGATCAAACACTAAAAAGCAATCTTTTAGTATGCAAGATTAGCTGATAAGTTAAAGTTTAAACTGGTCTTTTATTTTTGCTGCAAGACTTTTTACCCCATTATTATCATTTCTTTTTGCAGGGCTAAAATCCATTACATCTTTTTTGCCTTTCTGAGAAATTAATTGTCTCATTATATCTGTATTATAAATACTATTTATATTTTCCACTTTAATCCCCAACCCTGCCTCCACGAACACTTGGCATGACTCTGCATGGTCATCAGTTAAACATATATATAGTGCAGGGATTCCCATGTAAGCTAGTTCATAAGCAGTAACACCAAAAGTGGCAATTGCTAAATCGGCACTAGCCATTACTTCAGCCATATTTTCTACATTATTTAGTATTGTAAATTCACGTTTTGCACTAGTCAGGAAGTTTTGTAATTCTTTTCTCCCGGAAAAGGCTTTACCCAGTACTACAGTAGTATCAAATTCTTCTTCCAGCAATTCTAAAGCCTCCATGGTTTTTAGAGTATAACCTGCTGGATCGCTGCCCCCCATAGTTACAAGTATCTGTAATCTATCATTAGGAATCCGCTGCTGCTTAGCTGCACCAGTGAACTCTTTACGCAAGATAACCCATTCCCAGCCACTAAAAAGTTGTCCCTGAAAGCCTGACCAATCCATTTTTTTAACCTGCGGCACTGGTGGATAAAAGGCTAAATCAGCCACTAGCCTTTTATCATCAGGATCATCTATATCAACTAGTAAAATTCCCTGTTTTTTAAGTGATAGCAGGAAGTCCAAAGAAATTTCCTTACGAAAGTCCATTATAATGACATCACAAGCGGTTTTTTCTACTGCCATTTCAAGGAAATCTTCTTCGCTAATGTTTTCTATGTCACTTTCTATAGTAAGCAATGAATGTCCATGTTTTTTTACCATCTCTATTCCAGCTTTACCACTACAAACAGCAAAGGTCACCTGACAATTATGTTCAATGCTTAATTCCTCAGCTAAGGCTAAGCAACGTACCACATGTCCTAATCCGATTTTTTCGTCACCATCGCAACGAAATAGTAGCGAAATCCTTTTTTTCACCATTTATAATCCATCCTAATATGTCTTCTAAAATTTATTTATCTTTCCATAAGTTCCGATAACCTTCTTTACCTATAAAATCCTGGTTTAACTTAAGTAGTTCCGGATTTTGATATAAAAATTCTATAATGTCATTCATTAAAAAAGGCTTTTGGGGGTTGTACAATTCTTCAAAAATCTTAGTTATCAGTTCGAAATCTTCTCCATGATCAACACTTAACCTGATATATGAATAATCTTTATCCGGCTTTAGGCTGCCACATTTGAAAATATCTTTATTGCGCCAAATATAGGGGGTTACATGTTCACGGTCTGTAGTTTTCTTGGCTTCCTTCCAGGCTCTTTCTAGGGACTGCATATTAAAAGATTCAGCATCCAGCCCATTAGGGAAACGCGCCTCATCAAATATTGCTCCCGCCCCGGTTGCGATACCCACATGATCATATTGTTTTTCGATAGAGAGGTTAATTAACTGCGTAACAAGTTCAGGATCAACACAGGGACAATCTCCGGTAATCCTTATAATTCTTCCGGCTTCATACTCCATAGCTGTTTTATAAAACCTATCTAATACATCATTCAAACTGCCTCGGTAACAATTAATATTATTTTGCTGACAAAAATCATAAATCGGTTGATCTGAAATTTCATTAGAAGTAGCTACGACAATCTCATTAATTAATGCTACCCTGGCTAATCTTTCTACAATGTGGGCTAACATGGGTTTGCCTACTATATTATTAAGCACCTTGCCCGGCAAACGGCTGGAACTCATACGGGCCTGAATTATTGCGACAGTTGACATTATTTCTCCCCCTTCCATTTCCGGCGCATACTCAAAAGGGGTCTAAGACCATCAGTGGGGTCAGCTCTCCATTCCCTGTCGGCTAATTCACTAGGAACAGGTAGCTTTACTCCATCCCCATCTGCACTATAAAAATCCCTAACCGTCTGTATGACTGCTTGTATTTCTTCAGGTAGCCAACAGTGCCCTGCGGCATATTCGGCCCCCTGCCGGTCTAAGTCTAGATGGAATTCTATCATCCTAGCCTGCCAGGCGCTAATCGCCCGATATATAACTGCCGGCAGTATGGAGTGATCTGACCAGCCTACCTCGCATTGAAAGTTTTCCCTAAGGGTTTGAATTGCCTGGAGATTACATTCTTCCAGGGGTGTAGGATAACCGGAAACACAATGCAGTAAGGTTAAATCGGTACAGCCGGCTTTTTTTATTACCTCTACTGCCTTAGCTACTTCTTCTATGGTTGCCATCCCCGTAGAAAGGACCATAGGTTTTTTGGTATAGGCACATTCTTTTAATAAGTCATCCCATAGCAGTTCGTATGAAGCAATTTTATAAAAATCTACATAAGGATATAATTCCTCCACAGCCTTTAAATAGAAAGGGGTACAGGAAAACATAATCGAACTTTCCTTGCAGCGTTCACTGAGGATTGGAAGAAATTCGACCGGTAGCTCCCACTTTTTTCTTTCGCGATGTTCCTTACTCTTCTCTAGTATTTCCGGTGCAAAAAGCTCCTCGATTTTAAAGAGCTGAAACTTCACCGCACTGCAGCCTATTTCCGCCGCCTTATCTATGAATTCTAAAGAACGTTCTATATTTTGATTATGGTTACTGGATACTTCAGCTATAAATTTCACCTGCATATTTTATACCCCTTACTATAAGCTATAGTTTCTTTATTTTCTCTTTAAGCATATCTACATCTAGCCATTCAGTATTAGTACCTGAATTATATTCCCAGCCATCCTCTATTAAAATGCCACCCTCTTTAAAATAGTTGTCTTTTGTCCACCATACATAGTTAGGATAAATAATATAATGGTCTCCATAATCGTATGTTTTTCTTGAATCATCACTAGTTATCATAACTTCGTGTAATTTTTCGCCTTCCCTAATTCCTATAATTTTTATCTTACCCGTAGGGCTCATAGCCCCAGCAATATCGACTACCTTATAAGATGGATTTTTAAATACATAAGTTTCTCCACCTTTTGCTTCTTCTAAGGCTTTTATGACTAATTCCACTGCCTCACCAAGTGTCATCCAAAATCTAGTCATTCTGACATCAGTGATGGGCAATTCCCTTTCACCCTTATTGATAAGTTCTCTAAAGAACGGGATAACTGACCCCCTACTCCCCGACACATTCCCATATCTTACTACTGCAAAGATAGTTCCATTAAATCCACTATAAGAATTGGCGGATATAAATAATTTATCGGAAACTAGCTTGGTACCCCCGTAAAGGTTAATAGGATTAACTGCTTTATCAGTTGATAATGCAATTACCTTTTTTACCCCACAGTCTAAGGCAGCATCTACAATATTTTGGGCTCCGTGAATATTAGTTTTTATCGCTTCAAATGGATTATATTCACAGGCAGGCACCTGCTTCATTGCTGCCGCATGAATTACATAATCAACCCCGTTGAAAGCACGATATAGCCTGTCCTTATCTCGAACATCCCCGATGAAAAACCTTAATTTAGAGCTTTGTTCGGGAAACTTTTGTGCTAATTCTTTTTGCATTACATCTTGTTTATATTCGTCCCGAGAATATATAATTATCCTTCGGGGATTATACCTTTCTAAAAGCATTTCTGTGAAATGCTTTCCAAATGAGCCAGTTCCACCCGTGATTAATATTGATTTATTGTTAAGCATTTAGTAACTCCCCCATCTCCTCCATTTCTTCCTGCACCATTTGTAAATCAGTGATACAGGCTAAAATAACCCCTGTAAAGCTTTCTGTTATCAATTCTGCTTTTCTAAGCAAATCTGATTCAAAACGAATATCTGGCAACTTAGCAAGCAGTAATTCAAAAGCTACCCTGTTCATGGGGCGAATTGCCTTATCAAAAAAACGATTATTCTGTACCTTTTTAAAAGCCTTATCTAGTTTTCCCCAAGACTTATCCAGCTGTTTTATATTTTTAGCTTCTTTTAAAGCACTTATTTCATTCAAAACTTCTAATACACTTAGTAAAGCCTCTGCCAATACTTGATAATCCTTATATAACTTTTTAAATTGCTTATTAATATATTCTAAGTCATATTCAGTAGGTGACAACTTATACCATTCTTTATCTACTATCGTATTTCCTAACACTTTTGTATGAATTAATTCTTCTAAATGTCTAAATTCCGTCCCTTCGATATGAGCCCCCCCACGGGTGGTATTAATTACTTGAGTATCAGGCATTAATTTGATGTATTCTTCCATGACCAAACGCATCCGTTCAAAAGGAATACTAGCATATACTTCATTGCCTTCTACATCCCTTATTCTCATTAAACTTTCAGTTTTACTTGAATCAATCCGCATACTATCGGCATATTCAATACCATCTGCATAATGACGATTATCTTTATAAGCTAGGTTCTGCCCTACTAGTATTATAGGATTAAATCCTAGTATATAAAGCATTTGCAAAGTTACTACCGCTACAGAAGGTGCATCCATTACCCCGTCAAGTTTCCTGCCATCATTTACTTTTAACAAATAAGATGATATGGTATCTTGGCTAGTAATCATATGTAACTTATTTTGCCCTGGATAATTAGCTAAAACTTCATGCCCTATACTACTGCCAAATATTAAGGGAATGTCCACTATCCTTTCTTCAGTTATTCGTGCAAACACATACTGTTGATTGGCTTCCCCTGGGTCAATAGCACACTGAGCATCGGGATAAATCCCTGCATCTATTAAGGAATTAACAGCTGAGCCCACGGAGAATATATAAGCCAGACCATTTTCCTTAATCTGCTTTAGGTTTTCTATTTCATAGTCCAATGACGGCCCTGCCGCGACTATAATAGCGGGAAGATTCTTGAATTGCCCTGCCTTCTCCATAATTATATTAGGCGTATCCAATAGCTCTCTAAAATTTAATAAGCAATTAATTATCCACCTTTTTTCAAATGTAAGATTGGTGGCGAGTGAACTAAGCTGTCCTCTGGCAATTTCCGTAAATAACTTGGCAAATCGGCTATGTTTATTGGGGAATATACTTTTATAACTAGGTAAATCAAAATACAATATTTTCTTATATTTTTTTACTATTTTATTTAAAAAATTATTTGCATCTATAGGGGAATTTTCTACAACTATTTCATTAAGCCCTTGTACAGGTAAATCTTTTAATTTAGAATTTGATAAATAAGCCCTAAAAACTTCAGGGATAGGTTCATAAAAGGAAAAGGTTAGATGTGGATATCTTTCCAAAAATGCTTCTATATGATAACCTAATCCTATTCCATAAAATATGACATGCTCATATTCTTCCCCATTAAAGTTATCTATAATAGTAGCAACCTCTCGCTCGGGATTATAGCGACTATGAATATAATAAGTCTTTTCATCCTTATTAATAGCTAAAGACGGATAGCCCTTTACTTTGGAAGATTCTACAGTTACCAAATCGGCATTTAGCATATCCTCCCTATCCCGATATGTTTCCCATATAGACGGAAAGTTGTCCTTCATGAATACTATATTATCCACTAATATCATATTAATACTCCTTACAATTCAACTACAGGTATATTAATCCTTATATTTTCCAATACTCTTTTAATTTCATATAAGATTATATCGGCAACCGTAACATAATCGCCAGATTCCATAGGTTCTTCTAAGTTCCGCATTACCTCCTGTAATTCCCTAAGGCTTTTAGAATATATATTCCATTTTTCATATTCTGTAAAAACATTAGCTAAATTAGGTATATTATCGATGGTGTTATAAGTTTCGTTTAACCAGCTAATCCCTTCAAGCAGATTATCTACTTGTTGCCAGCTAGTGGTATCTGGTTCCTTATAAAAGCTATTCGCTAACTCCTCTAGGGCAGGTATAGCCCTAGTTAAGTATTCACTAGTGGAAGTCAATATTCCTGCAATATATTCTTTAATCGTGAAAAACACCATCTGTATTTCCCCAACATTTTTAATGTTATCTTCTAGATACTCTGAAAAACCTTCATAGACTTCAATGCCATCTATAAGTAGATGGCTAAAAAGTTTATTTGGATAAGAAAAGACTTTTTCCTCTATAAGTGATAGTAGCTTATCAATACCAGCCTTATTATTGTCAAATTCCTTAATTTCCGCATCCAGAATTAATTTCACTTAAAAAAACCCCCTGCAAAATAAAAGTCTTATAATATTTATCGTAAAATGGGGATAAAACTTAAAAGGCTTTAAAAACAAATAGCGAGAGCATTTGCCCTCGCTATTTTTAAGGTCGATTTAATAAATTATCTTAATAGTTGTAATACTGATTGTGGCACTTGGTTGGCTTGTGCCAACATTGCAGTTGCAGCTTGTTGAAGAATACTATTCTTAGTAAACTCCATCATTTCCTTAGCAATGTCTAGGTCTCTAATCCGAGCTTCTGCAGCTTGTAAGTTTTCTGAAGAAGTGTCTAAGTTCTTGATAGTATGTTCTAGCCGATTTTGCATAGCCCCTAATTTGGATCTTTCGGCCGAAACCTTAACTATAGCACCGTCAATAACATTAATAGCTACACTAGCTTGTGTACGCTGACCAACTTGAAGGTTTTCCACCCCTAGTGCTTTGGCTGTGATATTTTCTATAGCCAGTTTTACTTCTTGTCCCTCGTTAGCCCCTATTTGCAAGGTAGCTGTACCGTCCTGTCTCTTATTTTGGGCAGCTACAGTCTCCTTAAAGGCTGATAGGGCATTAGTTGCTGCAGTTTTTACTTCACCATCTGCACTCTCTACCTTAATAGTAACTCCATGAACCGCTCCTTCAAATCCGGCTCCACTAGCAGTAAAAACTAGACTTCCACCAGTGGTTGCTGATGTCGCAAAAGAACCTGTAGCAGTTAAGGCAGATAATGCTGTATCAGCAGCAACTGTAACTACTTTCTCGTTAAGTTCTCCATTTTTCACAAAGGATATAGTAATTTTATCTCCAGCTACAATACCTAAGTTATTTCCTGCTGTATCAAAGAGCTTTAGCAATGTCGTGCTTGCTGCAATGGCAGCACCACCTGAAGCAGTCAATGCAGCATTTGTTTGTACATTTGCTACCCCAGTAGCTACTCCGCCACCTTTTGAGCCATCTAAAAGCTTCATGGTGTTGAATTCAGTTGTATCAGCAATCCTAGTAATTTCTTTGGTTAATTGATTAATTTCATCTTGGATATTAACCCTATCAGCTGAGGTATTAGTATCAGTCGCAGATTGAACAGCTAATTCTCTCATCCTTTGCAAAATGGCATGAGTTTCATTAAGTGCACCTTCAGCAGTTTGGATTAAAGAAATACCATCTTGGGAGTTCCTAGAAGCTTGATTAAGTCCCCTAATTTGCCCTCTCATTTTTTCCGAGATAGCTAGACCTGCTGCGTCATCTCCTGCCCGGTTAATTCTGAAACCAGAAGATAATTTTTCGGTGGATTTTGCACCTGCTGCATTATTCAAGCTTAGTTGTCTATGGGTATTCATGGCCATTAAGTTGTGATTAATTATCATTATTATTCCTCCTTGAATTTTAATTTTTTTCACCTTAGCTTCCTTGCTTAGGTGTTAGCACGAGTGATACCTTTCCTTGTCGGCGATTACCCTGGGGCACTCCCAATGTCTCGCTAATGCTTCACTATTAAGGTTGTAATTTCGCCTCTACGAGGTTGATAGGGAAGTAGGATTAATTAGTATCGACCTTTCGACTAATTGACCTCCTTGCCCTTTCGTCTAGGAGTTTAATATCAGCTTGTGCTGTTAGTATTAGTTATCGGGTAGATTTTCTTTTGGTTAAAAGTTGTTGTAGGGCGGTTCTGGGTGATTAGGGTGTTTTAACTGTGGTTTTCGGGGTTTATCTGGTGTGGTTGGCTGGGGGATGTGGGTGTAGTGATTTTATGTCTTATGAATATTGCTTTTAAAAAATCTCCCAGAAGACTTGTATCGAATGGCGATTGCATCATAGCTTCTTGGTATTCTGTTTTATCTATTGGGAATAATATTTCATAGTTATTAAAATTAACTAGCTAGCGAATAAATTCCCGAATAGTCCTTCCATTACCATCTCTAAAAGGATGTATCATATTTAACTCTGCTTTATAGTATGCAAGCCTTTCACATAATTCATCAAGTGGCATTCCTCTTAAATAGTTTTCTTTTTTTTAATAAGCTAAAAAGTTTATTAGTTTCTATTTTTATATACTCGGGATATGCAAATGTAATACCTTTTGATATCCTTATTTCCCTTAATTTGCCTGCCCAGATATATAAATCTTGAAATATGAATTTATGAATAAATTGTAAATGCTTAAGATTAAAATCCCCATCTATAGGTTTTCGTAGTAATTCCGCCAATCTTTAAGTCGTTAGATCCCTTTCAACGGCAACTAAGACGGCTTCATCCATAATGCGAAATTTGTTTTTCAAGATGTTTGTATGAGGATAACAATATATATTGTCTGAGGAAGTGTACATATTATGCTAATCCATATTTTTTTAGGATTTTACTTCCCGCTTCTTGATTAGTAATTTTATCATTGATATTGTCAGAAACTATTTTTAGTAGATCTGTAGGTAGGTCTAGGTCTTCATATAGCATAGTTGCTTTTATATAATCAAGACTTTTATTGCCTGTAGAATTTTGATAAACAAGTTTCTTAAAAACTTTTGGTTGCCTAATTATCTTATACATATTTGATATCACACTCCCTATTAAGGGATATAATCATTTGATTATGGTGAGGCAAATATTTAAGGTAGGAAAGATGGTGCTAATTATTCTCTGCTTATGTTCTTTTAAGATTCTTCGCTATCGCTCAGAATGACACAAAAAAGATTAGCTCTGGGTGACATGGGGGGGGCTGGGCTTAGTTAGATTGATTGTCATCCTGAACGGAGTGAAGGATCTTGACCCTTAGGCATAGGTTTTAAGATTCTTCCACTCTTTCGAGTGTCAGAATGACAGGGAGGGGGGGGGTGTTAGGATGGGGGTTATGGCATAAATTTAGCGGCGAAGTTTTCGCCGCTAGGTGGTTTTTGAAATTTGTTTTTATGTTATTTAGGCCAGACCTACACCCAATTGGGCTGCAATCCAGTCACCTTGGGATTGCATTTGTTGCAGGGCTGTTTCCATGGCAGCGAATTGCCGCCAGTATTTTTCCTCTAACATCTGCATCCTTAACTGCATGGTGTCGATACGCTCATCCATGTTCATTATTTCTTTGCCTAAATAGCTTTCATCATAAATATCTGTAGCCCTTCCTGCAGTAGTAGCTATTTTTTCAAAATAGCCAGTTATTTTACTGTTTAACTGCTTGGCTATACCTTGGCTGTTGGCTTCATCATTATTAAATATTTTAGCTACCCCATCTGGATCCTCTGCTAGGGCTGCCCTTAACTTATCTTCATCGATATATAACTTACCATTATCCTTCCAATCTGGGGAAGTAGTAATACCGATAGATGATAGAGTCTTATACTTCCCTTCCAATCCTGTAACCGCGTTACCTACTGTCATTCGCATATCTGAGGCAATATTACTTAATAAGGGATCTGTCCTAAATAGACCACTACGAGCTTTTTCTTCCCAAGCTTCAATATCCTTTTCCTTCATATCTGCCTTTTGTTCTTCTGTCAATGGAGGAAAATCCCGATAGCGTTTTTCGGATAGTTTAGTACCTAGGTCATCTATTATATTATTATAGGTCTCTACAAAGGCTTTTATCTCATCAACTATCTGGTCAACATTATTGCTTACTTGCACATTAACGATTTCGCCTAGGGCTGCCTTTTTCAAGTCGAAGTTCAAACCTATAAATTCAAAACTGTTTGAAGTAAATTCCAAGTCAATGCCATTAAAGGCCATTATAGCATTTTTACCCGTTTGGTTTACACTTTCTTCTAGTCCTAATACTTGATTTGTAAAACTGTTATTATCCGTTATTTCTATTTTAGCCCCTACACCTGTTGCTTCTGTGAATAAAAAGAAACGCTCCATACTTCCTTCGTAAATGGCTCTAACTCCCGTTTCTGCACTTAAGGCATTTATTTTATCAACTATATCTGTATAATCATCGCCTTTACTAATTGTTACATCCTGACCATTAATAGCAAAGGTAACTTCCTCTATATTATTCTCAGTAAAAAAGTCCTCAACGCTCTTGCCAGTTAAATCCCCTGCTACTGTTACCCCTTCTGCTAGTTGTTTTACTTCAAAGCTATAATTACCTGCTGCTGCATTATTGGTAGCTGTCACATTAAAGAAACTATCATTAGTAGTGGTAGCCATTTTGGACATAAAGGTTTTTTCCATACTAAGATTCCAACTGGCACCTTCTCTAAAGGTTCTTAACTGGTTATTAATGGAGCGATAATCAGCTCTTTTCCACTCTAATAGAGTTTTTTGTTGCTGAAATCGATCGATTTTCATTTGTTCGACTTGCATTAATTTTTTTACGATGCCATCAGTGTCTAATCCACTTGCTATACCGCCGAAACGAATATTGCTAATTCCGTACATAATTTGTCGCCTCCTTGCGTAATTTTACTCCTTTTTATCTGCTTTATAAGCTTTTAACATCTTAAGCTTATCACCTAATTTCGCAGTTGCCTGGGTAGCTTCTTCATTAGCCTTTTTAATATCTAGCCACAATTCTTTGCGGTAAATACTGACTTCCTGGGGAGCATCGATACCTAGCTTAATAAGGTCTCCTTGTATTTCTATAACCGTTATTTCTATGTTCTCCCCGATAACTATACTTTCGTTTTTCCTCCTGCTTAATACCAGCATAGGCTTACAACTCCTCTCTGGTAGCAGGCTTTATGTCCTCACTATTATTTTGTTGTGGGAAAATAAAGTGCTTAGTATTATAATCGTTATTTTGGCTAATAAACTGAAGTCCTTTTTTAGTATTTATATTAATTATTATAGGTGCTAATAAGTTAGCTGTAGCCTTTTTAAAATCTTCTGGAATAGTTAGAATGGTATATATGGCTATATTAGGCTGTTTCTGCTCTATTTCTAACTTAGTTATAACTTCTGTCTCGAGTTTTATCTCATAACTAGGAAAGAATATAAAGGGATTAGCGATGATTAAGCATAATTCCTTAGTTTTTACCGATTGTAAATAGTAAAAGGGACTCTCTTCATCTAAGGGGATTAAGATAAATTCTTTTTCCTCGGGAAAGCCTGGAATAGCCTCGGGGAAAGCGATTATATCTGTTTTTTCTATATTAAGTTCGCCTAGTAGGGCGGTCTGGATTTGCATGAGTGCCTCCTTTTTAATTCAACACTGATTTTTACAGATGTTTTGGATTTACACGGATTTATTTTTTGTTTTTTAATTATTGTTTCAAATGAATTTGAACCGTTTTTTATTTCGGCGATTATGCTTGTGAATTCGCCCCACCCTCTTACTTCTAACCTTTCACATTCACCATTTCTTCCCAGCTGATGTTAAGATAGTTTTTCTGTTCTATATATACATTAACCTTACCCCATTCAAATAAGTTTTCTACCCGACCTCGCTGTAATTGTAAGTCAACTCTTCCCCTTATCAGTTCTATTTCTACGGGTCTTACATCAGCTTCTATCTTAGGCGGCTGTTTGGGAATCGCTGTAACATTATAGTCTATATCCCTATCCATAGCCCGTCCTGCTATATCCTCTATAGTTGCCCCATTTTCTATCTGGGCTAGTATGTCTCCTTCAGCTGCTATTTCCCCTATAGCTTCAAAGGCCTCCCTGCGTGCAAATTGGACATTGTATTCCCCGAAGGCATCTGGAGCCCTCCTGTCCATATCGGCAAAACACTGCCTCTGGTCTATATATACCTTGGGTCTAGGTGAATGTATCTTAAGTTCGGGCTTTTTTATATCTAGTTCTATTTGGGGCTGGGTCGTCCTCAAACCTAAAAAGGATTTTTGTATGTTTAGCCCTATCTGGGCGAATTGCTGGTCTATGCGAATTTGTAACATCTTTTGGCCCCCTTTTTTAATAGACACCGATTTATTAATAAAGAAATCAGTATCTATTCATCCCAGCTATCTAATAAAATCTATTAGGCTAGGTTGGATTATTCTGGCCCCTGCCGCTAGTGAAGCTCTATAGACAGTTTCTTGTATTTTTAGATACATTATTACTTCAGCCTGGTCAGCATCTTCGTTTTTCGATAGTAATTCCGTATAGGATATTTGGGTTGATTCTAGCCTATTTAACTGTAGTTCTAGGCGGTTTATCTTCGCCCCAATTGCTGAACGGGCTGAAAGTAGGTCTTCCATTTTGCTATCTAGCAGGGTTAGATTCTCTCCTATACTTATACTTGTATCACCATCTGCAACAGCCCTTATATCCTGTCCGATTTTCTCAACTAGGGCAAATATTCCTCCATCAATAGAGTTCCCATCTATATCATCATATTTTGTAAAAAAATTATTCATCGCCTCATCAGTTAGGTTGATTGGCATCTTAACTCCTATCGCTATCTCTAATTCTAGGTTATTATTATTACCAGCCCAATGGTCTGGTGGAGTTCCTCCCCTAAAGGGTTGTTCAGTAATATTAGTGCCTGCAAATACATGTTTTGAGCCATAGGTCGTATTGGCTATCATTTTTAATTGGTCATTTAATTCTTCTATTTCATCGGCAATAGCATTTAAGGCTCCTGCATCATTTACCCCTGTATTAGCGGCATTAACTGTTAATACCCTTATTCTATGAATAATACTACCTATATTATCAAATGCTGCATCGGTGGTTTCCATAAAGTTAATCGCTTCGTGGATGTTGCCTATATATTGCTGTCCCTCGGTAAGGCTAGTCCTTAGACGCAAAGATTTTACTAAGCCTGCTGGATCATCTGAAGGTCTATTTATTTTGCGGCCTGTTTCTAATTGGCGATGGTATTTTTCCATTAGCCGCATATTGGTATTTAAGTTGCGAGTAAGTTCGTTTACTAGCATGGTGTTGGTAACTCTAATCATTGCTTCTACCTCCAAATGTTTTTAATTCAACACAGATTTTCACGGATGGTTCGGATTTACACAGATTTTTCTTTATTATTTTCAACACCCTTCGGGTGCTTTTTTCAATTAGAATTTATACAATTTTTCTTTTTATCTTTATCTCATTACCAAAGTTAATTAGTAACCCCACTCTTATTTTGGTCGCCTTTAAATAATTAATAATTTGTACCTCGTGTATCGTATTAATTGCACTAGCAACCTTTAATTCTACAATGACTTTGTCTTCTACAAGTAAATCTGCAAAATATTCCCCTACTACTTTCTCTTCATAATAGACTTTTATAGGATACTGTTGCATAACCTTTAAACCGTTTTTCTCTAATTCATGTTTTAAAGCATTTTCATATACCTTTTCTAAAAAGCCTGTTCCTAGTGTGTTATATACCTTATACGCACTTCCTATAATTTTATCGGTAATATCTCCATATAGAAATCTTTCATCCATAACATAAATCCCCAAAATTATACCTTACCTATCATTTCATCAATTGTACTGTCACCGAATCAGTTTAAAAAATCCGTGAAAATCCAAAATATCTGTGTATTCGCAAAGCGAATCAGTGTTTAATTCAATAACTACCGTCCCACTAGCCCCATTCTATTTACTATTACATCTATGGCTTCGTCCATGGTGGTGATGAAGCGGGAGGCGGCGTTGTAGGCGTGTTGGAATTTTATCATATTAATTACTTCTTCATCTAAATTCACCCCAGAAACGGCTTCTTTTTTGTTAGTTAGTTCACTTAATAAGACTATCTGATTATCTAACATCCGCACCGATTCCTGACTCCTAACTCCGATATTAGCACATACAGAACGCCAAAAATCATCTACCGTCGCATCGGAAATAGAGCCAGAAGTCGGGGCAGTATCAGAAGTCGCACCCCAAAACCATTCCACCGACTCGAATCCTTTATCAAATGAACTCATAACCATACGATCACCTTGCATTTCTACCGTAATCGGCAATCTGTGTCGATCTATCTCCGCTTGCACCGCATCGGCTAATTGTTGGTTATTGTCAAAATCCCCATCAATTATCAGGTTATATACAGTATTATCATAGGTGATGTTTATATGTTTATTTGAAATAGTTGCAGGCAATCCTGGTAAATTCCCTGATTGTGCTACTTGTCCTACACTATTATAATCATGTTTTAAATTAGCAATCGCCATGGCTATGCGGCTATCCCCAAAATTGATTTTTTCTCCTGTATCAGGGTCAAAGGTTGGGTCCTCTGCTGCTGCAATTTTCATGGGATCATTTAAAATCGCATCTTCTACTTTAATGATAGCTGCCCACTCTATATTAGCCCCAGTCGGCATTTCGTAAAAGTTGAGTGATTCCGCGTTTATATCCAAGTTATATCCCGTCTTATGTATTTCATTAGTCCGTTTAATTATAGTTTCGGCTAATTTGTTCAAATCATCTAATAAGTTAGGCACTATCTCCCGATACTCGGAAGGATCTTTTTCCTGTGATAAATTAGTTTTACCTCTAGCATCGAGATAGCCCCTTAATTCTCCGCTTTCTATCCTTGCCCTTACCTTGGTATCTGCCCAAATAACCAGGTGCATACCTTGGGAGTCTTGTTCAGTAGTTAATTCAGTATAATCACGACCTTGGACTAGGGTACGACCACCTAACTGAACTGCTACCATACCATTATGGTCGGTAAAGGTTTTTATATCTATTATCTGACTAAGCTGATCCAGTAATAAATCCCTTTTATCCTCTAAGTCATTCGGCTGTTTACCCGCTATTTGGATATTTAATATTTGGGCATTAAGGTCGGAAATTTGCTTAGTAATGGTATTAATCTCATTTACCTTTATTTCAACTGAGGCATTCAAGTCTTCTCGTAATTCGGTTAATTGTTTATGCATGTGGTTGAAGGCATCTGCTAGGGCTAAGCCCCTTTGGGCCACAGTTGACCTTACTGCCTCTGATTCGGGATAGGCTGTTAAGTCTTGCCAAGATTCCCAGTACATATCCATTACCGCCCGTAAGCCATCTGAAGAAGGTTCATTTAGTATTACTTCCATTTTAGCTAGGGCATCATGAATGGAATCCCAGTAGCCAGCCGTCTTAGCTTCATTCCTAATTTGTTGATCTAAGAAAACATCCCTAATTCTTTCTATATCTGCTACCTTCACCCCTGTACCTAGCTGTCCTGCCTTATTGCTGTTAGTTAATGCGGGAGTATGATAGGGAATAGTTGTAACTAAGTTAGGGATTTGTCTAGTATAGCCTGGTGTATTAGCATTAGCCATATTATGGCCCGTAACCTCTAAGGCGGTTTGTTGAGCCATAATCGAGCGTTTTCCTATTTCCATTCCGAAAAGCGACATATTTAAAACCTCACTTTAATTAATAAATAGACACAGATTGACAATGATTATATCTATATTTTCTTATCTAATAAACTTATCCTCGGTCTAGAGGTTTCTTCATCCTCTTGTTCACCATAACTAGAATAAGTCCCTGCAATATCACCACTTAAGAGGGCTTGCATTTCATCTATATAATCCAGTGATTGCTCAATTAGTTCATTATTATGGGTATTTATAGCTTTAAGTTGAGATAACTGATGAGTTAAATCGTTTAACTCTTTATTTAATTCTGGGTGGAGCATAGAATATTTTTCATTCACCTTAGCCAATAAGACAGAGGCTGTTAATTCTTCAGGCCTTAATTCTAACATCCCCGCCAACCTTTTCTGCTCATCATATCTAAGCTGTTCAGCCCTAGTTAAATTATTAACTATGATGCCTTCCTTACGAATAAGATTATCTAAGTCATTAATCTGGTTAAATATAATTAGCTGCTGTTTTTCAAGGCCTAATTCTATTAAAGATGTTAAAATACTATTAACCTTAGCTGTAGCATCTAAAAAATTATGAAATATTTGCTCCATAAAAAAAGCTCACCATCTTCCTAAACAATATGATCTACTATGGCTCTTGTAATCATTTTTTCCGCTACTTCTTCATCAGATACGGTATAGGTTCCAGTAGCTATTTGTTCCCTTAATTCTTCTACGATATCAGTTCTTACATCTTCAGAATTCTTCAGTGATTGCATAATTTTATGTTTAATCTTACTTTCATTAGAAATAGCTAGGTTATCAGTTTTACTGGCCTTTTTAGTATTCTCAGGCTTATTAACCTGATTATTAAATTGTTTACCATAGGTTTTTAAGATGCTTTGAACTTGTTTACCAGAAATAATCATTCTATATCCCACCTTGTTCACATAAATACTTATTACCTATTTCGCATAAAAAGCTAAGGAGTTTGACACCCCTTAGCTCTATTTGTGCTTACTATGCTTTCGTTATCTTAGTCTTATGTGCTTTATCTATTATTGTTAATGATTTATTTAACGATTTTTATTTTCCTTAGTATACATCCTATCTTTGGAGCTTTTTGGTATATCCTTATCCATATTATTCTTAGATGGAAGTATATGTCCTATTTCATTTTGCAATTCTTTTACACAAGCGCTACAATACTTACCCTCATTAATACTGCGTCCACACCGTTCACATTCGAGCATAGAAGCTAAGCCTTGCGATTGCAGCCTACCATCCCTTAAAAAGTGTAGGATTTTTTCCTCTTCTACTCCAGTCGCTTCCGCAACCTCAAAAACTGAGGCACCTGGATAATCCCTGACATATTTTCTGACAATCGAATAATCATCGTCTTCTGCCACCTGACACTTACGGCAAACAGTACGACCTTCTCCTGCAAAAAGCCGACCACATCTAGCACAATTTTTTAGTCCACTCATTATATTCCCTCCTTAAGCTAAAAACCTTGTCCTGTAGCCCAAGTAATAACTGACACCCGATTAGCTCCACCATCTAAAAGCATTTTAGTACATTCCTTACTAGTAGAGCCAGTCGTATAAACATCATCAACTAATAATATATTTTTTCGATAACAATGCTTATTATCCTTTAAATAAAAGGCATAAAGCAGGTTTTTCTCCCGTTCTTCCTTGGTAAGTTCCCTTTGAGATGGGGTTTCCTTTACCCTAATTAGGGCATCTGTTATTAACCTTAACCTTAAATCTTTGCTAATCTGCCTAGCTAAGACTTCGGTCTGATTAAATCCCCTTGATTCCATTTGTCCTTTGGATGTAGGCACAGGGACAATTATATCTAAAGGCCAAAATTCAGGCTCATTTTTTACTACACAGGCCATCATGCTTCCCATACGAACAGCTAGATTCTTCTTACCTAAGAACTTTAATGCCTTAATAGCAATACGATAGGAATCGGTATAAGGACCTACTGACCTAGCCACATGAAATAAAGGGGGGTTAGTCTCACAATCAAGACAAATACCTTCACCATCTTCTAAATACTTGCCGCATTTCTTACAGATAGGCAAGCTGGTCTGCAAATCAAGTAGGTCATTACAACACTCTTTGCACCAAGGATTACGAGTGTTATACAAGCCTGGTTTTCTACATAAGCAGCATACATTCTGTGGAAATATTAAGTCCATAATAAAATTCTGCAATTCCCCCACCCCCGTTTCACTAGTGCAACGATACCTTATTATATTCCATTTTTGTTTAATAGGGTACATTATTATTATAATAAGAAAGATAGGAAAAATCTTATAAAATCAATTAAAAGGCACTTTATTTCTAAGCTTGGTTTTTTCTTGATTTTCTATAATGCGTTGAGGTCGTAGGTTGCCAATAATAATGGTAATCATAATGGCCAGCCATATAGAAAAACTTAAGACCTTAAGTATAATACTCAAAATAAGACCCCCTTTTAGCATCTTAATATATAATATGCTCAAAGGAAGTCCTATAATTACTAACTAATATAATCCCTACAATTCGTCAACTAAATTGTTTTTTATAGCAAAGACTACCGCCTGGGTACGATCCTTAACCCCTAATTTCTTAAAAATACTTGTCAAATGATTCTTAACCGTTTTTTCACTTATAAACATCATATCAGCAATATCCTTATTACTATTGCCCCCCACTAACAAATCAAGCACATCTTTTTCTCGACGAGTTAATTTTAAAGCCGTATTTTTATTTTCTGCCTTACTTAATTCCCTTATTAGACGGTTAGCTACCCGTGGATGTATTACCACTTCCCCATCCATGACCTTATAAATGGTATCTATAAGTTCGGCACCTGCAACATCCTTTAAGACATAAGCCGATACTCCTGCCTTTACCATTTCTACTACTTGTTCATCCTCATAGATAGTTAAAGCTACTACCTTAACCGCTGGGAATTCCCGCTTGATTACTCTGGTTGCGGTTATGCCATCAGTACCAGGCATATTAACATCCATTAATACTATGTCAGGTGGTTCCCTGCGTACCATATTAATAGCACCTTGTCCATCACCGACTTCAGTAGTAACCTTAATTCCATTGTCTAGTTCCAATAGTTTCCTCAAACCCTCTCTTACTAGCACATGGTCGTCAGCTATTATGACCTTAATTTTTTCTTTCATCTACTATCTCCTCCTTAATAGGAACCCTTACTATTACTTGAGTACCTTTCCCTACCGCAGAAATAATATCTATCTTGCCCCCAAAAATCTCGACCCTTTCTTTCATGCCCAAAATGCCATAGCTTTCCCTTCCATCCTGGATCTTATCTAAGTCAAAACCACATCCTTCATCCCTAATAATAATAGTTAAAATGCCTGATTTTTCTTCCATTTTAACCAAGGCCTCATTAACCCCAGCATGTTTTCTGACATTAGTAATAGCTTCTTGCACTAAGCGATAAAGTGCTATTTCTAATGATAAATCATACCTTTTTTTCGTACTTAGAAAGGCACAGTTAATATTAAAATTATATTTAGCTTCATAATCGTCAAAATATTCCTTAAGGGTATAGTCAAAGCCCTCATCATTTACTATGGTCGGTTTTAAGTCAAACATTAATCTTCTAATATCAGCTATACTTTCCTGTCCCATACTTTTAATATTATCCAATTCTGCCAAGACTTTATCCTGCCCATCTTCCCATAAAAATTTAACCAAATCTAACCTAATCAACATACTTGCTAGACTTTGGGCAGGTCCATCATGTAATTCACGGGCTATTTTACGCCTTTCTGCCTCTTGGGATTCTATTAACCACAATTCCATAAGTTGTTTGCGGTGCATATCTTCCAAATCGACACTTATTTTGTCTAGGTTCCCTTGTAATAACTTCAAGGCTATTGTCGTACTGTTAAGAAAGCCTTCTGCTTGTTGCATAATTTTATGAAACTGCTTAATATGCATTTCTAGGTCATCTCGGCGTTTCCTTAAGTAATACTCTTGATTACGGTATCCTATAAGTGCTACCTTCAGCTCTCGAGCACTGTTATAGGCATCTTTTATATCTTCTTCATTATAGCGTTCAAAATTTCCGCTAACCTTCATAAGTTTTAATCTAGCTAGCTTTTCTAGTTTTTCGTATTCATCTACTTTTTTTATCAGTTCTCCTGTGGCATATCTAACCTCTAGTAACTCAGTTTGCAAACGCTGTGTAGCATGACGACATTCTTCCGCAATTTCAAAAATACTGGTCCGTCCGCCTTCCAGATTACCTAAAATGCCTGCAAATAAAGCATTAAGGTTGTCCACATGCGTTTGTCCTAATTTTTCACTATTCTTATAACTTTCGTCACTGTCCATGAAAATCCTGCCCCATTCCTGATTAATATATTAAATAGTATAACATTATAGCTAAAAAGCAAGAAGTACGCCCGTAAAGGGCTAAGAATGGTTATTAGATGTGCAAATAGGAAGATCCTTCACTTCGTTCAGGATGACATATAAAAAAATCTCGGACCTAGCCGAGATTTTCTATGCCTATAGCTTCTTGAACTTCCCTTTGAATTAATCTTAACTTATCCTCATCAGTAGTTTCTACATATATCCTAAAAAGAGGTTCCGTACCAGATGACCTAATGAGTACCCAGCTACCATCTTCTAGTAAAATCTTGCTGCCTTCAATGGTAGAATGGGAGGCTACCTTAATGTCTGCTACTGTACGAGGAATATAGTCATTTATTCTAGCTATAATATTAGCCTTTTCGATTTCTGCTACCTTAATATCTAAGCGTTCACTGATAAGCTGTCCATATTCAGCTTCAATTTCACTGGCTAATTCAGCCATACTTTTACCCGTGTAGGCTAAGAGTTCAGCAGCTAATAAGCAGGCTAAAACCCCATCTTTTTCAGGAATATGCCCAAATACACTTAGTCCACCACTTTCCTCACCACCCATAATACAGCCTTTTTCCCTCAGACATTCCCCTACATACTTAAATCCTACTGGGGTTTCTAAGACGGTTAGACCATGATGTTTAGCAATCTTATCCAACATATGAGTGGTAGCGATAGACCTCGCAACTGGGCCTTTAAAGGTTCTAGTTTCTAATAGATGATTTAATAATATGTACATAAACTTATTAGCGTTAATAAATTCGCCATCCTTATCAATAATGCCAAATCTATCAGCATCCCCGTCCATAGCTAAACCCAGGTCAGCATTATAGCTCAGAACGGCCCTGCGTAAATCATCTAACCAATCCACCGTAGGTTCAGGCATGCCTCCACCAAATAATGGATCTCGATAATTATTAATAGTTCTTACTTTACAGCCTAATTCTACTAAAACCTTTTCTAAATACCCTATGCCTACCCCAAACATGGGGTCAACTACAACCTTGATTTCCTTATTTTTGAAAAACTCTGGTTTAACGACTTTTAATAACTGGCTATTGTAGGCTATATCTATGTCTATCTCCTCGAACAAACCTAGTGTTTTCGCTTCCTCAATACTGAGTTCATACACCTTCCCTTGTTCTATAACCCGATTAACCTGCTCTTCAATAAGATCCGTAACATCAGGCAGAGCAGGTCCAGCATATTCAGGAATAAATTTAATTCCATTGTACTTAGGGGGATTATGACTAGCAGTTAACATAATCGCCCCACTAGTATCTAATTCCCTAATAGCAAAAGCAGTTACAGGGGTAGGGGTAGGTTTCCTTAAAAAATAAACCTTAATCCCATTACCTGCTAATACCCTAGCACATTCTTGAGCAAAATCCTCCGACATAAAACGGTTATCATAGCCTATAACTATGCCATTTTTCGTAAGGTTTTTATTACTTAAATAGCTCGCAATACCTTGAGTTACGATACGACAATTTTCAAAAGTAAAATCCCTAGCGATAATGGCCCGCCAGCCATCAGTGCCAAATTTAACCTGATGCACGACTTAATCCTCCTTACTAGGAATAATTATTTTTATTCAATTACATTAAGCTTATTATGCATTTATTACAGGAAAATTAATCTTTTTATATTAACTCCCTACTTAATAATATTTAATGGATATATAAATGTCAAAGTTTATCTAGACTTCCGACCCTATTCGGGTATATAAAAAGTCCTTAATTACATTGACTATTCTCAGGGCAGCTTGCCCATCACCATAAGGATTAATGGCCTTAGCCATCTTCATATACTCCCCTTCATCATTAAGCAAAAGCTTAGCTTCCCTGTATATATTGTCTCTTACCGTACCTACTAGCTTGACTGTACCCGCTACTACTGCTTCAGGACGCTCGGTAGTGTCCCTTAAAACTAATACAGGCTTGCCTAAAGAAGGTGCTTCTTCCTGTAAGCCCCCCGAATCAGTTAATATCATATAACTCTTATTCATTAGGTTGGCAAAGGGCTCATAATCAAGAGGTTCTATTAAGTGGATTCTCTCTTTATTGCCTAACATTTCCACAGCTAAGTCTCTAACTATCGGATTCATATGCACGGGGAATACTAATTCGATATCCGCAAACTCGGCCACCAAATCTAATAAGGCCTTATAAATATCCTTCATTTTATTACCCCAGTTTTCCCGTCTATGTGTAGTAACTAGAATTATCCGATTATCAGTATTAATATTAGCTAAACTGTCTGCCAATATATATTCCTCTTTAACCACTTTTAAAAGGGCATCTATTACGGTATTACCTGTTACCCATATTTTAAAATTAGCCGTAGCCTCTGCTAATAAATTTTCCCGAGCTGTATCAGTAGGGGCAAAATGCAGTTCTGCTAAACGGCTAGTTAATACCCTATTCATTTCCTCGGGGTATGGTGAATACTTATTCTTCGTCCTTAAGCCTGCTTCCACATGACCTACAGGCACCTTCTGATAAAAGGCAGCTAAAGCAGCCGCGAATGTAGTGCTAGTATCGCCATGTACTAGTAAGAGATCGGGTTTTTCCGTCTCAATAATCTTTTGTAAACCTAATATGACCCCAGCAGTAATACTATACAAGTCCTGTTTTTCCTTCATTAAGTCCAAATCATATTTAGGATTAATATCGAATAAGTATAATACCTGATCTAACATTTCCCTATGCTGGGCTGTAACTACCACTATGGTTTCTATATCTGCTACTTTTTCTAATTCCTTAACTACGGGAGCCATTTTAATAGCTTCAGGTCTAGTCCCAAAAACAACCATTACCTTCCCTAAATACACTATTATTCCTCCAATTCAATAAGCTAAAAGCCCTTAAAATTAATATACAGCAAAACAGAAAATAAGTGCATATCTTTTACCAAGCTATTTTAAACTTAATTTCTCCTTCCTTAGGTACTATTTCCACCTTTACTAGGCCTTTTTTTACTTCATATAGTCTATTATTAATGGTAACTATACCTTCAGCTGGCTTTTTCGTAGCCGCATCAAAAAATTGTATTAATACTTGGTTCTTTTCGCCTGTTTTAAGATTCCTCGGCGGATAGGCTGTCACTAGATACTTTTTATCAGGGGGACTATGGGCTTCTTTATTCACCTTATCAATACTAGCCTTTAAAGTATATGCCGAAGAGATAAGCTTATAATTACTAATAGTCGCCGAGCTATAGACCACTATCTCCCAAGTGCCAGCTGCAGGCTTATTATAATAAGTATATACCTTAGGGCTAGTATTAGTACCTACACCAGCATATAAACTTACATCTTGAAATCCTAAGGGGGAGATAATATGCATCCTAGCCCGTCCCTTATCGCCTACATCTAAGTTAATATTTAAGTTCTCAGTTCCTTGAGGCACCTTAATAAAATACCGTTTAAACTGTCCAGCACCTAGAGAATCCTGAGCTAGTAATTCATAATTAGGTAACCTTTGTAAATCATGGGGAACTACTACGGTCTGTAGGGCTGCCACATCCCAGCCAGGAGTATCATAATCATCAGCTACTAAAAAATCGCTATATAAGCCTGGTTCGGTTAGTTTATCATAATTAATAGTGATTAGTCGTTCACCTTTTTGCGGAATTTGCACTGTATATTGTTCAGGTCTTATCCAAGAGGATAGACCCCCTACCACTAAATGACTATTCTTGTTAGTATGGTTGAAAATTTTAATAGATAATTCGGCAGGTATTATCTCCTTAGAATAATAGCCATTACCATAGCCAAAATTCGGACTATATTGATTAACTTTATAATCGACATATTCGCCATTTACCTTTTGAATCTCTTGCCAAGTCCGCATTAAATTAAGAGCTCCAAAGCCCTGTTCTACTGCCTCATACCCTTCAAGGGGCATAGCACCAGCGATAATTCCCTTCGTTACTAACATGGAGTCTTTTACATACATCTTATGAATAATTACATCCATTAACAAGGCGGCTGCTCCAGCTACATGGGGTGCGGCCATACTAGTACCTTCATCTAAGTTATAAATAGAATTACCCCACATAGGAAAAGTGGATACAACACTTCCTGGTGCTACTACTAGAGGGGCTGCAATCCCATCTATACCTGGTCCACTAGAACTAAAATACCATAAAGTAGGCTTATTAACCTCCCAACCATAATCATTATGCCACATTTCGGGAGTTGCATAAGCCCCTACGCTTATGACATTACGAATAGCCGCCGTATTAGCTACGGTACCTAATCCTGGTCCATTATTACCTGCGGCTATGCAAAGTATCATACCATGGGTATGCCACATCTTATTAGCCAAAGCCGAAAGTTTATTTAGTTCAGTAGGACTTATTTGATATTGGCCCATGCTCATCACCGCCACATTAGCACCCATCTCGGCCGCTAATTCGATAGCATTTTCTAGCCTAGTTAAGTAGGCAAATCCTAGATTATTAAGCACCTTAATCGGTAGTATTTGGGCACCTGGTGCCACCCCCTCAATTTCCCCATTAGCGGCTACCACCCCTGCTACTTCCGTTCCGTGTCCAATCGTGTCAAAGCCAAACTTTACATAAGAATTATCCGCTGCTAACTCCGCGACTGCTATATTAAATACCTTGTTAGCTTGCCCTTGAATACTTGTATAATGATTGTTACGACTATATTTTTGCATGGCTTTTTCATCCTTGATTTGCCCGTCCATA
Source organism: Syntrophomonadaceae bacterium (assembly GCA_012518685.1). Taxonomy (GTDB): domain Bacteria; phylum Bacillota; class Syntrophomonadia; order Syntrophomonadales; family Syntrophomonadaceae; genus JAAYRQ01. The sequence goes on along the minus strand of JAAYRQ010000032.1, from coordinate 31,352 downwards.
TTCGTATCCAGATATACTGTATCATAACGGTTAAAATATTCGCTAGCCGTAACTAATACTAGAAATCTATCCTTAGTCAGGTTATCCTTAATAGACTTAGGTAAAAAAGCCGTACCTAAATAACCATAGTAATATTCCCCAGCTTCATTTTCTATATCACTAACCTCTATTTTCTGATTATCAATAGTAAGAAACCCATTGTCAGCTGAAATCGGACCGTTTAAAGTTACCTTACCCTCATCAGTCAAATCCACAAAATCTACAATTTTAACATAATTATCGCTAGTCTTTTGCAAGTCGGGATGACCTACATCAATGCCGCTATCTATTACCGCTACTAATTGTCCACGACCTGTAGCACCTGTAGCCTTAATAAAATCCTGTACCCCCATAGCAGCCTTAGTAGTTTCCAAGCTTAAAGCCACCTTAGTATCTATCTTCTTAGGATTGATTTCATAAGGCTCCTTATCAGACAGCTTCACTATATTATTATCTACCGCTATCACTTGGCTATTATTAGGCAGACTATTAAAAACTAGGTTGAGCTGGCTAGTTTCTAGGTTTTCACTTAGATTTATATAATTTAACTCCCCTGCTTTATTCAGATTAAAATAAACATTAGCAGGCATAACTAAATCACTTACTCTACTTAAGCGGCCTTCATTATAAATTACTAGGTTTTCGGCTAGGGTAAACATTTCCTCCCCCGAATTAAGCTTAATATATGCTTCCCCATTGGGTAAATCAATCGCAATTAAGGAGCCTTGAAAATTATACTTCCGCCCTTGCAAGTCTAATGATTTTCCAAGTAAAATAGCCACTTCTGCCCTAGTTAATTTATTATTAGGTCTAAAATTACCATCTGGATAACCATTGATTAAGCCAACTTCAGTACAATAAGCTATCGCCTTTTTCGCATTATTAGCTATGTCATTTCTATCCAAAAAGCCTAAATCCTCATTTTCTAGGTTTTCCACCCGCAAAGCTTTTACCAGCATTACTACAGCATCTTCCCTAGTTATCAAATGATAAGGCTTGAAATTACCCTTTTCATCAGCTTCTATTATGTTAAGTTCCCGAGCTAAAGAAATATGTCCATTAGCCCAGTGTGAATTAGGTACATCTTTAAACATAGATGTACCTAGAGCTAGTCTTTCAGCTTCATCCAATTTATTTACAAAGGAAATAAGCAGGGCCACATATTCAGCACGATTAATATAAGAATTAGGTCTAAAAGTCTGGTCAGGATAACCCCTAATTAATTCCTTACTGGCTAAATAATCTATTTGGGGGCTAGCCCAATGATTTTTAGTATCCGTAAAGGCCCATGTAGCTACAGGTATGCCCACTATAAAATATGTAATTAATAAAATTGTCAGTATAAAACGATTCTTGAAAATATCTTTTACCATAAATACCTACCCAACCCATAAATTTATGAACTTATAGCCCTATTCCCCGTATGACTATATCCGTAATTTCCTGGGCCAAATCCTCAGTATTAACCTCCCAGTTATCCAAAGTTATCGGTGCCCAAAGAGAGCCTAATACACCACTTATTATATAAGTTAAAATACGGGGATTAACTGGCTTTATATCACCTTTATTAATAGCAGTTTTAATAATCTCAGTCATATAGTCCTCTTTTTCCTTACGCATTTGATTAGACCATTCTTTCAGTTCTTCATCAATTATCTCCGTATCCCAAAATACAATTCTAGTTAATTCTTTATGTTCTTTACAAAAGTCTATATGACCTGCTAAAAGTAGAAGTAATTTTTCTGCAAAAGGTAGGTTTTCGTCATCCAAGCTAGCTACTTCGGTAAAATACACCTTGACACTTTCCTCTAACATCTTCTGGAATAAGTCCAATTTGCTGGCAAAATATTCATAAATAGTACCCTTACCAACTTCTGCAAGGATAGCTATTTCTTCCATTCTCGTACTATGATAGCCCTTCGTGGAAAATACTTTGATAGCAGCATTAATTATGGCTTCCCTTTTACTCAATTTGTTTTCCATATAAATCCTCCCCAAAAACTAGCTATTAAAAAAATACCCTCACCTAAAAACCAAAGTGGGCGAAATCTGTTCCGCCCACTATTTTAATTATGCCGATATGTCAGTATCTTGATCCTTACGGTTAAACCTTCTTCTAAATCCTTGTCCCCAATCATCAAATATACTATAAACAACTGGTACTAGTACCAAGGTAACCACAGTAGAAACCAATAGGCCGCCAATAACAACTGTAGCTAAGGGTGCTTGCACTTCTGCACCTTCCCCTATGCCTAAGGCTAAGGGAAACATAGCTAGTATAGTAGTAAAAGCCGTCATTAATATAGGTCTAAGTCTTACTCGTCCAGTTTCGATAATCGCTTCATCTCTTTCTATGCCCCGTTCTCTTAACTGTTTTAAATAGTCCACAAATATAATCGCATTCGATACTACTACTCCGACTAACATGATAAGCCCAATGAAGGCCGTAACACTAAAACTCCTACCTGTGATAAGTAGCCCTAGAACTACCCCAATAATAGCTGTCGGAACCGAAAACATAATTACAAAGGGATTAAAAAATGATTCGTATTGAATAGCCATTACCGAATATACTAAAATTAAGGCGAGTAATAAAGCTACCGCTAAACTGGCAAAACTCTCCATCATTTCTTGATTATCGCCGCCAAAATCAATAGTATAACCAGCTGGTAAAGCTATTTCATCAGTTTTAAGCTTAATTTCTTCTACCACACTTCGCAAATCTCGATTTAGCAATGAAGCACTAACCGTAGCAATACGCACCTGATCTATACGATCAATAGATATAGGACCTTGAGCAATATCAAAAGAAGCCAACTGAGAAAGTTTAACGAAAAATCCCATCGGAGTTTGGATAGCAAGATTACTTAAGTAATCTATATCCTTTTCTTCAGTAGTCAAATACTTGACCCTGACATCTATTTCTTCGCCTTCAGCTTTATAGCGAGTAGCTATACTTCCATCCATAGCACTTTTAATTTCATTTGAAATCTGCATAGGAGTTAGCCCATAAGCAGCAGCTCTTTGCCTATCTATTTTTACTTGCATTTCTGGTTGCCCATCAGTGAGTGAGGCTACTACTTCCCTCGTACCAGAAGTATGCTTAACTATTTGAGTAACTTCTTCTGATAATTCTTTTAAAATATTAAGGTCATCCCCACGAATTTGTACATTTATGGGTCCACCACCGCCTGCCATCATGGAAGTAGCATCCATACCACTAACACTTATCTTCGCCCCTGCAATATCTGCTAACTTTACCCGAATGTCTTCAGCAACCGTATTAACATCGCGTTTTCGCTCATTAAGTGCTACTAATTTAACATATATAGTAGAAGTATCTGCTCCTCCATCTGCACCCATCATCATATTGGCATCACTACCAATACTAGAAAAAATCAAGTCTATTTCTGGAATATCGTGTAAAATACCCTCGACTTCCGTTGCGATTAGGTCAGCATCCTCTAACTTACTACCCTTATCAATTTCAACTGAAATCGCTATTTCACCTGAATCCATAGCAGGTAAAAATTCCGCCCCTATAAAAGGAATAGCCGCCAAAGAGCCAATCATAAGAACCGTAACTATAATGACTACCCTTCTCCGCCTTCTTAAGGCTTTAGCTAAAAAGACCTTATAATGTTCACCTAGATTATCTAGCCAGCTACCGAATTTCCTAGTCGCATTAGCAACTATATTATCCTTAGGCTCCATAGACTTATCTGTGAGCATCCTAGAAGACATTAAGGGAATTATAGTCAAGGCTACAATTAAGGAACAGAATATGGCCATGGAAACTGTCAAAGCCAAAGGCTTAAATATTACAGAAGCCAGTCCCTCTACAAATACAATCGGTAAAAATACTGCAATAATCGTAGTAGTAGAAGCAATTACCGCCCCACCAACCTCCGAGGTACCTTTGACCGCTGCTTCCATTGGAGATAGACCAAGGGTTCTATGACGATAAATATTCTCAAAAACTACTATCGAGTCATCCACTATTCGCCCAATTCCTAGAGCTAAGCCACCCATTGTTAGTAAATTTATCGTATTTTTACTAAAATACATCATTATAAAAGTCGCAATTATAGACAAGGGAATAGCTGTAAAAATTATTATAGTGGAACGCACATTCCTCAAAAAGAAAAATAGGATAAGCATGGCTAGGATAGCACCTTGGAAAATCATCTTTTTGGTATTATCCAGTGAAAAATTAATATATTCAGCCTGATCCATAACTATTTCATAGTCAACAGTTGCCCCTAGTTCCTTTTTAATTTTCTCCATTTCCTTAATTACAGCCGCACTAGTATTAACCGTATTAGCATCCGATTGTTTCATAATATGGATACCTACAGCATCAGTACCATTAACTCTAGTCAACTGAGTTACATCCTTACTGCCATCAGTTACCATAGCAATATCTTTGACATATAAGGTATTACCTGTTGCCGTAAGAATGGCTACATTTTCGATATCCTCGACAGTCTCAAACTGCTGCAAGTTACGCACAAAATATTCGCGACCACCCTGCTCGACTTTACCACCCGAAGCATTGAAGTTTTCCGCCATTAGCATATTCGTAACTTGGGATAAAGTAATTCCGTAGTTTTCTAGCTTAACTGGATCAACTGCAACTTGGACTTCCCGTTCAAAACCGCCCGTAATAATAACTGAGGCTACCTCAGGAATACGAGTCAGTCTTGGTTCTATAATATCACTAGCAATATCCTGTAACTGAGATAGATTATCCCCACCACTAATGCCCATTTGCACTATAGGCATCATATTAGGATCCATTTTTATAACCATGGGCTTTTCTGAATCCGAGGGTAAAAATCGTTCAATAAATCCTATGTTTTCCCTAATGTCAATTATGGCACTATCTAAATTAGTGCCCCAGTTAAAACTAATAATTACAAAAGAGCTTCCTGCACCAGATACAGATTGTATTTCCTTAACATTACTTAAAGTATTTAAGGACTGTTCCAAAGGTTTAGTAATCTGAGATTCCACTTCCTCTGGACCTGCACCTGTATAAGTAGTCATAACAACCGCTATAGGAAAATCCATTTTAGGTAACAAATCAACTGGCATTTTTGCAAAGGTGAAAAATCCTAATATCATCAGTACAGCTACCGAAATAATCATAGTAACGGGACGCTTTACTGAGAAGTTTACTATTCGCATTATTTGTCACCCCCGGTAGCTACCCTAACCAGAGTCCCATCACTTACTAGAGTGTTACCTTTGGTAATAACTATTTGGCCTGATTTAAGACCTGCCTCTATTTCTACATACTGACTATTTTCTAATCCTAGCTTAATCTCAGTTTCCCGAGCCCTTTTATCTTCATCAATAGTATATACTACAGTTCGATTACCCTTCGGTACTATAGCATTAGCTGGTAAGCTAACCACATCTTTTTTGCTTTCTGTAGCTACACTAATTTCGGCGAACATTCCCGACCTAATTAAGTTATCCTGATTAGGTAAAACCACCTTAACCACATAATTCTTCTTCATAGGGTCGGGTACTAAGGATACCGTGTCAATTCTACCTGTGAATGGTTCACTAGCAGCCGCCTTTATAAACACTTGTGCTTCGCTGCCTTCCTTGATAAAATTAACTTCCGATTCACTTGCCAATATTTCTATTTCTAGTTGGGAGGTATTACTTATTATAGCAGCAGGACTGCTAGGATTAGCCATATCGCCTACTGAAATATCGATACTGCCTACTACTCCATTAATAGGTGCAGTAATTATAGTATTGTTAAGTTGATTTTGAGCCCCTTGTAAGCCTACGATGGCCTGTTCTAACTGAGCCTCGGCACTGTCAAAACCGACTTGGCTTGCTTCAAGCTGTTGTGTAGCTAGGGCTCCAGCCTCGTGTAGCTTTTCGGATCTTTCCAAATTAATACGGGCATTTTCCAACTGTATCTCAGCTAGACGAATACCCGCTTGGGCCTGCTCCACACCTATAGTAAAATCGCTACTGTCTAAGGTGGCAATAGTCTGCCCTTGACTTACCGCCTGCCCAGGTCTAACTAGAACCGCGGTTACCTGTGCAGGGATTTTAGGGATTACATATACCTCATCCTTCCCCTTCACTGTTCCCGTTAATTTAACCATTTTTGCTACATCTCGCGTAGTTACATTGGCCGTAGCTACTGTAATTTCTGTTTCTTTTATTACTTCGGCATCTTTTTGGCATCCAGATAAAGTAGTAATTATTAATAAGGCCATTAAAAATATTATTAGTGATTTTCTTCTTCTAAACACTTCAGCAAGTACCTCCCAAATATAATTTTCATCATTTCCGACCAGCTAGTCGGTTATTATAAATTATACCTTTATCATCAAAATAAGGTCAACCATAATATTTTGACAACTATTTTACTTTAGTTATTAAAGTGCCGAAATCTGTGGCTAGTTCTGTGGATAAGTTGCTAATACGGTGGGCAATAAGAGTGCCTATTTCTGGATAGAAGTGGCTACCATCAAAATAGTTCCTATCATCGGTAGTAATAGCATTTGGATAGTTAAAATCATATACTTCCCCAAATACTTCTACTACATCATTAATTAATTGTTGATAATGTGTGGATAAGTCGAGTTCTAGCATAAGATTATAGAGCTTATGATTAACGGGGGTGGTAAAAATAATAAACCTAGTATTAGGATTGCTATTTTTAATCTTTTCCAACATCTCCCGTACATTAGTATATTCATAATTAGCATATATTTTTGTACGATAAGTATTAAGAGTGGTTTCTATATTAGCTACAGACTCCTCCTCACTTACCTTGAACAGGCTTTTAATATTCTCTCTGTTATAAGTATAATTAATAGGATTCTCTTCTAAGGCGGCGGCATAGTTTTGCTTGGCATAGTCAAGGGTATCCCTAGAAATGAGGCTGGTAAAGCGATAGCCAAACTGATTAGTGTTGGCTATATAATGGGCTGGCTCTGCAAATTCTTTGTCAAGGTTTTTATTACTTGCATAAAAATCTAAACCAATAATAATATAATCAAAATCACTGCCTTTAACCTTTTTAGCATATTCAATATAATCATAATATTCATCGATTAGCATGTTATTAACTGCATAATTATAAGCATTTAAGCCTACAAAATCCGTCTGCTTAATGTAAGTAGTTCGGCTACTGCCCAAAATTAAAGAGTCATAATCAAATTTATGAAAAGTAATGTAATTAGTCTTTTGTTGTCTTTCATTAAAAGGCATTTGCTTATTATTGTATTTATTATTACAGTTAAAATTCCACAAAGGGTCAATATAGTAGTTGAAACTAGCTACAACTAGTAAAGGTAGAGCAATAATCAATAAAGTTGAGAAAAACCAGCTTTTGTATGTCACCTTACTATCCCCTTAGAAGTTAAAATATAAAAACTCACTTACCCCAGTTAGCTGCGTAAAAGCAATTAAGGCTAAAATCGCTGCCCACAATAAATATAAGATATTAGGCTTAAACTTATCCTTTAGTTCGATGGAATTTTTACAAGCTAAAGTAATAACTAAGCCCAGTATTACAAATATAAAAGCATTTCTTATATCTGTGAGCTGATAGGCAGCAAAACTGTTGGTCGAAAACATAGCTAACTTGTCCGCCCAGCTACTAGGCAATATTATACCATTTAAGCCTAGCATGCCACGAATTACCTTTAAGGCATCAGTAAAAGTATTAGCCCTAAAAAACACCCAAGCAAGGTTAACAAAATTAAAGGTTAAAAACCAAGCGATGACTTTCGGCATATTAATATTAAATTTACGCCAAAAACGATGTATGACTAAGGCTAAACCATGTAAAAAACCCCAAAAGACAAAATTCCAGCCTGCCCCATGCCAGAGTCCCCCAATTAAAAAAGTTAAGACTAGGTTACGATAGGTAACATATTCCCCCTTACGGTTTCCCCCCAAGGGAATATAGACATAATCTTGTAAAAAACGGCTCAAAGTCATGTGCCATCTTCGCCAAAATTCTTGAATATTTAAGGATTTGTAAGGGGAAAAGAAGTTAATCGGCAGCTTAATATTTAACATTAAAGCAGCACCTATAGCCATGTCTGTATAACCACTAAAATCAAAATACAGCTGAAAGGTGTAAGATAAGGAAATTAACCAAGCTTCAATAAAGCTAAGGCTAAGTGCCACATCAAAACCAAAAGTCGCCCATACGGCAAAGGTATCCGCAATTACTACCTTTTTAAATAAGCCGATAAAAAAAATAAATAAGCCTGTCGCCAAATTCGCATAATTAAGCCCCTTATTATCATTGGCTAAGAATTGGGGCATCATTTCCTTGTGATGGACTATAGGTCCAGCAATAAGTTGGGGGAAAAAACTTACAAATAAAGCATAATTAAGAAGGTCATACTCCTTAGCTTCACCCCTATATGTATCAACCAGATAGGCAATTTGCTGGAAGGTGAAAAAGCTAATCGCCAAAGGCAGGACGATATTTAATAAGTTAAGATGGGAATTTAAGACATAATTAAGATTGTTAATGAAAAAATCTGCATACTTAAAATAGCCTAATAAGCCCAGATTACCTATCAAGCCCAAGATTAAAATGTTTTTTCGGGAGGTCTGCTGCCTATTTTGATTAAGCATTTTGCCTACTATGTAATTAAAGGCTATAGAGACTAGAATTAAAGGTAAGTATTTTATATTCCACCAACTATAGAAAAATAATGATGCACTAACTAACCAGAACTTGGCTAAACGATTATGAAAATGATTAATTATAAAATATCCGATTATACTAATAGGCAGGAATAAAAATATAAATTCAAATGAATTAAATAGCAAATCTACTATTCTCCTAAGTGTATTTTCCTTATCTCACTTATAGGGGGTATTTAAATATACCCTTCGGGCCCTAAAGAGTTATCTTCCCATTTATCCCTTTTTGTATCGGGTTTTACCTTAGGTGAATCTTCCTCAGGCATATCTTGGTCAGACTTAGGTTTTGCCTCTATCTTATCTTGTTCGTTTTTATCAGATTTTATATATCCTACAGATGATTTGTCATCCTTGTGACCTGGGCTAGGCAATTTGCCTCGTTCTTTAGTAGAGCCCTCCTCATCCGCTTTTTTATCCTCATCATCTTCATTATTATTTACAGGGGGTAACTTAGTTTGTTTAACCCCTTGAATAACTGCTACAGTTTTGCCCTGCATCATATTATCTACCAAGCCTTTTAGAGCCCCTTGGTCTGCAATCCAATAGCTATTAACCAGGATCCCATTAGCATCCCTTACATCATAAAAGGTACCTGGAAGGGTCTGGGTAGTAACTGAATCCGCGGTAAAACCAGGTGCCCAGCTAGCTATCCGTAACATATCGGTCACACCCATATTAGTAGTAATATGCGAATTAGCCTGTTTGACTAGTTTGGGAAGTTTAGTAATCGTCTTAGGCTGTAATATTTCCTCGGCCAAAGCCTTTAGAAAATATTGCTGCATATTAGCCCTGTCAATATCTCCATTAACATAATCCCTATATCTTACAAAAGCCAAGGCATCTCTGCCATTTAGCTTTTTAGTGCCTGGGTATAAGTTAATATCCTCAGAAGGCTTATACATCCGTTCAGGCACATTTACCGTAACTCCGCCTAATATATCAACTACCTCTTTAAAGCCTTTAAAATCTAATTCTACATAGTAGTCTAACTTCGTATTAGTTAATTTTTCTACCATTTTAACCGCATACTCAGGACCACCAATAACATTGGCTACACAAATCTTGTCATTATCAGTTCCAGGCATTTCTACCTTTGTATCGCGGGGGATAGATATGATAGCAGCTTTATCTAGTTTAGGATCAATAGAAACTATCATCATCGTGTCAGAACGGGATTTCGTTTCACCCGGTCTAGCATCTACTCCTAAAACTAAGATATTAGTAAGTTTACCATCTTGCCTAGTTAGACCTTCTTCATTTTCCTCCCCATCTTCCAGAAGCAAATTAGTAGAAGAAGAAAACATAGAGGTAACCCCTGCACCTATACCAAAAAATAAACCAAAAACTAGACCAGTTATTAAGGCATATTTAAAATATTTCATAGCTTTATTCATTATTAAAACACCTTTTTCCCTTGCTATTATGTCATCTTGAGATATCTACCAAAAAACCTTTCTTATTTATATTTCCCTTTTTACTGTTTCCCGCTTTGGGGCAGTTGCTACCGCCTTTTCTCCAGTTAAAAGACCAATCCTATCTGCACCCAGAAGTATTAGAAATAATAGAATGGCTAAAACTAGCATAGCTTTCGGATTAGTAGTCATGCTTAACAGGATAGCTACTAAGGCAAAGACTCCACTAATACCATATATGGTCAATACACACTGGGTATGCCCCATCCCTAAGGATAGCAAACGGTGATGTAAATGCTCTTTATCAGGTTTAAAAATAGGTGCCTTTTTATTAATACGCCTAATGATGGCAAAAAAGGTATCAAAAATAGGAATTCCTAAAATTACAATCGGAATAAATAAGGATATCATCGTGGCACTCTTGGCCGTTCCCATAATAGCTAGACATCCCAAAACAAAGCCTAAAAAATTAGAACCCGAATCTCCCATAAAAGTCTGAGCAGGATGAAAATTATAGGGCAGGAAGCCTAATACTGCAGCTACTAATAAAAATGCTGCAAAAGCCACTTCTGGTTGTCCCTGTAGTAAGGCTATTATCCCCATAGTTCCTGCAGCTATTATAGAGACTCCCCCAGCTAGTCCATCTAAACCATCAATTAAGTTAATGGCATTAGTAACCCCTACTATCCATAATAAGGTTACAGGAATACTTAAAAAACCTAGGCTCAGCAAACCATCGAAAGGGTTGGTAACAAAATGCACCATTACCCCATAATAAATGGCAATACTAGCTGCTAGTATCTGTCCCACCAGCTTCACCTTAGCTGATAACTGATATATGTCATCAATAATTCCTACTGCAAAAATAACTAAGCCTCCAAGTATAATACCTATAAAAGGAGAGTGACTTTTGTCAACAACTAAGAACAAGGGTAGTAAAAAGGCTATAAAAATAGCTACCCCACCTAATCTCGGCATCGTATTACTATGAACTTTACGAGCATCAGGCTTATCAATAGCCCCGATTTTAAAAGCTAACCTTATTACCAAAGGTACTGTAAAGTAGGCTATGACAAATGCCGACAATATCGCTACCACATATATAAACATGGGCATTATAAAACAAACCCCCAAACCAATTACTAGCCTAATTCTAACACCTTGATTAGTTGCTTGTCCATATAGCAATTTTCGGTATATAGTACCAAAAATATATCTCTTTCTAGTAAAAGCTATAAAATAATACGCAAAAAAAGGCCCTAGCTTACAGTCCCTTAGAAAATAAATTAGCTATAGGGACTGTTTAACTTTTTCCCCCGAGTTAACTAGCCATTAGCAACTTATATATTTTCTCCAGAATCATTACTCCGACTAAAACCAAGACCGCTATAATCAGCCCTATAATCAAGCCAGCTACAGTACGGTTAAAGGATATAGTAACCGCTGTAAACACATGGGCAAAGCTATTCACCATAGAAATACTGCCCATCATGACCCCTAAACCAAAAACTAAGGCGATTAATTCATGCCTATACTTACGATACAAATAGACCAAAACTAATAAGGAAGGATAACCTATTAAAATCTCCTTAAAACGAGGACGGGCTGTAAAGATACTTTCCAAGACTTCCCTTAACCTTAATTCTAAAGAAGATACACTAACACCTGCAGTGTGGCCACTACGACCAATATAATAGTAAACTGCTATTACACCTATGCCTAGTAACATTAGAATAAAATAATTAGGCTTTTTACTAAAATATTTAGCTAAATACTTAACTAGCCCTTCATCAGCACTGAAAACCGCTAAATAATTAAGTATAAACAAGAGTAAGGGTAAGAGAAAGGCTAGCTTAACCCCCCTAAAATACTCGATATTCATAATAAAACGAATGTCAGCTAAACTAGTTACAATGGTAAACATACCTATCGCATTAATCCCTAAAATAATGAATAAGGAGGTAAATACCTGTCTAAAAAAGCCGTGTTCATAATTATCCCTTATATAAATAAGTAAAAGTAAGCTAGACAAAGAGGGATATAAAATAGCCGCCGCCAAAGCATATAGTTTGCTAAAATCTGCAGCTAGCCCTATGGTTAGCCCAGCAATTCCTAAAAGTCCTAGCCCTAGTAAAGCCAGCAAATATCTGCGATTAATCTTAAATAAATAAGCCAAATATAATATAAATCCTAATAGCAAGCTAAGTCCTACCATGAGCTGATGAACAGCATTAGGGGTTTTCGCCGATAAAATGTTAATAGGATTATTAATAGAATAACCCTTGGTCTGAATAGTGTCATTAAAGCGACCAATAACTTCTACGGTATCTTCTAAATTCTCACTATAACTTAATTTGTCATTTTGAAAAGGTACCACATGAATTATGCGAATTCCCCGATCAACTACCCCTCTTACCCATCTATAATAGCGTTCATCGACATTTTTAAGATATTCATCATTACGGGTTGAGTAAACCCTATTAACAGGGTAATTAGTATCCTCAATTAAAGTTTTAAGCCCCTTCTGTTCTAAAAAGCCTAGCTGGACAGGCATCTCAATAAGTCCGATAATTAAGTCATTATCACTTACTAACTTAGCCATTTTCTCGATATTATCGGGTGCACCGCTAACTTCCCCATTAATAACTACATATCTAATATTATAATCCTCAATAATAGGCAGATAATCATCTATGTATTCTAGATTAGTCCCCGTACTATTCCCTGGGGATAATACAATTTCAAAGCCGTCTGCAACCAATTTATCCATTAAGCTAGTGTCAAATCCTATTAAAACATCCTGAGGGAATTCCTCCTCCTTAGTCTTAACAGGAGGGGCTATTTCCGTATTAATTACAAAATAATGCTTATCATCTAAGCTGAAGCTTACTATCTCATCATCCTTATAGCGGCGACTAAAATTAGCTTCCAAAAATTCAATAGTATCCTTATCACTAGTAATAATAGTTAAATTAACAGGACTTACAGGAATATCACCTATCTGGTGTAAGACTACTTTAAAATCTCGGTAGTTTTCATTCATGATACTAGCCTTAACCTCGGCAAAAGGTCTAACCTCAACTTTACCAGCAAACTCCAAATCTCTAAGGCTAACTTCCTTAACAGAGGCCCGAGTAAGCCCCTTAGCTTTTAATTCTTCTAAGAGAGTATCTAGATTGACATTAGCCTTCGCTGCTACCTTGTCAAATTCCCGATAATCGATAGTCATTACCAGCGATTTATTTTGGGCTTCATTAGCCATACGCAGAGATATTCCAGCTATAGAGCCTAGCAGAGTAATGATTAGCAAAAACCATAAAACCTTATTTTTCTTAAACATTAATAATTAGATGCCTCCCTTAAGTTAAATTCTTTTGTTAAATTAGTAAAATAAGCTACCAGCAAATACATAATACCGCTTATCGCTAAGGGTAATAAAAAGCCCATAATTAAGCCAGAAAATTTTAAATACTTAAAGATAAAAATGATTATTAACATAAAAAACAGAGGAATAGATAACTTAGCCAAATAAACTAAAAAATCATAGGTTAAAAAGCTGCCTATCTCCTTCCTAAGTAAAAAAGCCATTATAATCGCATAAACTAGTAAGGCAAAAGCAGTTGCACCTGTAATAGCTATAATGCCATAAGATAGCAAAACTTTATTTAAAATCAGGTTAATAGCTAAACAGACTAAACTTACCCGCATAGGAATACTAAATTTCTTTAAGGCATAAAAAACCCGATTGAATATTTCTTGACTAGCATAGCCCACTACTGCAAAACTATAGAATAAAAATGCATAAGCTGTAATTATAGTAGATTCTCGAGTAAAAGCACCCCTTTCATAAACTAGGGTAATAATTTCATTATGATATGCTACTACATAAATCAAATAAGGTATCAAAATAAACAATAATATTTTAAAAATGTTGCTTAACATCAACCTTAATTCTACAAAATCCTTTTCCAAGCAATACTTAGAAATCCGCGGAAAGACTACACTAGACATAGCCACTATAAATACACTAGTAATAGTTACAAAAAGATTGCCCCCAAAACCTAAAGCAGCTGTAGTCCCTTCATCTAGTAGAGTACCAGAAGAGCGGTCCATAATTAAGCATAATTGTAAAAGCGAATTACCCAATAATACGGGAACTAACTGCTTAACCATGGCAAATGTATAATTGTTTTGTAAATTAAATGGGAAAAAGCTGTACTTTTCCTTAATAATTACAGGTAATTGCATAAGAAACTGGAACAACCAGCCTGCCGTAGTAACATAACTGATAAAGACAATGTCATTACCTTTTAAGATTAATGCTAAGATTATTAAAATGTTAAAAGGAATGCTTATAGCTGCAGCCCGTAAAAAATGAGCATGGACCTGTAAGATACCAGTCGCTACAAAGGTTAAATTGACAAAAAGAAAAGTCGGCATCATAATACGGGTAATAATAACTGCCATTTGGTATGCTTCCCCAGCAATACCAGGCACAATTAATTTTGCCAGAGTCGGGGCAAATATAATACCTATTACTGATACTACTGCACCCCAAAAAGTTACTTGAGCAAAAAGCCGAGATATATAAGCATATCTTTCCTCAGGTGTCTTGCTAGATATATAATAAGTTAGATTAGGAATATTAACCGATGATATGGCAGTACCTATGCTAGAAAATAATAGACTAGGTAAACTAAATATCGCCTGAAATATATCCGCTAATACAGAAGTACCAAAAACAAAGGCGAAAAATATGTCACGGGCAAAGCCTAATAGTTTGGCGATAAATATTACTATAGTAACCCCTATGAAATTTTTACCTGTAGTCTGTTCTTTTCCCATTATTTTACCTTTCTATTTATGACTTATAAGGTCTAAAGCCAGCTTAGCATTCTCATCCGATTTTTCAGCTAAGCTCTGGGCAGTATTAATAATTTCCTCTTTTAAGTTCACATTATTAAGTAATCCACTCAGTTCTATTTTCATTTGGGGATAATCTAAAGATAAGGGTTTTTGTCCAAAAGTCTCCAAAAAAGCCGTGACCTTGGGGTCGTAGGATATTCCTGCAAAAGGTATCCCACCTTGGGCTGCAAAAACTAAGGAATGTAATCTAATCCCGATTAGAAAATCTAGCTGGGCTATTAAGGCTATGTGTTCTGTACTACTTAATGCTTCATTAAGTATATAAGGCTGCTTTACCATTAAGTTAGCCACCTCTTCCGATTCTGCTATATCTTGAGGATATGCCAAAGGAATGAAAATAATCTTATAAGCATCATTTGCTAAATCATCTAAGAGCCTAGCTAATTCAGTCCTATAGCCTGCTAATTCGTGCCATTGACGGACTGATACCCCTATCATCTTAGCCTTTTCAGGGTTAATTTCTGCTAGTATTTTTCCAGTCTTTATGTAATCTCTTTCCTCCGCCTTTAGAGCAAAAACAGGATCAGCTGTAATTTTGCGAGGAGGCTTAGTTACTCCTAGCCTAGTTAAAAGTTCTCCCGACTCCATGTCCCTAACTGTTATGAAATCAACCTTATTAGCAACTAATCGCATTAAAAAACGGCTAACTCTTTGGTTAATAGGTCCTACCCCTTGGGCATAAAACATTACTGGAGTTCCAAGCATTTTAGCTAAGGCGACTATAGAAATATAATACATTAAGGATCTGGTACTAGTTACATCTTGAAAAATGCTACCCCCACCACTAATTAATAAATCAGCACTTACTAATTCTTTTATTAAAAGGAAAGGATTCATATAATAAATAGCCTTAATACCATGCAAATTTGTGGTCTTGACTGGCGAACCAGAAAAAACAACGAATTCTGCCTCTGGTGCTAATTCTTTTATAGATGAAGTTATAGCTGAGAGTAATGCCTCATCACCTGCATTATCAAAGCCATAATAACCAGACAAAGCTATTTTCATTCCTTATATAACTCCTTAGTTAATCTTATTCCTCAGTGGTAATAGTAGCTTTCCTAAACCCTTGCCTTATGTCATCCTGCACTTCTCGCTCAATATCCTAAACCCCTCATTATGTCATCCTGAACGAAGTGAAGGATCTTTCCCTCTCACTTCCGAATTCAGTAGCGGAGAATTCATTCTCCCCCCTATCAAGTGTCAGAATGACATCAAGAAAGCTTTACTAAAATTACGGAAGGTATGAATATTGAAGTAATTGGTTGACGAAGTAGAGTAGATAGACCCTGCGAAAGTGAGTTGAAAAAACGGGGCGAGCCCACAGATGAGGCGAGAAGTGCCACTGAACAGGAGGTGATTTTGGCACTGTACCCTTTTTTCAAGAACTTGAGCAGCAGGTATATCACAATACGAAGTCTAGTTACGAGGTATTCATATCTTCATATATTTAGTTTTCCCCTCGAGCTAATAATACTTTTTCTAAACGGTACTTAGAGTTCGTCCTCGTCTTCCCCAAACCCTTCCCGTCTTGCTTTCATTAGTAAGGGGATGGCTAGGGCTAGTAATGCTAAGCCTAACCTTATTACTTTACCCTTAAAATCATAAGTATGTAAAGCCAAATCAAAGCTAAAATAAAAAAACGCTATTATACTTAATAGTCCTACTATATTTAATCTTGGTTTTTGCATAATATAAGTCTCCCAGCCCCTTTCCTATAAAAAGTATTCCTTACTATTTTTCGTATTAAGATCCCTTTTCCCTTCCTTAAAAGGTTACAAATTTATTAATTATTCTGTTATACTTGCTAGTATAACCATTAATTACTATATATTTAATATTTATAAAAATACAAGTGAGGTGTTCTACTTGAAAGGTACTGTTGTAGATACTTGGTTTAATAGTATTGCTACTTTTTATGGTGAGGATATATTAAATGAAGCTTTACAGGAATTCGGTTGGTCACCACATAGAATCATAACCCCAGCAGAAAACATCCCTGATGAAGAACCATTTAAAATTGTGGAAATAGTCGCTAGGAAAGTAAGTAAAAGCACGGATGAAGTGTGGAAGGCTATAGGGAAGAGTAATGTTTATTCATTCCATGCCGCCTATCCTTCCTATTTTGAAAGAAGCAATTTACGCGATTTCCTATTAATGATGGATGAAGTACATGCCCAACTTACAAAAAAAATAGTAGGAGCTAATCCACCTCGGCTTATTCCTACCCGCATTAGTGCCAAACAAATAGAATTACATTACATTTCAACCAGGGGCTTATTTTCATACTTCCTAGGCCTTTTAGATGGTTGTTCTGAATTTTTTAAGGAAGATTTGCAGGTAGAGGTGGTAAACAAGGGGCAAGAGGGTGATAAACATTTTATCATAGTTCGCTTATCCTTAGAAAAGGGTGAAGCTTATAACCGAACATATAAGTACGCTAGCTTACTGTCACTAGGCTTTTTAAAGACTATTCCCCTTAAAATTGCTACAGGTACTAGCTTACTAAGCTTAGTAGTTTTTTTAATAACTCAGGGAATTACTATTAATTCTTTAATTTCCACGATAGCGGTTTTCGCCTTTTCTTACCTATTAACAACTATAGTCACTAAACCATTAAGAGGCTTAAATGAGCAAGCTACTAACTTAAAAGATTTTGATTTTTATAAGGCAGTACCCATCGTTACTAGTGATAACTTAGAAGATATTAGCCTTAGATTAGATGAATTTAAAGAAAATATCCAAAAGGATTTTCTCTACTTAAAAGGCGGCACAGATGATTTATACGCATTCAGTCATAAATTCAGTGAAATAGCCCAAGAAATGAGTGAAGTATCAGATGTTATAGCTAATGTAGTACATCAAGTATCAGAAGGGGCTGTATATCAAGCTGTCGAAACGGAAAAATCAGTCAGTGTATTAACTGGTAATATTGATACCCTTAACGAATTAGCCGAACGAGAATTAGAATCGAAAAACAGTTTAGAAGTAGCTGTAACTAATATAGAGAATTCTTTTGCCGAAGTAAAAAATGTGGCTGATCTTTTATTAGAAACCAAAGAACAATTTGGGAATGTCAATAAACAAGGGGAAGATTTGTCAACTAGAGTAGAAAACATAATGGAAATCGTTACAACCGTCGAGGGAATTGCCGACCAGACTAACTTGTTAGCCCTTAATGCTGCGATTGAAGCCGCTAGGGCAGGCGAACAAGGCCGTGGCTTTGCGGTAGTCGCCGACGAAATCCGCCAGCTGGCAGATGATGTCAAACAAGCGGTTAGGACTATCAATGAGAACTTGCTTTATTTTGTAAGTCAAGTTAATGGCTTAGTAGATGATATCGGTAAGCAATTTGTCCAATTAGAAAACGGCAATAAAAGCCTAGAAACTGCGGTAGCCGATAACATGAGTGCAGCCGAAGATATTAATAAGGTAGCTGATACGATAGTAAATCTAGTAGAAGAATTATCTGATGAAACCAAACATATTAGCGAGGTATTCCAGAACCTTCATACTTTAGCGGCTATTGCCGAAGAAAACTCGGCTTCTAGTCAGGAAATGAGTGCTAATGTGTCCGAGTACTCCGATAAAATTAAGGACTTAACTTCCTATGTCCATCAGTTAGAACAAGTTACAGGTGGCTTTAGAGAAGAATTAAAAAAATACTCTTTATAAATTATATTCTTAAGTAATAATTTACCTAATTTTTTTATATATTAAAATATGCATAAAAGAGTATTTATATTTTTAGGTATAATTTGTTTAATTATTTTAATAGTTATAAGTTTGCAATCTTGTACTAAACCTAGGCTTATAGAACCACCATCTATTAACTTGTATTTAAGTGCAGATAATAAGGTTATTAGTCTGGGTTTAGAGGAATATATTACTGGTTGTGTAGCAGCCGAAATGCCAGCTAGTTTTGAGCTGGAGGCCCTTAAAGCACAAGCAGTATGTGCCCGAACTTACGCTATTAGAAAAATACTTGATCAGCACCTTTATCCTCAAGGTGCTGATTTATCTGATGATATTACTACTTGTCAAGCCTATATAACGGAAACAGAATTTTATAAAAGACATCCTCATAATAGTGACCAATTATATGGCAAAATTAAAAAAGTGGTTGCAGAAACCGAAGGTGTAGTAATATTTTACAAAAACAAACCTATAGATGCCTTATATCATTCTACCTGTGGAGGACAAACTGCTAGCGGTAAAGATAGCTTTGGTCAGGAGGTAGCCTATCTAACGATGCAAAAATGTCCCTATTGTAAGGAATCAAGTTACTATCGTACTGAGCAAGTTTTTTCCTATGGTGAATTTAGTAAATTAATGGGAATCAGCCTTAATTCTAATATGAACATAATAATTACTAATAATAGTTCTGGTAGGTCTAGCACAGTAACTATCGGAAATAATACTATAACTACGAATATTATTAGGCAAAAACTTAACCTACCATCTAATTGGCTTAATATAAGTCTTAAAAAGAATAATCTAGTTATTAAAAATCGTGGATATGGACATGGGGCTGGCCTGTGCCAGTATGGTGCTAATGGATTAGCTAAAGATGGTCGGGATTATAAAGAGATTATCCGCTATTACTATACGGGGGTAAAGTTGTATAAAATAGGTGAATAATCCTTCTTTACTCTATATGAGCCCCTAAGTTTTTAAGTTTGTTTATTATATTTTCATATCCACGGTATATATGATGACTATTATTAATGATACTTTCACCCTCTGCCACCATTCCTGCTAATACTAAAGCAGCTCCAGCCCTTAAATCTGTAGCCTTAACATTGGCACTGGTAAGGGTAGGTATGCCTTTAATTATAGCCGTTCTGCCCTCTGTCTTAATTTCCGCACCCATTCTTAAAAGCTCAGGAACATGCATAAATCTATTTTCAAAAACTGATTCAGTTATTACACTACTACCCTTAGCACTACATAAATAAGCCATAAATTGAGCCTGCATATCAGTAGGAAAACCTGGGTAGGGTAAGGTTTTAATATAAACAGGTTTAACCACATTTCTGCCTTTTACAAGTATTTGCTTATCTTGTTCGTCTATAATCGTACCACTTTCAATAAGTTTAGCGGAAATAGCCTTCAAATGTTCGGGAATAACATTTTTTATAATAACCTCTCCTCTGGTTGCTGCAGTTGCTACCATATAGGTACCAGCTTCAATACGGTCAGGAATAGGAGTATAGTTTACACCCTTTAATTCTTTAACCCCCTCTATTTTAATAACATTGCTTCCTGCCCCCGTAATTTTAGCCCCCATTAAATTTAGAAAATTTGCCAAATCAACTATTTCGGGCTCTAAGGCAGCATTTTCAATATAAGATGTTCCCTGAGCCAAGGTAGCTGCCATCATAATATTCTCGGTTGCTCCTACACTTGGAAAATCTAAATATATATGATTACCTATTAATTCCCCAGCCTTAGCTACCACATTACCACCAGAAAGTTGTATATCAGCCCCTAAAGCGGCAAATCCTTTCAAATGTAAATCTATCGGTCTAGTTCCGATAGCACAACCACCAGGAAGTGATATCTTTACGATACCTTGTTTGGCTAAAAGAGGACCCATAACCAAAAAAGATGCCCTAATTTGTCTGACTAGTTCATAAGAAGGATTATTAATTTTTCCTAAACACTTTATACTTAACTTATTATCTTTTTTTTCTACCTTAACTCCCATATCCATTATCAATTCCAAAATTACATCCACATCGTTAATATCAGGTACTTTATTAATAATTACTTCATCATTAGACAACAAAGAACCAGCCAATATCGGCAATATCGCATTTTTAGACGAACTGACCTCAACTTCGCCCCTTAATATAGTTGGACCTGTAATTTTAATAGCCATTATTTTTTCTCACCCCCTTAATAATCATTTAAAATTAATGGTGAACCTATTAAGACATAGGTCTTTTTTACTTCTTTATCACTTCTTAAAGCTACTTGAATATTTATTTTTTCGCCATTCACACTAATAGTTTGGGCATATTTATTTAACAAAGGAGAATAACCCGTAAAAGATGTAAGATCAGATAGTTCAAACATCTTAACATTATTGACATTAAGATTTTTCACTATTACATCTATCATTTCCGTCCTGCCATTAGAGTCTAAGGGAACTTCAATCAAGCAAGAATACAAATAATAAAAACTCCAGTTAATTCCTATCATCTTATTAAGTTTTTCGGGTATATTTTTAATGATGATTTCATTTGGAGAAACAACATTAATAATAAAATAAGTTTCATTGGTTTTATTATCAGATTCCAAAATTATAGAATATTTTTCATTATTTTCGTTGACTTCATATTGTAGGATAAGTCCTTCTTTTTTAAAATGAAATACGCTAGCATCCTCTTCTGGTAAATTAAGCGTTTTTAGTAAACTCTGTAAATAAATTTGCAATTCTTCTTTAGTTGAAATTGTTTTTATTTTTGCCCAACAATCAAGTTGAAATTCAAGTGAATTTGCACCGATAGATGTAAAAGCTAGGTAATATGGGGATTTTGTCTCTAGTTGTTTTCCTACCGAATAATCGATACCATAATTGCTAGCCACAATTAAAATGAAAAAAACCGATAAGTAAATTAACACTTTTTTCATATAATTCTCCTCCTTTATTCCTACTGTAATTCTTGCCATAGAAAATGTGAATTATGCTTTGAGCAGACTATCTTTGCAAAATACTTCACTAAGCAGGAATAATATACTTAATGTGGAATAAAGTTAGTTAATGCACTATCTTATATAAATTTGTAAAATTAATTATATAAAATAGGACTAAAGTTGTTAAAGGGGCGATAATTATGAATGTTAGGACAAAACTTACGGTTAATAATTTAATCATTTTTTTATTTTTATTAATTTTGACGGGTGTAGTAACCCTTTTTACGGTTAGTAAGATTATTACTGAAAACACCGTAGCTGAGCTTTCTTCATCTACTAACACGATTACTAATCTAGTAGAAAATAATTTGGAAAGTAATATAAAAAATCATTTACAAACTATAGCAGATAAAAATTTAGAGATTGTAGAAAAATACTATTACCAGTACCTGGCAGGAAATATTAGCGAAAGCCAGTTACAACAGCAAATTAGAACCATCATTACTAGTCAAAAGATTGGTGATACAGGGTATTTGTACGGAGCTAACATGGAAGGCATAGCCACTATCCACCCATCCGCAGCCACAGAAGGGGCTAATTTTAGAGGTATGGAGTTCGTAGAAAAAATGCTAGAAAATCCTATCCAATACCAAGAATATATGTGGAAGAACCCTGGTGAAGAGGTAGAATTCCCCAAAGCACAATATTCTACATATTATGAGCCTTTGGACTTAATTATCGTAGCTTCAACTTTTAAGTCGGAATTTAATACTCTGGTAAATATCGAAGAATTAAATGAAGTATTAAAAGATTTAAGATTTGGGGAAACAGGGCATGTTTTTATATTAGATAATGAGGGTAATGCTATCATTCATCCTAATAAAAAAGGTGAAAATCTATTAAGCATGGCTGATATTAATGGCGTCCATATAATGGAAAGGGTTCTGACAGAAAAAAATGGGCTTATAACTTATGAATTAGCTGATGCCAACGGCAAAAAACGCGAAGTCATTTCTGTTTATCAAGAGATTGAGGGCTTAGACTGGATATTAGTTTCTAATGCTTATACTGATGAGATATTAAAGAGCTTAAATACTGTAAAATCTATTATATTATTTATAATCCTTATCGCTATAGTAATAGCCATAGCAGCAAGTACCTTAATGGCCAACTCCTTTACTAAACCTTTATTAGATATTCAAAGAGTAATAGTAAAAGCTAGTAATGGAGAATTAGATGAAAAAGTTAATATTGACCGTAAAGATGAAGTAGGCATTTTAGCTAATCATCTAAACCTAATGATAGAACAGCAAAAAAATCTCATTAATAGTATTAAAGATATGTCTGAAGAAGTAACAGGTTACAGTAAGACACTTACTAATCAAGGTGCTAACATAGCTGGTACTATGGAGGAAACTTCCGCTTCCACTGAAGAAATAGCCGCAGGTATGGAGGAAGTATCAGCAGCTATCCAAGAAATTACTGCTTCCACTGAAGAAGTATCTTCTATGCTAAATACCTTTAATGAAAACATTGCTACTGAAAACGAAAAAGTTCAAGCGATAAAAGAAAGTGCCATAAACATACAAGAAAATGCCGTTAAAGCCCGCGAAAACACTACTTCTATTTATCGAGAAATCCACACGGAAGTAAAAGCGGCTATAGATGAAGCAAAAGTTGTTGAAGAAATTGCTAGCCTATCCGAAAATATCTTATATATTGCTGAACAGACTAATTTATTAGCCTTAAATGCCGCTATTGAAGCCGCTAGAGCAGGGGAACATGGACGGGGATTTGCTGTAGTTGCTGATGAAGTTAGAAAATTAGCTGAGAATTCTTCCCAGACTATTACAGGCATCCAAACTATAATCGAACAAGTACAAAATGCTATTAACAATTTAGTGGCTAATTCCCAAAAACTCTTAGAGTTTATTAATATCGATATTCTAAGAGACTACAATGCGATGGAAACCATTGGGGAAAGTTATTTTAATGATGCCTCTAGTTTTTATGAACTCACTAATAATTTACGCCAAGATATAGTCTTTATTTCGACGGCTATGACGGAAATTAATAATGCTGTGGAGGCTAACTCTATTTCGGTTAATGAATCAACCTATGGAACCCAAGAAATTGCCAAAGCCTCTGAACATGCTACACAAGCAGCCATAGAGGTAAATGAGGTTGCTCAAGAATTACAAAATAGTGCCTCAGAACTAGACAAATTATTAGGACTTTTTAAAATGTAACTATAAATAAGTTTTTAATCAAAACAAAAAGGCGGATGTTATTTATCATCCGCCTTTTTGTTATAGCTAACCTACTTCTGTGCTTTTTCAATTTGTTCAATATATTTATCTCGTTTCTGCTTCGCTGCTAAGGCCTTTTTTTCAAATCTGACTGATTGTTGCCAAAATAAGATACCAAAAAATATAGTTGTAATAAAAACTATCGCAATTAAAATTAAGAATGATGTTTTTATACTAATAAATACCACCACCTATTCTAAGCCGTATTATTTTTCAAAAAGTTAATCATACTTCTTCATCCTTGGGCTTACTTTTAGCTTTTCTGCGTTCTTCCCTTTCGGCTTGTTTTTTAGCTTTTGCTTCTAGGGCTCTTTCTTGAATTTTATAAGTTGCTTGCCATAGGACAATATAAATTAAGCCTTTTAAAAGATAATATATTAAGACTAATATAATAAGCGTCTTTAACATGTCATCCATGTATTATACCCCGCTATCTCCCCCGATAATTAATCTTTTAATATAAAGATTATATTTAATTATACCATTTAAAAAAGCCGGAAGAATATATTTATTTCTTCCGGCTCAGAATTTAATCTAATTTCCCTTCAGCTGCCTTTATTCTTGCAAGTGCCCTTTGAAGCGACATCTGGGCTCTAATAAAATTTAGTTCTTCTTCCCGTGCTTCTATTCTTTTTTGGGCTCTGTCCAAAGAAGCTTTAGCCCGAAGTACATCAATTTCGTCTCCATGTTCCGCTGTTTCGGCTAAGACTCTGGCAGTATTATCGACAACTTCCATAAATCCACCACTAATGGCCATACGCTTAATCATGCCTTCAGGATCTGTATAGCGTAAAACACCTATACCTAAGGATGCTACCATGGGTGCGTGGTTTCGTAATACTCCAAGCTCACCTTCGACAGCAGGAGTAACTACAAACTGAATTTCATCTTTAAAAAGAATATGTTCAGGTGTTACTACTTCAAGTATGAAGGTGTTATCTGCCATAATTACGCCTCCAGTCTTTTCGCTTTAGCAATTGCGGTATCAATATTACCTACCATTAAGAATGCTTCTTCTGGTAAGTGGTCGTATTTGCCTTCTAATACTTGGGCGAAAGAATCTACAGTTTCATTGACTGGTACATAAATACCAGCATTACCAGTAAACTGTTCAGCAACATGGAAAGGCTGGGATAAGAATCTTTGAATCTTTCTAGCTCTGTTAACTATAAGCTTGTCTTCATCGGAAAGCTCATCCATACCCAAAATAGCAATTATATCTTGTAATTCTTTGTACCTTTGTAATATTTGCTGTACACCACGGGCAGTTGCATAATGCTTGTCACCAATATTTTGCGGGTCTAATATCCTAGATGTTGAGTCAAGAGGGTCAACAGCAGGATAAATTCCTAGTTCAGCAATAGAACGAGATAAAACCGTTGTCGCATCAAGGTGAGCAAATGTAGTCGCTGGTGCTGGGTCAGTCAGGTCATCAGCTGGTACATAGACTGCTTGTGCAGAGGTGATAGAACCTTTTCTGGTAGTTGTAATTCTTTCCTGAAGTAGTCCCATATCAGTAGCCAATGTTGGTTGATATCCAACCGCTGATGGCATACGACCTAATAGTGCGGACACTTCGTTACCAGCTTGAGCAAACCTAAATATATTGTCTATAAATAATAGAACATCTTGCCCACCTACATCTCTAAAATATTCCGCAACAGTCAGGCCTGTTAAGGCAACTCTTAGACGAGCTCCAGGTGGTTCGTTCATTTGACCGAATATTAGAGCACACTTTTCAAGTACACCCGATTCCGTCATTTCTTCCCATAGGTCATTACCTTCACGAGTTCTTTCTCCAACACCTGTAAATACCGAATATCCCCCGTGTTCGTAAGCTATATTTCTTATTAACTCCATTATAATAACAGTTTTACCAACACCTGCTCCACCGAATAGTCCTATCTTACCACCCTTAGCATAAGGACAAACTAGGTCAGTAACTTTTATACCTGTTTCTAGCATTTCAGTAGCTGGCATTTGGTCAACTAATTCAGGTGGATCTCTGTGAATTTCCCAGTGTTCTTCAGAACCAACTGGACCTTTTTCATCAATAGGATCACCTAAGACATTTAATATTCTTCCTAAACAATTATCTCCAACAGGTACCCGAATAGATGCACCAGTATTAGTAGCTTTCATACCCCTTTTAAGTCCATCTGTAGGACTTAAAGCAACACATCTAACCGTATCATTACCGAGTAGTTGCATAGCTTCAAGGGTAACATTAATATCTGTCGCAACTTTGGATTCTTGTACATCAGAAGTTATAGTTATAGCGCTCATTAGATCAGGTAATTCCCCAGTATTAAAGCGAATATCCACAACCGCTCCTATAACTTGGGTTACCTCCCCATATGTTACATTCGCCATCCTCTACTTTCCTCCTTTATTGAGAGCTTCCGCACCGCCAACAATATCTAGTATTTCATCGGTAATTGCGGCCTGTCTAACTTTGTTCATTTCCATAGTTAGAGCGTCTATTATTTCACCCGCATTTTCAGTCGCATTACCCATAGCCGTCATCCTAGCACCGAATTCACTAGCTTTACCCTCTAGCATGGCATGGAATATTTGGCTACCTATATACCTTGGTAATAATGAAAGCAGAATTTCCTCTGCACTAGGTTCATAAATATATTCTACAAAGTATTCTTCTGTCTTTTCTTCACTTCCTGGCGGTTCTATAGGCAATATCTTAGTTACAGTCGGAATTTGCCTAATAACATTAACAAAATGTGCATAAACTACATAGACTTCGTCTAGTTCTTCGTTTTCATACGCATTAATAATATACTGCCCAATTTCTCTAGCATCTGCATAATTAGTATTGTCACCTAAGTTGACAAATTCTGCATCGACACCACCACGCTTACGGAAAAAATCTCGGCTTTTACGACCAACCGCAATAATCCCTTTTTCTATATCCCGAGTATCTTCTTCCATAGCATTAACTGCCGCTCTTATAATATTAGTATTATAAGCCCCACATAATCCTTTATCAGCAGTAATCACTATATAGCCTACTTTTCTTACATCTTCTCTTTTTTCAAGTAAAGGGTGAGAAATATCAAAGGCTACTCCAGCTAATCTGCTTAAAGTATCTTGTAAGGTATCCGTGTATGGTCTTGCAGCTTCGGCTCTTTCTTGGGCACGGCGTAACTTAGCAGCCGCTACCATTTTCATAGCTTTGGTAATCTGCTGTGTATTAGATACACTGCGTATTCTCCGCTTAAATTCTCTTACACCTGCTCCTGCCATTTAAAATTTCACCACCTAAACAGTAAAAGTGGACTTAAATTCAGTTATTGCGTTAGCTAATTTCGTTTCTAAATCACCAGCTATTTTAGTCCCCTCTTTAATAGTAGCTAATATATCTGGATAAGTGCTACGCATAAACCTTAGAAAATCAACTTCAAATTCCCCCACTTTGTCATTGGGCAGGTCATCTAAAAATCCGCTTACACCTGCATAAATAACAGCTACCTGTTCTTCAACAGGCATTGGTTGGTATTGTCCTTGTTTCAGGATTTCTGTAACCCTTTCCCCTCTAGTAAGTCTAGCTAAAGTAGCCCTATCTAAGTCTGATCCGAACTGAGCAAAAGCAGCTAGCTCACGATATTGGGCTAAATCAAGTCTTAACTGACCAGCAACTGATTTCATAGCACCAGTTTGAGCAGAACCACCAACCCGACTAACTGATAACCCCGCATTAATAGCTGGTCTTTGCCCTGCATAGAATAAGTCAGTTTCTAGATATATTTGCCCATCAGTAATAGATATAACATTAGTTGGTATATAAGCTGATACATCCCCAGCTTGTGTTTCAATAATAGGTAATGCCGTAATTGATCCGCCCCCGTGGGCTTCATTTAACTTACAAGCTCTTTCTAGTAATCTGGAGTGTAAATAGAAAACATCACCAGGATAAGCTTCACGCCCTGGAGGACGCCTTAATAATAGTGACATTTCACGATACGCTACCGCATGTTTGGAAAGGTCGTCATAAATAATTAAGACATCTGCCGCTTCACTTTCCATAAACTCTTCTGCCATAGCTACTCCAGCATAAGGAGCTAAGTATAGTAATGGAGCAGGTTCAGAAGCAGTCGCAGCTACTATAATGGTATAATCCATGGCATCCATTTCTTCCAGTTTGGAAGCTATAGCGGCAATAGTCGATTGCTTTTGTCCAATACCTACATAAATACAAATCATATCTTTCTTTTCTCTTTGGTTAATAATGGCATCAACCGCAATAGCAGTTTTACCCGTTTGGCGGTCACCAATAATTAACTCCCTTTGTCCCCTTCCGATGGGAACCATAGAGTCAATAGCTTTTAACCCTGTTTGCATTGGTGTATCAACAGGTGAACGAGTAACAACCCCTGGTGCTACACGCTCAACAGCTCTGTAAGTTTCGGTATTAATAGGTCCTTTACCATCTATAGGTTGACCTAAGCCATTAACTACCCGACCTAGCATAGCACGACCAGTAGGCACTTCCATAATTCTGCCTGTCGCCTTAACTACATCGCCTTCTTTTATATGTGAATATTCCCCTAATAAAACGGCTCCAACATTATCTTCTTCTAAGTTTAGAACCATGCCGTATGTTCCCCCGGGAAATTCTAAAAGTTCTCCAGCCATGGCACCCTGTAATCCGTAAACTCTTGAAATACCGTCACCAACATATATAACAGAGCCCACATTGCTGACCTCGACCTCTGATTGGTAGCGCTCGATTTGCTCTTTTAATATGGCGCTAATCTCTTCAGGCCTAATACTCATTTATGTGTTCACCCCTATCAATGATTAACTTAACTTCGTTTGCAATAGTTTTAACTTAAGCATTTCCAGTTTTTTTGCCACAGTACCATCGATAATCTGGTCACCAATCCGTATTTTAATTCCCCCTATTAGTGAGGGGTCGATTGTCTGTTTTAAATATACGGTTTTACCAGTAGAAGCTGAAAGCTGTTCTGCCAAAGTTTTAACATTGTCTTCCGATACTTCTTGGGCTGAGAATAATTCTGCCTTAGCAATATTGCGAGAAATATCAGCTAACTCTTTAAACTCTTCAACAATAGCGCCTATATAGGCTTCTCTTCTTTTATCAATGATCATGAGTAGGAAATTTAGTGTTATAGGAGAAATTTGTTCAGCAAATATTTTATTAATGACATCTTTTTTCTCCTGTGCAGGAATGATTAGATGTCCTAAATATTCGGATAAATTCTCCACTTCCTCAATAGTTTTAGCAACTAATTCTAGTTCCTCTTGATATGCATCTACTTTCTCATGTTCTTGGGCAATGCTAAAAAATGCTTCAGCATAGCGCCTAGCGACGCTTTTATTTAACATAATAGATCGCCCGCCTCATTGACAAATTCCTGCACCATTTTCTTATGGTCATCTTCATTAATAGCTCTACCTAACACTTGTTCAGCAGCAAAAATAGCTAAACTTGCTGCAGTATCCTTAAGCTCAATCTTGGCTTGCTCTGTAGCCGCCGCAATTTCTGCAGTTGCTTTACTTTTGAGATTAGCCGAGTCTTCTTGTGCTTTAGCAAGGATTTCATTTTTCGCATCTTCTGCAGCCTTAGTGGCACGAGCTACAATTTCTTGTGCTTCTTTACGAGAATCAGCTAAATTGTTTTGGGTTTCAATTCTCATTTGATCAATTTCCACTTTAACTTCTTCCGCATGTTTTAAGTTACTTTCAATGGTAGTAGTACGCTGTTCAAGCATAGCATCTATTGGGCCATAGCCGAATTTATACAATAGTGCTAGTAAGACAAAAAAGTTAACTGCTGTCCAACCGACTACATACCAGTTAGCAAATCTTGGCGTTGCTCCAGCTGGTTCACCAACAACAGTAGTTCCTGCTGCCATGCAGAAGGCGGCAAATCCCAATACCATAATAGAAGTTAATAATAGAATAGATAAATAAAACCCTTTATTCCTCTTCACGGATGTGCTACCTCCAATCTTAAGGAAAATAGTATTTAGGGCGATAACAGGCAAAGGATGTCATCGCACTACTTATCGCCCCTAAATCTAAAATACGAAAAAATAACATTGATTACATTTTACCGACTAACATGAACGCAATTAATAGACCGTAAATAGTTAGAGTTTCTATAAAGGCGAAAGTAATAAACATAAGTGTTCTAACATCTCCACCAACTTCGGGCTGTCTGGCAATAGCTTCAATAGCTTTGCCACCTGCAACACCCATTCCAACACCGCCTCCTAGACCTGCTATAGATACGGCTAAACCTGCTCCTAATGCTATACCCATTATTTTCCCTCCCTTCAATATTAATCACCAATAAGTATTTTTATAAATTAAAATTAAATGGCGTCTGAAGTAGCTGCAGCTATATAACTAGCAGACAGAATCGTAAAGACTACTGCCTGAATAGCCCCCAGTAGGACACTTAAACCCATTAATGCCATTGGGATAAAGAATGGCACCATAAATAACATGAAAGCAATAACCATTTCTTCACCGAAAATATTACCGAATAAACGAACGGTTAGAGATAATGGTTGAGTTACTTGTTCTATTAAGTTTAATGGTAACATTAAGGGACTTGGACTGATAAAATGCCCAAAATATCCTCCCCCATGTTCTGAAATTCCAGCAATATGGACTGAAAAGAAAGTAATGAGAGCGAGTGTCATAGTCACGTTCCAGTTACTCGTTGGTGGTTGGAAACCCGAAATATGTCCAGCACCTGGAATGAGACCACTGTAGTTACTAATAAGTATAAATAGGAAAAAACAAGTAAGCAGAGGTGCCCATCTTTTAGCAACATGCTCTTTTTCCATAAGTGAAGTAAAGAAATCGTAAGACCAAGTAACTGCCATCTCAAATGCGTTTTGTAGTCCTCGTGGAACCATTTGCATATCACGAGTAGCCAGAAAAGCAATCACTCCTATTAAAGCTATAATTGCCCATTCTGTAACAATCAAGTGATCTACGGGTATAGGTCCAATATGGAAAAGAGCACCATCCCACATACCAAATATCATAGTTTTCCCCCCCTTCTAATGATATTTACCGCATCTTAGTTTAATAAACTAAGTAAAAACATAAAACAAAGCTATGCCATTTTAACTTTGATTTATTACTAAAAAATACTCAAAAAATAAAAAACTTTAATTTCCATCACTTTTTTTAACTTTAGCGTCCTTGTTGAGTCTATCCCACATAATCTTAAAACCTGTAGCTGTACCAATTAAAACCCCAAGTACAGTTAACCAAGGACCAGTTCCAAATCTTCCGTCTAGCCACCATCCCGCAATGCCAC
>JAAYRQ010000031.1 GCA_012518685.1 Syntrophomonadaceae bacterium | reverse complement strand
GGCTAAGGCCTTCCTATTCTTCAAAGCTGCAGCAGCAGTAACAAGCGTTATTACATCAGTTACAGAAGCTATATACCTGCTAACAGGAGCCCAATGGGCCTTAAATACTGCAATGAATGCTAACCCTGTTGGTATAGTGATTACTTTAGTTGGACTGCTTTTGATGTGGATAATTAAACTGACAGGTGGATTTGAAAACTTAGAAGATATAGGGGAAAAGGCTTGGTTAGCCCTACAAATAGCATTCTTGACACTTGTAGAAAAAATAGTCTGGGGTGTAAAAAAAATATTAGACGCACTATCATTTTTGTTGGGCTGGATCCCAGGTATAGGAACTGCTATCAAGAAAGCTGCTAATGTTGCAGAAGATGCTTTAGAAGGCTTGAGATGGGAGATAGGAGAAACCATTGACGAACTAGACAGGTTAAACAACATGAAGGTAGCACCCAAGATAGTAGA
Source organism: Syntrophomonadaceae bacterium (assembly GCA_012518685.1). Taxonomy (GTDB): domain Bacteria; phylum Bacillota; class Syntrophomonadia; order Syntrophomonadales; family Syntrophomonadaceae; genus JAAYRQ01. The sequence continues at coordinate 1,448 of JAAYRQ010000031.1, read as the reverse complement.
CACTAGCAGCGTGCTAAATGAGTTAGGTGATGGAGTAACATACGAGGAGTACGAACGAAAAGTAAAGGAAATCCAGGACAGACTTAAAAGAAATGCTGAAATGGAGCAGGCAATCAGTGTCCCCAAAAATCTAGGTCAAGCAGGCGCACCAAGATCTACAGGAACAACTAGAGCCTCAACATCTAGGCCAAAAACTATACATGACAGGATAAGGGAAATAGGGGAAAGACATAGCCCAGATATAGACCTGTATCAGACTAGGGCAGATTTGGCAGAAAGGCGAGACGATACTAAGGCAGTAAAAGAGAATAGGAATCTGATAGTAGAAGCCCTAAGAAGGCAAGCAAGCGACCTACTTGACCTTCAAAAATCAGCTACTGGAAGGGATGCAAAAATAGTTGAAGCTGAAAGAAACAAGATTTTATTAAAGATTGAAGATGTACTAGATGAAATTAATGAGGGCGTCAATAGAATAGTGGGAGGTTTCAATATCCCTAGCAATTTTAGAGCTTTGACTGAATACCAATACAGGGTTAGCAGAGCGACTAATACACTAAGCAAAAGAATGGTGTTTGCACCAAATGTAGATATGTACTTGACTATAGAAGATACAGGAGAAAGGGGAGTAGCCCAGGTAAGAAACGAGATAGGAAGGTTTACCAATGCTATATTTGATGACAAGAATGATCTAGTTGCCAAATTTATGCAAGATGTTACAAGAAATTAAAAGTGCTACAAATTTCCCACTGTTTTGTATATAATAGAAGCAAAAGAAACAGGGGGGGATTCCATGAGCGAAAAAAAAGGATCTAACAAGGGACTTGTTGTATTTTTGGTTATTGCTTTAGTTGTAGCGGTTGGTGCATGGAGTTTTGTGATAAAATTATATATAGACAGCAAGTTTTCTCAGACATCATCAGCACCATCAATGGAAACGAATACCAATAAAGAAACCAACACACAAAATCAAACAAATGACAGCAATCAATTAAAAACGGAAAATAAAAGTGCCGAGACCCAAAGTAGCGATAATTCATCTGAAAATATGTCTAAATCTTATGACTTTGAGTTCGATAATATTTCTTTTAATGTTGAATTTGGAATCACCGAGGTAATAGGTGAAGTAAAAAATAACACATCGTACACTAGGTCAATTACATTTAGTATAAATTTATATGATGATGATGGGAATTTATTAGCGACTACACCAGGAATAGCAAATGATATCCCGGCGGGAGGAAAGAAAGTTTTTTCCACCCATTTCATAAATGAGTATCCGAACGCAACTAATTATAACATACAAATAAATAATACATTTTAGAAGGCTGCCATAAAGGCAGCTTTTTAATTCATTGGAGTTGATAGCATGAGAGGTTTATTACAAAACCATAGGCTAAAGCTTATTCAAGCTAGGCACAAGAAAATAGTAGAAGATACATTTGAAGATG
>JAAYRQ010000030.1 GCA_012518685.1 Syntrophomonadaceae bacterium | reverse complement strand
CATACGGGTGGTTCTTTATCGGCGGCAGATATTTTAGCTACTTTATATTTTTGGGAAATGCAATTAGATCCTAATAATCCTAAAGGCGAAGATAGGGATCGCTTCGTACTTAGTAAGGGGCATGCAGCTCCCGTCTTATATGCTGCTTTGGCGGAGAAGGGCTTTTTCCCTAAGGATAAGTTAGAAACTTTGCGTAAATTGGGTAGTCCTCTACAAGGTCATCCTGATATGCTTCAAGTAGCAGGTGTAGAAGCTTCCACAGGTTCACTAGGCCAAGGGGTAAGTTGGGCAGTAGGTATGGCATTAGCTGGCAGGTTAGACGAGAAGCCTTATCGGGTTTATGCTATGCTAGGTGACGGAGAGATTCAGGAAGGTATTGTATGGGAAGCCTTAATGGCAGCTGCCCATTATAAGCTGGATAATTTAGTGGTATTTTTGGATCATAATGGTTTACAAATAGATGGTAAGATTACGGAAGTATTATCACCCGAGCCTGTAGCCGATAAGTTTCGGGCTTTTGGCTGGGAAGTTATTATTATTGATGGACATGATGTATCTGAGATAATGTATGCTTTGGATAAGGCTCGCACTATCAAGGAACGACCTACCGCTATTATTGCCGAAACTATTAAGGGTAAGGGCTGTTCTTTTATGGAGGACAAGCCAGAATGGCATGGGGTAGCTCCTAGCTCTGATGAGGTGAAAAAAGCCTTAGCTGAGTTAGGTGGTTAGTTTTTTATGGTTGGCAGAAGATTTTCGTTAAATATTAATTTTAAGGAGGATTACCTTGGAAAAACAAGCGACTAGAGATGCCTATGGTAAGGCCTTAGTAGAATTAGGGCATAAGTATAATGATGTAGTAGTCTTAGATGCTGATTTATCGAAATCAACTAAGACTTATGATTTTGCGAAAACATTTCCTACTAGGTTTTTTAATGCAGGTATTGCGGAACAGAATATGATAGGAATGGCAGCTGGATTAGCTACTACTGGAAAAAAGGTCTTTGCCAGCTCTTTTGCTATTTTTGCTACTGGTAGAGCTTTTGAACAGGTTAGAAATTCGCTGGCTTATGCTAGGCTTAATGTAAAGGTATGTGCTACTCATGCAGGTATTACGGTAGGTGAGGATGGCGGTTCTCACCAATCTGTAGAGGATATAGCTATTATGCGAAGTGTGCCTAACATGATGGTTGTCGTACCTTCAGACGGTATTACTACTAGAAAGGCATTATTTGCTCTATATGACCTAGAAGGTCCAGCTTATTTACGCTTGGGTCGTCCTGCGGTGCCTATTATTTATGAGGATGATGCTGATTTTACCCTAGGTAAAGGTATTAAGTTAAAGGCTGGGCAAGATGCGACTTTGATTGCATGTGGTATTATGGTGGCTAAGGCTCTTGCAGCAGCCGAAGAACTTGAGGAATTGGGGATTAGTGTATCGGTAATAGATATGCATACTATAAAGCCTATAGATGAAGATTTGATTATTAGGCAGGCTAGGGAAACGGGTGCTATCTTAACTTTGGAGGAACATAATATTATCGGAGGCTTGGGTAGTGCGGTATGTGAAGTTGTCAGTGAACATTATCCAGTACCAGTTTTACGCTTAGGAATTAATGATGTTTTTGGACAATCGGGAAAACCTGACGAATTATTGGAGTTTTATCATTTAACAATTCCGTCTATTATTCAGAAAGTCCGAGATTTACTGAAAAAGAAGGGAAAATAAAAAGGATTTTAAGATATTTTTGTAGAACCACCAATAACGGTGGTTTTTTTTATGGACTATTTTTATATTTGTATGTTTTAATAGATAGTAATGTAGCTTTTTGGAGGGAGATAAATGTTAGTTCAGTTTTACAATGTCTCCAAAATATATCCTAATGGGGTTAAGGCTTTAGATGATATTTCATTAAAGATAGATAGAGGAGAATTTTTGTTTTTGATGGGGCCTAGTGGGGCTGGGAAGTCAACTCTAATTAAGATGTTATTTCGGGAGGAGAAACCTACTAGAGGTCAGATTTTTATAGCGTCTAGAAGTGTTGTGCGGATGAAAAGGTCGGAGATCCCTAGCCTACGCCGTAGTATGGGGATTGTTTTTCAGGATTTTAAGCTACTGGAGAGCAAGACGGTTAGTGAGAATGTGGCCTTTGCCATGGAAGTGGTAGGGGCTAGAAATCATGAAATTAAGAATAGGGTGCCAGAAGTTATTAATATGGTGGGCTTGAAGGGCAAGGAGGATGCTTTTCCTGGCCAGTTATCTGGCGGTGAACAGCAAAGGGTAGGAATTGCCCGTGCGATTGCGAACCAACCTTTAATTTTAATTGCTGATGAGCCTACGGGTAATTTGGATATTGATACTTCTAATGAAATTATGGACTTACTTTACAGTATTAATCGTAAAGGGACTACTATTATTATGGCTACTCATGCTAGGGAAATCGTAAAGGCTGCTCATAAAAGAGTCATAATGCTAGAAAAAGGTCGAATTATTACTGATGATTCTTCTGGAGATTATGCATTATGAGGATGAGAAACATAATATATTTTATTAAAGAAGCTATGAAATCCTTAAGAAGGAACACCCTACTTACTTTTGCTACTATTTCAACGGCTAGTATATGTATTTTGATACTGGGAATTGCGGTTCTTATTACTATGAATGCTAGTCAGTTTATGAATAAGTTAGAATCTGATGTAGAGATTATCGCTTATATGGAAAAGGATACTTCAGGCACACAGATAGCAAGTATCAAGGATAGTATTAAAAATATTGCAGGGGTTAAGGAAGTTAAGTTTGTTTCTTGTGAGGAAGCCTTGGAAAACTTACAGGAAAGTTTGGGTAAGGATAAGTATGATTTAAAAGAAACTCTGGAAAAAAACCCTTTACCTGACTCCTATCAGATTAAGACGGTTAATCCTCACGATGTACCCGAAATAGCGAAAAGGATTGAATTACTAGCTAATGTTAAGGCTGTCACTTATGGGAAAGGGATAGTGGAAAGGCTTTTTGAAGTTACGAAATGGGTTAGGTTAGTTAGTATATTTTTAATAGGTTTACTAGCTTTTGGAGCTATTTTCTTAATTGCTACTACGATTAGGCTGGCTATTTATGCTAGGCGTAAGGAAATTTACTTAATGAAGTTAATTGGTGCTACTGATGGCTTTATTAGGTGGCCGTTTTTTATTGAAGGTATTATTCTAGGTTCTTTTGGTGCGGCTATATCTATTGTAGTTCTAGCCCTAGGTTATCAATCATTGATTGTTCGTATGGATTCTTTGTTCTTTTTACCCTTGATTACTGGGCAAGATGCCTTGTTAGTCTTGTATATTTCTTTGTTAATTACTGGTATGTTTTTAGGGGTATTGGGTACGCTTATTTCGATTAATCGGTTTTTAGATGTTTAAGGGATATTTCCTCGAGGAAAAAACAATTAATCTAATTTAATCTAGGGGGAGAAGATCCTTCACTTCGTTCAGGATGACAATAATGAGGGGTTCAGGATGACATACGGCGGAAGTGCAGGATGATATTAAGCGAGAAATACAGGATGATAATATGGTGAAAGTATAGAATGGCACAAAGCGACGGTTTAGAAAGAGTATTATTGGTTAAAGAAAAGGAATTAGAAGTATAGGGAGGGTTTGCTAAGGTGAAAAAGGGGCATAAATTAACGGCATTTACGATTAGCTTATGTTTTTTAATAACTTGTTTATTACCTGTTTATGCGAATGAAATTGAGGAACATCAAAGACAGCTGCAAGATGTTAGTCGGCAAATTAATCAAAACCAACAAATAGTTAACCAAAAAAAGCAAGAAGAAAAGTCCATTATGGGTCAGATTAATGTGATAGAACAAAATATAGCTAATGCGGAAAATGAAATTAATTCTCTAGCTGAACGGGTAGCTATATTAAAAGAGTCTATTGCTCGCCTAGAAGAGGATATTAAGCTTAGTGAAAAAAAATTGGCCGAAAAGGATGCCCTTTTAAGTGAGCGTCTGGAATATATATATATAGAGGGTAATGTTTCCTATATGGAGGTATTATTTTCTGCTACTGATGTTAAGGATTTTCTAACTCGTTATGATATGTTGAATATGATTGTAGAACAAGATATAGACCTAATCGAGGAAGTAAATAAGAATCGTCGCGACTTGAAAATGAAGAAAAGCGACTTAGAAGTCAAGGAAAAAGAGTTAATTACTATTCAAGCTAGTCAAGAAGCCGCGAAGGAACAACTAGATATCCAAAAAGGCGAGAAACAAAATGTCTTATCTGGGGTATCTACGGAAAGGAAAGCCTTAGAAGAGGCTTTGGCGGAATTAGAAAGAGCATCTGCTCAGCTAGAAACTATGATTAGGCAAATTCAAGGTGGGGGTTCAGGAGAAGTATTAGGAACTGGGGTCTATACTTGGCCTACACCTAGTTGTAAAAGCATTACTTCACCCTATGGTATGAGAAATCATCCCCTCTTAAATCAGCGTAAAATGCATACGGGTATTGATATAGGTGCTTCTATGTCAGCCTCTATTGTGGCTGCGGATAGTGGTACGGTGATATTTGCAGGTTGGATGAATGCTTATGGCAATACTATCATAGTTGACCACGGTGGTGGTATGTCAACCCTGTATGCCCACCAAAGTAGATTTTCTGTAGCTAAGGGTGATAGCGTTGTTAAGGGTCAAGAGATAGGTAAGGTCGGCAGTACGGGTTGGAGTACGGGACCGCACTTGCATTTTGAAGTTAGGATTAACGGGGCTTACACTGATCCGAATGCTTATGTAAGGTAAGTATTAGCTAAGGAGAACAATTAAATATATGAAGGTATAAATATTTCGTAACCAGACTTCGTATCGTGATACACCTGCTACTCAAGTTCGTGAAAAAAGGGTACAGTGCCAAAGTCACCTCCTGTTCAGTGGTTTTCTTGCTGTCATTCTGAGTGTTAGCGAAGAATCTTAAAACGGACATAAGGCGAAGGTTTAGAAAGAGTCTTATTAGCTCGAGGGGAAAAACAATTAATCTAATTTAATCTAGGGGGGAGAAGATCCTTCACTTCGTTCAGGATGACAATAACGAGGGGTTTAGGATGACAATAATGAGAAGTTCGGGATGACATAAGGCGAAGGTTTAGAAAGAGTCTTATTAGCTCAGGGGAAAAATTAAAACTGAACTAAGTGGAAAAAATGAATATATATAAAGATGTTAGCTTAAAATCGGGGTTTTTTTCCTCGATTTTTTAGCTTGGAATTGTTTTCATTATTAGATTAGAGTAACATAATACTGATAGGTATCTAATATTGTATTATATGGTGGTGAAATTTTGAAAAAATCTGGTTTTTTAAAGGGTGCTAACACATTTTTTGCAGCTTTGGGCTTACTAGCGGTAGCTAGCCTAATTTTCTTATTTATTACTAATGCTAGTGGAATTGCGACTTTCTTGAGTGTGGTGGGATTAGTCAAAAGTCAATCATTGCATGACATCGATGCTAATAAAATTATTAATGGTGCAACGGCTGGTATTGTCGATTCTTTAGATGACCCCTATTCAAAATATTTGGATAAGGATACTTGGCAAGAGTTAAAAATACGCTTAGATGCTAGATTCGGAGGTATAGGAGTCTATATTTCTCAAGAAAAGCAAGGACCTTTAAAAGTAGTAGCACCGATAAAAGGAACTCCAGCCTTTGCAGCTGGAGTGAAACATAATGATATTATTATGGCTATTAATGGGGAAACTACAGCACATATGACACAAGATGAAGCGGCTAATTTGATGCGGGGGGAACCTGGAACCCAGCTAGTATTAACTATTTATCGTGAATCTGAAGAAAAAGAATATGAGTTTAAGATTATTAGAGAAATTATTAATGTTCCTTCAGTAGAAGATGAAGTTCTAGATGACAATATACCTCTAGGTTATATTAATCTTAATCAATTCCATGCTCATTCCACGGGTGAAATGACTAAAAGTGTTAATTATTTAATCGAGGAAGAGAATGTTAAGGGATTAATCTTAGACTTACGCTTTAATGGGGGTGGGGATTTTGAAGCTTCCATAGATATTGCCTCTATATTCCTTGATGGTGATGAGGTAGTAAGTGTGGTCAATGGCAAGGGGGGTAAAAAATCTTATAGTGCTAGTAAAGGCAAGGTTGACATCCCTTTAGTAGTTATAGTTAATGGTGACAGTGCTAGTGCGGCAGAAATTCTGGCTGGTGCCTTACAGGATAATGACAGAGCTATTCTAGTAGGGGAAACGACTTTTGGTAAGGGTCTAGTACAGACGGTATTTCCCTTAAGAGATGGAGGGGCTTTAAAACTTACTACTTCTAAATATTTTACTCCCAAGGGTACTGATATTAATGAAATCGGGATTAATCCTGATTATGAGGTAGAAGTAGATAAGGAAAATGGGGAGGACTTACAACTTAAAAAGGCTATTGAAATATTAAAAAGCCAAATATTTTAGCTTCTTAACTTAAGTAACTGATAATATAGTTTTAAAATAACAGCGGTTTTTTAACCATCGCTGTTATTTTTATCCCTTAATTCAAATTTTTTTGCTAAATAGTGGCGACCAAAAGTATTAACATTATATATATATTAGGCATATATATATAATATATTTTTTGGTCAGGGGTGTTTGGGGTGGGCAGAGATCAGATTAGATATGTTTTTACAAGCAGTTATGCTAAAACGGGATTTTATACCTTTATTCCCGAATTAATTGCCCAAGTGCGGCAAGTATATATATTAAAGGGGCATCCAGGGGCTGGTAAATCAACTTTTATTAGGTTATTAGGTGATCTAATGTTAGAACATGGATATGAAATAGAGTTTTGGGTATCTGCCATTGAACCTCACAACCTAGATGGGCTATATATCGTTTCACTGGATATAGCGGTGATTAATGGCAGTTTGCCTGTTCCTATAGACCCTATTTATCCTGCAGGTCAAGGGGAAATCATTAATCTAGGTAATTTTTTAGATAAGTCTGCTATTTGTGAGGAACATGAGGAAATTCAAAAATTAGCCTTAGATATTAGGCAAAAGGAAATTAAGACAAATTGTTTGTTAAGAAATGCAGCTATAGTAAAAGACGACATAAAAAATGTTACATCTAAATATTTGAATTTGGAAAAGGTATCAGGTCTGATTAATACTTTGGCTAAGGAAATATTAGCGGATCTTCCTAAAGAAAAACATTTTTTTGCCAGTGCTTTGACAGCTGAAGGAATGATAAACTATATTGATGATATAAGCGAAGATTGCTTAAAAAGATATATTTTAAAAGGTCATCCAGGTAGTGCTAAGTCAACTATTATTAATGAATTGGCTAGTATTTTTAAGGAACAAGGTTATATAATAGAATATTATCACAGTGGTTTTGATGTGGAAAGTATAGAAATGATAATCATTAATGAATTGCGAGTGGCTCTTATCGACGGAGGTAGCATTGATTTAAGGACTAGACCATTGGATGTGGTTATAGATATGGCGGCTGTTTTAGATAATTATGAAGTAGAGGCCGAAAGTGTTAAAAAGAGTGAAATATATCGTAGTTTTGAAGCTTTGTTATTAGAAATTCAGACCGAATTAGATAGTTCTAGGTCCATGTTAAATAATCTTAAAAAAATATATGCTATGGCAGTAGATTTTGAAAAATTAGATGAAGAAAGACAGAGATTAGGAAACGAGATTTTAGGCTTGTAAATTATAAATATTTTTTCTTAATGTATCTGGATATTAATGGGGTGAGAAATATTAATAGATTTGTATTACATTCTGATTACAGACCTACTGGTGACCAACCTTTTGCTATAAAAAAGATAATTAAGGGCATTGACCAAAATATGTGGGGACAGACCCTTTTAGGTGTTACAGGTTCGGGTAAAACTTATACTATGGCTCAAATTATTGCCCAGACCCAAAGACCTACTTTAGTTATGGCACCTAATAAGACTTTGGCAGGGCAGCTTTATGCGGAGTTCAAGCAGTTTTTTCCTGAGAATGCGGTAGAGTATTTTATCAGTTATTATGATTATTATCAGCCTGAAGCCTATGTACCTGCTTCTGATATTTATATCGAAAAGGATGCTTCGATTAATGATGAGATTGATAAGTTAAGGCACTCTGCTACGGCTTCCCTTTTGGAAAGACGAGATGTAATTATCGTAGCTAGTGTATCTTGTATATATGGTTTAGGTTCACCTCAGGATTACTATGAAATGGCGATTTCCCTAAGACCTGCTATGGAAATAAGTCGGGATGATTTGCTAAAAGCCTTAGTATTAAATCAGTATGAAAGAAATGAGTTTTCTTTTACTAGGGGTAATTTTCGGGTTAGGGGCGATATTGTAGAGATTTTCCCTGCTTCTACTGGTGAAAATGCGATTAGAATTGAATTTTTTGGGGATGAAATTGATAGGATTTTGGAGTTTAATTTTTTGACGGGGGAGATTTTGGGTAAGAGGTTGCATGTCTTAATTTTCCCTGCTTCTCACTTTGTAACTACTAAGGAGCGGATGTTGGCTGCTGCTGATGAGATTGAAAGGGAATTAGCCGAGCAAATTATCTTTTTTAAAAACCAAGATAAGCTTATTGAAGCCCAAAGGATTGAACAGCGTACTAGGTATGATTTGGAAATGATTAAGGAAATGGGCTATTGTAAAGGTATAGAAAACTATTCTCGCTATATTACGAATAGACAGGCAGGGGAACCACCCTATACTTTAATAGACTTTTTCCCCGAGGAGTTCTTATTGTTTATTGATGAATCTCATATAGGTATTCCGCAAATAAGGGGTATGTATGCTGGGGACAGGTCTAGGAAGCAAAATCTGATTGATTTTGGCTTTAGGCTACCTTCGGCTTTGGATAATCGCCCTTTAAGGTTTGAGGAGTTTACGGAAAAGATTAATCAAATTGTCTATGTTAGTGCTACTCCAGGTGATTATGAGTTGGAAGTGAGTAGTCAGGTGGCCGAACAAATTATCAGACCTACTGGGCTGATTGACCCTGAAATAATAGTAACACCTACTCTGAATCAAATCGATGATTTAATGGAAGAGATAAGGCTGGTAGTAGCTAAGGGCTTTCGGGTCTTAGTCACTACTTTGACGAAAAGGATGGCTGAGGATTTAACTGATTATCTGGCAGATGCTAATATTAAAGTTAGGTATATGCATTCTGATATTGAAGCCTTGGAAAGGCTAGAAATTCTGCGTGAGTTAAGGCTGGGTGACTTTGATGTTTTAATAGGTATAAATTTATTAAGGGAAGGCTTGGATTTACCAGAGGTGGCCTTGGTAGCTATACTTGATGCGGATAAGGAAGGTTTTTTACGATCGACTAGATCACTTATTCAAACGATAGGACGAGCTGCTCGTAATGTGGAAGGCAAGGTTATTATGTATGCGGATCGGATTACTCCATCTATGCAGGAGGCCATTGATGAGACTAATCGGCGGAGGAATAAGCAGTTAGAATATAATATTGCTAACCATATTACCCCTGAAACTATTAAAAAGGCTGTACATGCTAGTATTGAAGCTACTATTGCGGAAGAAGCTGGGGACTATGATGTTAAGGAATTACAGGTCATGCCCTTGGAAGAAAGAAAACGGCTAATAGCGGAAATGGAGAAGGAAATGCGTAAGGCCGCTGAGATGTTGGAGTTCGAGCGGGCAGCTAGTTTACGGGATATGATTATTAATTTACAAAATCCTCCCCGCAAAAAGCAGAAGAAAAGACGCTAATTTTTATTTTACAGGAGAGATATTAATTTATGAGTAAGGATTTTATTATTGTTAAAGGTGCTAGGGAGCATAACTTAAAAAATATAGATGTGAAAATACCTCGGGATAAGTTAATCGTTTTTACTGGGGTATCTGGTTCGGGTAAGTCTAGCCTAGCTTTTGATACCATTTATAGTGAAGGGCAAAGAAGGTATGTAGAATCTTTGTCAACTTATGCCAGGCAATTTTTAGGGCAGATGGATAAGCCTGATGTGGATTATATAGAGGGTTTATCCCCCTCTATTTCTATTGACCAGAAGGCTACTTCCAATAATCCCCGTTCTACAGTGGGTACGGTAACGGAGATATACGATTATTTAAGGCTTTTGTTTGCTAGGGTGGGTAAGCCTCATTGTCCTGATTGTCATATTCCTATTGAAAGACAGACGGTTGATCAGGTGGTAGATAATTTATTAACCCTGCCTGAAAAAAGCCGGATTAAGATATTAGCTCCTATGGCGAAGGGGCAAAAGGGTGAGCATAAAAAGCTTTTGGCTAATCTATTTAAGGATGGTTTTGCTAGGGTTTTAGTGGATGGCTATGAATATACGGCTGATGAGGAAATCGTTTTGGAAAAGAATAAAAGGCACGATATTAGTGCGGTGGTGGATAGATTGGTTATTAAGGATGGTATTAGGAGCCGTTTAGCAGAATCATTAGAATTGGCCTTTGAACTTAGTGAAGGTCATATTAATGTAGTTTTACTTAAGGATGATGGGGAGGAAGTCTTGTCTTTTAGTCGTGATTTTGCTTGTGCTAGCTGTGGCTTTAGTTTATCTGAATTAAGCCCGAGGATGTTTTCTTTTAACTCGCCTTTTGGGGCTTGTCCTGAATGTGAAGGTCTAGGGGAAAAGCATGAGATAGACCCAGACTTAGTTTTAGATCTTAGTAAAAGTATTGCAGATGGGGCGATTATTCCTTGGTCTAATAATTTTTATACTTATTATAATCAGGTTTTGGCAGGGATGGCAGCGAAAAATAAGATTCCCATTGATAAACCTCTAAAGGATTTAAGTAAAAAGCAACTTAACTTGATTTTATATGGAGATGAGAAAAACCCTATTAAGATAACTTATACTAATTCTTATGGGGAAACCAATACTTTCCATTCTAATTATGAAGGGGTCATTAATAATCTTAGCCGTCGTTATGCCGAAACTAAGTCTGAGGCTAGTCGGGAGGACATCGAAAAATATATGACTTCTAGCCTTTGCCATAAATGTGAGGGTAAAAGGCTAAAAGCAGAAATTTTATGGGTCTTAGTAGGCGGTCTTTCTATTAATGAGGTTACTTCTATGTCTGTGGCTACTTGTTTAGAGTTTTTTAATCAGTTGCAACTGGAGGAACGGGAAGCATTTATAGCTAGGCAAGTAGTTAAGGAGATTCGGGAAAGACTTAGCTTTTTAGTTGATGTAGGCTTAGATTATTTAAGCCTAGAAAGGTCGGCAGGTACTTTGTCGGGGGGTGAAGCCCAAAGGATTAGGCTGGCTACCCAAGTAGGTTCTAGTCTAGTGGGGGTACTATATGTTTTGGATGAACCTAGTATAGGTTTACACCCTCGAGATAATGACCGCTTGCTAGCAACTTTACAAAGGTTAAGAGATTTAGGTAATACCGTAATTGTAGTCGAGCATGATGAGGATACTATGAGGAGTGCAGATTATATTATAGATATTGGTCCTAGGGCAGGGATTCTGGGGGGAGAAATCGTAGCTCAAGGGTCTTTAGCGGAGATTTTAAAGGTTAAGGATTCCTTAACCGCCCAATACTTATTAGGTGAACAAGATATTTACATCCCTGATACTAGACGGGAAGGGAATGGTGAAATATTAACTATTAAGGGTGCTGGGGAACATAACTTAAAAAATATTGATGTGGCTATTCCCTTAGGGAAGATGGTAGTTATTACTGGGGTATCTGGTTCGGGCAAAAGCACTCTAGTCCAAGATATTCTTTATCCTAGTTTAATGCAGAAGCTATCTAGGGGACGGCATCGTGCTGGCAAGCATAAGGGGATAGATAATACCGCAGCCCTTGATAAGGTTATAAATATTGACCAATCTCCTATAGGTCGGACTCCTCGTTCTAATCCTGCTACCTATACAGGTACTTTCGACGGCATAAGGGAACTGTTTTCTGAAACTGAGGAAGCTAGGATGAGGGGTTATAAGCCAGGTCGCTTTAGTTTTAATGTGCGTGGGGGTAGGTGTGAGGCCTGTTCTGGTGATGGGATTATTAAGATAGAAATGCACTTTTTACCTGATGTATATATTCCCTGCGAAGTATGCCAAGGCAGGAGATATAATAGGGAAACCCTAGAAGTCAAGTATAAGGGTAAGACTATCGCTGATATTTTAGATATGACAGTTGATGAAGGGGTAGATTTTTTTGAAAATATTCCTAGGGTTTATCGCAGGTTAAAAGTGCTACAAGATGTAGGTCTAGGCTATATAAGGCTAGGACAACCTGCCCCAACCCTATCGGGTGGCGAGGCCCAAAGGGTTAAGTTAGCGACCGAATTAGCTAAAAGAAGTACGGGCAAGACTATATATATCTTAGATGAGCCTACTACAGGCCTGCATAAGCATGATGTTAAGCATTTGCTTAATGTTTTGCAACGCTTGGTTGATTTAGGTAATACGGTATTAGTAATTGAGCATAATCTTGATGTAATCAAGTGTGCAGATTATATTATCGACCTTGGCCCTGAGGGTGGAGAAAAGGGTGGGAAGATTGTAGTAGCAGGCACACCAGAGGAAGTGGCCCAATGTGATAAATCTTATACAGGCAGGTACTTGAAAGGGGTTTTGGGGGTGAAGGCTTGAAAGAACGCTTGCAAAATGTTCCCTTAAAACCTGGGGTCTATTTATACAAGGATACGGAAGGACAAATAATATATGTTGGCAAGGCGAAGCTTTTACGCCATCGCCTTCGCTCTTATTTTCAAGCTAGTGAAAATCTTCACCCTAAAGTTAGGGTAATGATGAAAAGGGTGGCTGATTTTGATTATATTGTAACTAATAATGAGGTAGAAGCCTTAATTTTAGAAAATAATTTGATTAAATCTTATCAACCCCGTTATAATATTCAGCTCAGGGATGATAAAACCTACCCTTATTTAAAAATTACTACTGCTGAAAAGTACCCCCGCATATATATTACTCGGGAGGAAAAAGATGGGGTATCTAAATATTTTGGTCCCTATCCAGAAGTCAATTCCTTAAGAGAAACGGTTAAACTTCTAACTAATATTTTTCCTTTGAGAACTTGTAAGAATTTAAAAACTAAGGAAAGACCCTGTCTTAATTATGACATGGGGAAATGCTTGGCTCCCTGTAATGACCTAGTTACTCCTGAAGAGTATAGGCTTATGGTTGATAGTATAATAGATTTTTTGTCAGGTAATTCAGGGGATATTGTTAAGGCAAAGGAGAGGGAAATGCAGCTAGCAGCCGCTAATCTCGAATTTGAAAAGGCTGCCCAAATCAGGGATCAATTAAATAGTATTAGAAAACTACAAACTGAACAAAAGATTAGTTTTGATTCTCCCTATAATTTGGACTTAATAGTAATGCATACGGGGGAGAAACAAAATCTTTTCTTAGTTTTTAAAATTAGGCTGGGAAAAATAATCGGTAAAGATACTTACTGGTTAGACCGATTTTTAGTAGAAGATGTGGCTGAGGAAATGCATATATTTTTCAACCGTTATTATGCAGATAATAATGATATTCCTAAGGAAATATTAGTAAGTCTATTACCTAAGGAAACTGATTTATTAAAAAATTGGTTACAGGAAAAGACTGCCCAAGCCATAGATATTAGAGTTCCGCAAAGGGGTAATAAAAGGCAGCTTTTAGATATGGCGATGGAAAATATTAATCTATTATGGCAAGAACAGGAGGAAAGGGAAGCTAAGAATCTGGCTAATTTAGTCCAGCTTAGTAAGGTTTTAGGTCTGGAAATAGTGCCTAAGCGTATTGAGGCTTATGATATTTCCCATCAGGCTGGACAGGAAACGGTAGGCTCTATGGTGGTATTTACTGAGGGGGTAGCCGATAAAAAGAATTACCGTAAATTCAAAATAAAAAATGCCCAAAATGATGATTATGCTTCACTAAGTGAAGTGATTAAGCGTCGTTTTGCAGCATTAGAAAGCGGTAATGCTGCCTTTTACCCTGCACCTGACTTAATCATTATAGATGGAGGTTTAGGTCAGGTTAATACTGTTTATCAAGTTTTACAAAGCCTAGATATGGATATTCCTGTATTCAGTCTAGCGGAGAAAAATGAAGAGATATTTCGGGCGGGGGCGAGTAAGCCTATAATATTGCCCCGTCATGATGATGGTTTAAGGTTACTACAAAGATTACGAGATGAAGCCCATCGTTTTGCCTTGGGTTATAACCGTCAATTAAGAAGTAAAAAAGTTAAACTGTCTGCCTTGGATAATATTCCAGGGATTGGACCGAAAAGGAAGCAAAGCCTCTTGAGTCATTTTGGTTCAGTGGCGAAGATTAGGGAGGCCTCTGTCGAAGAATTGTTAAGGGCTCCTAATATAGATGTCAAATCTGCTCATAATGTCTATAATTATTTTCGGGGAATAACAAATTAAGGCAAGATTTCCTGGGAAATAAATAGAAAAAGCTAATTTTTATGTTAAAATGTTTGTAAAAAGAAAGGGGGATTAGAGAATGATAAGAGGCTGGGTAATAAGATGGCTGTTAAATATCTTAGCCATAATTTTAACGGCGGTTATTCTACCAGGTTTTGAGCTGACTGTTTGGGCAGCTATAATTGGTTCTATATTTTTGGGGGTAATCAATGCAATAATTCGCCCCATACTACTTATATTAACTTTGCCATTGAACATTCTTTCTTTAGGACTTTTTACCTTTGTTATAAATGCTTTGATGTTATGGATTACAAGTGTAACTATTAAAGGTTTTGAATTGCACAGCTTTTGGTGGGCTATATTAGCGGCGATTCTATTATCTGTTATTAGTTTTATTATTAGTTATTTTGTCGAAGATAAAATATTTAATCTCCGTTAGGGAATACTTATTAAAAGCCGAGCATCATGCTCGGCTTTTGTTAAGTTAGGATATTATATGTCTGATAGGAAAATTGTCTATTAGTGGGCTAGATTAGTGGAGGTTTTGGTGGAAGATATAATATTAGCTATTGATTTAGGGGCTACTAATATTTTATATGGAGTGGCCAATGTCAAAGGGGATATTTTATATAAAAATGTGTTAGCTACTAATAGTAATTTAGGAGCCAATTATGTATTGAGTAAATTAGCTAACATTATAGAAAGGCTCTTAGCTGAACATAATAAGAAGGGACAGGTAAAAGCTGTCATCGTAGCTACTCCTGGTCCTCTATCACATCTCGATAAAATAGTCTATAATTCGCCTAATTTGCATTGGAATAGGGTGGCTATTAAAAAGGAATTACAGGCTAGGCTGAACCATCCTACCTTGCCTATAATGATAGAAAAGGATACTAATATGGCGGTATTAGGAGAATATTATTTTGGACAGGATAGGCAGTATTCTAATTTAATTTATATTACGGTCAGCACAGGTATAGGGGGAGGAATTATAATTAATGACCGCCTATATCGAGGTGCTAATGGTGGGGCAGGAGAAATAGGACACCTAGTCGTTAAGCCTAATGGTGAACGGTGTGGCTGTGGTCAGTATGGCTGTTTGGAGGCTCTTGCCTCAGGTAGGGCCATAGCTAAGCAGGCACAGGAGAGAATAATTCAGGTGGGATTTCCCCATATAGGAAGCAAGGAGGTGGGGGAACTAGCTCGCCAAGGTAATAGCTTAGCTATAGCTATACTTGATGAAGCTCTTGATAATTTAGCCCGAGGACTAGCGAATGTAGTAAATTTATTTAATCCTAATATAATGGTATTGGGAGGAGGGGTCATAGAGGGATTACAGGACTTATGGTTAGATAGGCTGGTTGAAAAGGTATTAGGCTCGGTTTTTAAATTAAATGCCCAGAATTTAAAAATAGAGATGACTAAACTAGGGGGAGATATTGGCTTATACGGCTGTGTAGCTGCTTATGTATTCTTCAAGGAAGGCCAGAGGGTGTAAAGGCTAGGCAGAGCTGGCTAATACTTATTAATGTGAAAAATTAGGAGGTATTCTTTAATGGGTGATTTTACTACAGAAATGATGCTGGATTTTTTATATGGCTTACCTGAACAATTTCAGGCTAGTCTTGAAATGGATATTAGTGTGCCTGCCGCCTATCAAAAGGCTTATGGAAATGTGCTAGTATCAGGCTTAGGCGGTTCGGCAATAGGTGGGGATATATTGAAAGATTATGCGGCTAGCCAATGTCCTATTCCTGTAATAGTTAATAGGGATTATCATATACCAGAGTTTGTTAATAATAATAGCTTATTTATGGCGGTTAGTTACTCAGGTAATACGGAAGAAACCCTACAAGCTTACAGTGTAGCCATAGCTAAGGGGGCTAAGGTGATTTGTATTACTGGAGGGGGTAAGTTAGCTGAACTAGCTAATAAAAACGGTAATTATCTAGTAAAAGTGCCGAATGATTTGGTACCTAGAGCAGCGACGGGTTATTTAATGGCTCCTTTGGCTTTAGTGTTAGAAGAATTAAAATTATTAACTGGGGTTAGGGCAGATCTTGCCGAAACTTACCAAGTGTTGAAAGATTTAAGGGAGAAGATTAAGCCTGAAATATTAGGGGAGGATAATTCAGCTCGCTTAGTGGCAGAAAAGCTTCAGGATTCTATTCCTATTATCTGGGGTGCTTCTGGTTTATCGGAAACGGCGGCCCTTAGATGGAAGGCACAAATTAATGAAAATGCTAAGTCACCTGCTTTTTATAATGTATTTCCTGAGCTTAACCATAATGAAATAGTAGGTTTTGAAGTGCCAGCAGACCTTATCGGTAAAATGAGTGTAGTTATACTTAAAGACCGTCTGGATAATCTACAAGTACAGAAAAGGATGAATATTACAAGTAATATTATTAAGAATAAGGTTAAAAATATTATTGAAATTAATAGTCAAGGGGAGTCTTTTTTGGCTAGGTTTTATAGCTTAGCTTATGTGGGTGATTATGCTAGTGTTTATTTGGCTATTAATTATGGGATTAATCCTACTCCAGTTAAAATTATCGATTATTTAAAGGAAGAGTTAGCAAAATAGTCATAAATCTACCAGGAAAGGTGGGAAGGGAAAGGGCTGTGGAATTTTATGGGGATTATCATACTCATACTAATTATAGTGATGCTAAACAAGGCTTAATAGATATAGTCGAAGCTGCTCGTAATAGAGGCTTAAAAGAAGTAGCTATAACTGACCATGGCCCCTTGGCAGCGGTAATAGGGGTTAGTAATCCTAATTCCTACCTAAAACTAAAGGAAGAAATCAACCTAATTAATGAGGAATATGATGATATTAAGGTATTGCTAGGGGCGGAGGCTAATATTAGGAATATTGAGGGGGACTTAGACATCCCTCCTTATATAATTAAGGAGCTAGATATATTAATAGCGGGTTTACATCCTTATACACTACCTACTTCTATAAAGGCAGGAGTAAAGATATTTTTGCAAAATTCTTTAAGGCATCTTGGAAAAGGCTGCTATGAAAAAGCTGTTAAGAATAATACTCAGGCCGTCATAGCTGCTATGAAGAATAACCCGAGCTTAGATATTTTAGCCCATCCAGGGCTTTTTTTTAAGCTAGATATTGCAGAAGTGGCCCAAGTAGCCGTTAAAGAAAGGGTTTTATTTGAAATTAATTGTGGACATGAATACCCTAAGATTTCTGATATAATGGAAGCAGACAAATATGGGATTAATTTTATTGTTAATAGTGATGCTCACTTATCTTCTACAGTAGGGGATTTTTCTTATGCTAAAAGAATAATTAAAAAGCTTAACCTAGATGAGGCAAGAATTGTCAATAGCTCTGCAAGGGGTGGGTATAAAACATGGGTAAAAAATTAGATAACTTAAGGATTTTAATTATAACTGGACAATCGGGGGCAGGTAAGTCGCAAGTAGTAAATTCCTTAGAGGACGCGGGTTATTTTTGTGTGGATAATTTGCCGCCTATTTTATTAAATAAATTTATCGAATTAAGTCTAGAATCCGAAGGGAAGATTAATCAAGTTGCCTTAGTCATTGATGTAAGGGGTGGGGAGTTTTTTAACGATCTGAATGATGCCTTAGAGGAATTGAAAAGGGAAGAGGTTCCTTTTGAAATTATTTTCTTGGAAGCTTCTGATGAAACCTTAATCAGAAGATTTAAAGAATCAAGAAGAAGGCATCCCTTAGGAGGGGGCAGATTATTAGAAAACATTCAAGCTGAACGCATAATTTTGGAGGAGATAAAGGGTAGGGCTAATTTGGTTATCGATACTTCTAATTTATCCCCACGGGATTTAAAAAACAAGTTAAATTCCCTTTATGCTGATGCTAATATGCCTAGATTTACAGTAAATATATCTTCTTTTGGCTATAAAATGGGGGTTCCCTTGGATTCGGATATTGTTATAGATGTTAGATTTGTTACTAATCCCTTTTATGATCCCGTATTAAGGGATATGACAGGTTATGATAAGGAAGTGCAAGATTTTGTCTTAGGTTCCCCTATTACAAAATCTTTTACCCGTAGATTTCTTAATTTGCTAAAGTTTTTAATACCTCATTATATTAATGAAGGTAAGACTAATTTACAGGTGGCTATAGGCTGTACGGGCGGTCAGCACCGTTCTGTAGCTATAACGGAATACATGGCTAACCAAATTAAGAAGATGGGATATAATGTCCATATAAGACATAGGGATGTGTCAAGGTACATTATGGAGGAGTAAATGAAAAAAGAGATAAGCGAACCTAAGATTGTAGTAATAGGGGGAGGCACTGGTTTAGCCGTATTACTAAGGGGTTTGAAAAAATATACTTCTGATTTAACTGCTATTGTTACAGTTAGTGATGATGGGGGCAGTTCAGGTCAGCTGAGAAATGAATTAGGTGTATTACCTCCTGGGGATATTCGTAACTGTCTAGTAGCTTTGGCGGAAACGGAAACTATTATGGATAAGGTTTTTCAACATAGATTTACAGGGGAAAGTAGTCTGAAAGGGCATAATTTAGGTAACTTGCTTTTAGTAGCTTTGGCGGAGATAACAGGTGATTTTACCAGTGCTATTCGGGAAGTAAGTCGAGTTTTGGCAGTTAGAGGCCGGGTAATTCCAGCTACTTTGGAACAGGTTGTTTTAGGTGCAGTAATGAGTGATGGACAAACCATCTATGGGGAAACTTCGGTAAGAGAATATAAGCGGAAAATCGAAAAACTTTTCTTAGTTCCAAATGATTGCAATCCTCTCCCCGAAACTTTGTCTGCTATTGAGGAAGCGGATGCGATAGTCATAGGTCCAGGCAGTTTATATACTAGTATTATTCCTAATCTCTTAGTTAAAGGAATTAAAGAAGGTATTGCTGACTCTAAGGCTACTACTTTTTATGTTAGCAATATAATGACAGAGTTAGGGGAAACTGATGGATTTACTGCAGCTGATCATCTCAGGGTAATTCAAGAACATATCGGGGGACAGATAGTAGATTATATAATAGTTAATTCGGGTAATATCGGTAAACTAAGGTTAAATCGTTATGAGAAAGAACAGGCTATTCCCGTAGTAATAAATAATGAGGATATTTTATCCTTGGGTGTTAATATTATTGAAGCTGATTTAGTTTCCGAAAATGATCTAGCTTGGCATGATTCAGGAAAATTAGCCGCAGCTATTGTAAAAGTAATGGGTGACTAGTTTAATTAAGGGTGGTATTATGAGTTTTGCTAGTAGTGTACAAAGTGAATTAGCTAGAGTAGAACCTGAACAAGGGTGTTGTGCTAGAGCTGAATTAGCTGCTCTACTATTAAATAAATCAACTTTGAGCCAGTTGGCTAATGATTATCTTTTAACTGTAGAAGTGGATAATCCTGCCTTGGGCAGGAAAATATACAAATATTTAAGGGATATATATGGTTTTCAATCTTCAGTTCAAGTAATCGAAAAAAGTAAGCTAAGGAAAAACAGAGGCTATGTTGTTAAAACAGTATTAACCCCTACAAAGCTTGAAAATATTAAGGAAATTATTCATATTAATAATAATCTTATTTCTCCCAAGCTAGATATTGCTGAAGTTAATTCTTGCTGCAAAAGGGCCTATGTGAGGGGATTATTCTTGAGCCGAGGCTATGTTAATCGTCCTGAGGGTAATTATCATCTGGAATTTATGGTTAATGATGAAGCCTTAGCCATTAAGGTTCAGGAGTATTTAGGCACTTTCGACATTGATTTGAAAATTATACAACGGAAAAAGAGTTTCTTATTATATATTAAAGAAAGTGAACAAATTGCGGATTTTTTAAGGGTTGTAGGAGCGAATAAGGCATTATTAGAGTTTGAAAATATTAGGATTCTAAAGTCTATGCGTAATAATGTTAATCGTCAAGTTAATTGTGAAACAGCTAATCTAGCCAAAACTATTGATGCTTCGGTTCGTCAAACGGAAATAATTAATAACCTAGTGAGCACAGGTGTGATAGATAATTTGCCTTATCAGCTTAAGGAATTAGCTTATATACGGTTAGATTATCCTGAAGCAACTTTAAAGGAATTAGGGGAAATATTAAATCCTCCACTTAGTAAGTCTGGTATAGCTTATCGGATGAGAAAATTAGAACAAGTAGCTGGGGAATTATTAGACACTTCTTTTAATTAGCAGGAATTCTAAGGAAAGGTAGGGGATGACATTGAGAATAACTCAGGATATATATCAAGTCCAACAGCAAAAGCTGCTTATGACTCCTGAACTTAGATTAGCTATTGCCATTTTACAAATGTCAACCCTAGAATTAGCGGAGCACATTCAAAAGGAATTAGAAGAAAACCCCTTTTTAGATGAAAAAGAGGCAGAAGAGGAGACTACAGCTAAAGAAGAAACTGAAACTGATAACGATACTAGCAAAATTGAAGAATGGCTAGAATATTATAACGATAGGGATATTGGTTATACTATTAAAGATATAGATGATGAAAAGTCTTTTGAAAATTATGTAGCCAAAACTCCTAGTCTATATGAGCATTTGGAGTTTCAATTAAGACTTAATGTATGTGAAGACCAACAATTAGAAATAGGGCTATATTTAATAGGTAATATAGATAATCATGGGTACTTGTGCATTGATTTGGAGGAAGTGGCGAAGCATTTTAAGGTTAGTCAGAAAAGGGTTAAGGATGCCTTAGAAATTATTCAAACCTTTACCCCTTATGGAATAGGAACTTGTAAATTAACGGATTGCTTATTATTGCAGCTAAAGCATTTAGGACAAGAAAGCGACTTGACTACAGCCATTATTAATAACCACTTACCTGATTTGGCTAAGAGTAGACTTAATAAAATAGCTAGTAGCTTAGCAGTTAGCATATATGAAGTACAAGAGGCTGTGGATGTAATTCGTACCTTAGACCCTAAACCAGGTTTACAATACAGCACTGATGAAGTTAAGTATATATTGCCAGATATTTTAGTAGAAGAGATAGACGGTGAGTATGTAGTCGTAGTCAATGATTATCAATTTCCTAGATTATTAGTTAATAGATCTTACGAAAAGGTACTAAAACAAGCGGATAATGTAACTGAGGAAACCAAAAAATATATGGAAGATAAAATAGGTTCAGCTATGTGGTTATTAAAAAGTATTGAACAAAGACGCTTGACTTTATACAAAGTAGCTAGCTGTATTGTCGAAATACAAAAGGAATTTCTAGATAAGGGGATTAAGTACTTAAAACCTTTGAATTTAAAGGATGTAGCTGAACTGGTGGATGTACATGAATCAACGGTGAGTAGGGCTACTACCAATAAATATATGCAAACCCCGCAAGGACTTTTTGAATTAAAGTATTTCTTTAGTACGGGTGTAGGTGATTGTGCTGATGCCAAGGTATCAAGTAAGAGTATTAAACATCTTATAGAAGAAATTATTGAGAAAGAGGATGCGGTTAAGCCTTTAAGTGATGAGGCTATAGTGGGAATTTTAAAGGAAAAGGATATTAAAATATCTAGGCGGACTGTAGCTAAGTATCGGCAAGAATTAGGTATAGGCTCTACAGTGGCTAGAAGAAGATATTAAGATAAGGTATAAAATAGTAGCCTTTTTGCTTAAATTTTATAGTTTTCAAGTATAAAGAATTTATTACCAGCATTAAATCTGGTATTATTTTATTTATAGAATTAATGATGAATTAAGAAAAGCTAATAGATATATTATTTAAAATAAGGGGTAATCTATTATATGAAGTCTTTAGGAGCGGTTTGGGCAAAGGTGCGGCGAAGCGAATATTAAACAGAAGGGATGATTAGTAATGGCTGTTAAGGTAGCAATTAATGGTTTTGGTCGTATTGGCAGATTAGTTTTAAGAATTGCTGAACAAAGGGATGATATTGAGGTTGTAGCTGTTAATGATTTGGGTGATATTGAGGGTAATGCCCACTTGTTTAAATATGATTCGGTGCATGGAACTTATGCGGGGGAAGTGGAAGTTAAGGATAATTTGTTAGTTGTAAACGGTAAGGAAATTAGATATTTTCAAGAAAAGGAACCCGAAAAACTCCCTTGGCGGAATTTGGGTATAGAAATAGTTGTAGAGGGTACAGGGGTTTTTAGAACTAAGGAGACTGCAGGTAAGCATATTAAAGCTGGGGCTAAAAAAGTCTTAATTACAGCTCCAGGCAAGGATGTAGATTTGACTATGGTTATGGGTGTTAACCACGAAAAATATGAGCCTTCCTTTAATGTAGTATCTAATGCCTCTTGTACTACTAACTGTTTAGCCCCTGTAGCAAAAGTTTTATTAGAAGAATTCGGCATTGTTAAGGGCATGATGAACACCATTCATGCTTTTACTAATGACCAACGAGTATTAGACCTAGAACATAAAGATTATAGACGGGCTAGGGCTGCAAGTGTTTCCCTGATTCCTACTACCACTGGTGCGGCCTCTGCGGTAGGCTTAGTAATTCCCGAACTAAAGGGCAAATTAGACGGCATGGCGGTAAGGGTTCCTACCCCTAATGTGTCTTTAATTGATTTGACGGTTGAGTTAGAAAAGCCTGCAGATAGTGTGGCTATTAATGATGCTTTTAAGCTGGCCAGTAAAACTAGTCTAAAAGGCATTTTAAAATATACGGAAATCCCCTTGGTATCTACTGATTATAATGGGGAAAATCATTCGGCAGTAGTAGATGGCTTACTTACTATGACTATGGGGGATAAATTAGCTAAAGTAATTGCCTGGTATGATAATGAATGGGGCTATTCGGTACGGGTAGTTGATGCGGTTTCCTATATTGCTGCATGTGGCTTATAAGGCTGGGGGTGCGACTAGATTGAAGACCTTGAAAGATATTGATTTAGCTGGTAAAAGGGTGTTAATGCGGGCAGATTTTAATGTACCAATGGATAAGGAGCAAAATATTATAGATGATACGAAGATTAAAGCTGCACTGCCTACGATTAATTATATTTTGGAGCAAGGGGCTAGTCTTATATTAATGAGTCATTTGGGACGACCTAAGGGCGAGAAAAATGTAAAATATAGTCTTAAACCAGTAAGCAAGCATTTGGCTAGCTTAATTGATTATCCTATCATAATGGCTCCTGATTCTATCGGAGCGGATGTGGAAGGGCTAGCCTCTAAGCTTAATAAGGGGGAAGTCTTACTCTTAGAAAATGTTCGTTTTTATAAAGAGGAGGAAAAGAATGAAGCTAATTATGCTAATAAATTAGCTGAATTAGCAGATGTTTTCGTTAATGATGCTTTTGGTTCTGCCCATAGAGCACATGCTTCAACAGCTGGTGTAGCTCAGAAACTACCTACTTTTGCAGGTTTGTTAATGGAAAAGGAAGTAGCTATGTTAAAAAGTGTCCTAGAATATCCTGAAAGTCCGCGTATGGCGATACTGGGTGGGGCTAAGGTGGTAGATAAGTTAGGCTTAATTAATAATCTTTTGGCTAAGTTAGATGTATTACTTATCGGGGGCGGAATGGCGAATACCTTTTTAAAGGCACAAGGTTATAATACAGGTAAGTCTAGGGTGGAGAATGAATTACTTGAGGATGCTAAAGGTCTGCTGGCTAATGCAAGTAAAAAGGGAGTTAAAATCGTACTACCAGTAGATGTAGTTCTAGGTCAAGACTTAACTAGTGATACTCCAGCGATAGTGGTTGATATTACCGAAGTACCCGATGATATGATGATTTTAGATATTGGACCTGAGACAATAAAGCTTTTTCAAGAAGAAATTGCTAAGGCTCGTACCATAGTATGGAATGGACCCTTGGGTGTTTATGAGTATGAACAGTTTGCCAATGGGACTAGAGAAGTTGCCAAAACTATGGCAGATTCTGCGGCGGTTACGGTAATAGGAGGCGGAGATTCTGCGGCAGCCGTACAAAATATGGGCTTAGAGGATAAGATAACCCATATATCTACTGGTGGTGGGGCTACTTTAGAATTTTTAGAGGGTCTGCCCTTGCCTGGAGTAGTAGCTTGTAATGCTTAAATTTTTGGGAGGTGGGATTAATCCGTCAAACTTTAATAGTGGCTAATTGGAAAATGCATAAAACTATTGATGAGGCAGTGCAATTTTGCCAAGACTTTTTACCTTTGGTAGCTGATGTTAGTAAGGTTGATATGGCAATTTGTCCACCTTTTATCAGTTTGGATAGAGTAAGTCAGTTGTTAGTGGGGGAGAAGGTTTCCTTAGGGGCTCAAAATGTTTTTTATGAAGAAAATGGAGCTTATACTGGTGAGATTTCTCCTTTAATGCTTAAAGATGTTAATTGTAATTATGCCTTAGTAGGTCATTCGGAAAGACGACATATTATTGGGGAAAGAGATGAAGCTATCAATAAAAAGGTAAAGGCTGTTTTAGCTCATGAT
>JAAYRQ010000029.1 GCA_012518685.1 Syntrophomonadaceae bacterium | reverse complement strand
CCCAGGCAGACTGACTAAACCTACTATCATTAAGGAATTAATTATAGGTGTCATTCCAGCTTTCATAGCATTTCTTACTTGTTCTTGCACCGCCTCCCAGGGAGTGGCACCAAAGCATAATAGTTGTTCCACTTCCTCATAGCTCACATTAACCTCACTATACATTCTGTCCAATGAAAGTGCTATGCCATTCATAGAATTACCTAGAATTAAGCCGAATATAGGAATTACTACTCGAGGCGAATACCAGGGTTCTGGAGTGATAATGACACCCACCACTAGGCTACCCACTAAAAATGTACTGGCAGTTAGGGCTATAAATGCTATAATGCTCGGATTTACTGGAGCCTTATTAATTCTTTTGCTAGCTTCTCGACTGGCTATTAAAGACATGAGTAAGAGCAGAATAATTACGATTAATATGTTATTTAGGGCAAAAACATAAGTTAAAACATAACCTATTATTGTTAGTTGAATAAAAGCCCGAAAAGTTCCCCATAATAGAGATTTTAATAAACCTAATTTTAAAAATGCTGAAACTAAGCCTGCTATTAAGACTAGACTAATGCTTAATATTAATTGTAGGTTTGATATTGCTACATAGCCACTATTGTCCATTTTCATTACCTCTAGCGGTTAAATGTAAGACCTTATAATCCTTTAAGTAGGCTAAATCCCCTTCATTATGGGAAACCATAATAATACTACGCTCATCCTCTTTTACCCAATCATTTAAGAAGGTAAGCGTTTTTTCTCGACTTTCTTTATCTAAATAGGCGGTAGGCTCATCTAGCAAAAGCAAGTGGGGTTCTAATAATACAGCCCTAAGTATGGCTATTCTAGCCTTTTCCCCACCCGATAAGGTCTTAGCACTTTGGCTTAAGATATTTTCACTTAAGCCAAGCCTAGTTAAATAGTTTTTCACTATTTCTAGACTTGGTTTTTTTCTACTACTTATAACTTGTTTCAATTTATAGGGTAAGAATATATTATCTTCTATTCTACCCGCGTATATAACAGGCAGTTGGGGCACATATTGCACATTAAGTCGCCATTCATTAGCTAAATAGGTATGACCCTTTTTACCCAATAAAGTAATTTCACCCTGATCAGCTTTTATTAATCTAGCTAGTATTTTTAAGAGGGTGGATTTGCCCGCACCCGAAGGACCAGCTAAAATTAGTATCGAATTAGGTGAAATATTAGCTGATTCTTCAATATACCTTGAATTTTGGGGAAACTTATAATAAATATTCTGGAAAGTGAAAAAATCCGCCATTTCAACTCTCCTATTTTACTTAGGAATAGGCATATAAGAATTATGTGATAGTTCTAAGTTTTTCGACCAGCCAGGTTTATTATGAGCTACAGCCTCATATACTTCATCAACCTTATTAATAGGCACTTCAATCCAGGTAATATCTTTTTCTATTTCTATATCGCCTATTTGCTGAATAGTCACAGTCGTGTTGTCAATAATAAAATCTATTAGTTGCCGCTTATCTTTAAGTATTTTCCCTCCGACAGGAACTTCCATATTAATCATATCAGTTTCTATGGCTTCTGTTACTTCCCTAGTTTTCCTAGTTAAAGGTTTTTTTCTTACTCTATTGCCTTCGGGCTTTTTTAACTTAGTTACTTTATTTTTACTTAAGTCACTATCACCTATAACTAAACCTATTAAACTAGTTACTAAAAGTTGTTGGTCATATTTTTCTAACAACTCCTTAGCTATTTCGTTGTATAAAGGCATATTAGCTCGACTATTTTTAATACGACTATCTATAACATTAGAGTACATTTTTGCCTGGTTAGTCTTAGTATCAATACCTTCCTCTAATATTCTTTTACCTATGAACCTTTCGATAGCCCTTAGTTGCGATATTTGGTTAGGTTCGACTAAAGTTATAGCTTCTCCAGTTTTACCAGCCCTACCTGTTCTTCCTACGCGGTGTACATAACTTTCAGTATCTTCAGGTATGTCATAATTAATTACATGGGTAACATGGCTAATATCTAAGCCCCTAGCCGCTAAATCAGTGGCTATTAATACCTTGGTACTTTTATTGCGAAAACGGTGCATCACCATATCTCGCTCTCTTTGGGACATGTCCCCATGGAGCGAATCAGTATTATATCCTAGGTTTTTAAGCTTACGGGCTAGGCCATCTGCACCCCTCTTAGTTCTACAAAAGATTAAAGAAATTTCTGGCTTTTTATTTTCTAATATCAGGGCTAGTGATTCTGTCTTTAGGTTGGGTAGCACCTTGTAATAGGTTTGCTTAATTTTGGGTACAGTTACCTCATTAGTATTTACAGCAATAATTTTAGGGTTTTGCATAAACCTCTTACCTAACTTCCTAACTTCAAAATCCAAAGTAGCTGAAAACAAAAAGGTTTGTCTATCGCTAGGACAATTAACTAATATCTTTTCTATATCAGGGAAAAAGCCCATATCTAACATCTCATCAGCCTCGTCAATAACAACATATTTTAAATTAGCCAATGATATTGTTTTTCTAGCTATGTGATCGAGCAGACGACCTGGAGTAGCTACAATAATTTCCGGATTATATTTTAATACGGATATTTGCCTTTCAATAGGCTGCCCACCATAGATGGATAAAACTCTTACCCCTAATCTGCGTCCTAAAAAGGCTATTTCCTTACTAACTTGAATGGCTAATTCCCGAGTAGGACATAATACAAGTGCTTGTGATGTTTCTCCTTTATTAAGGTTGTTTAATATGGGTATCCCAAAAGCCGCTGTCTTACCTGTGCCTGTTTGTGCCTGACCTATAATATCATGGCCTTCTAAAGCCAAAGGAATACTGTTCATCTGAATAGGGGTAGGCCTCGTAAACCCCTTTTCCTTTATCATGGTGTGTAAACCAGTTTTTAAATTAAAATTACTAAAATCCGCAGTTGACAAAAAATTTCCTCCTTTATTCTAATAAACAACTTAATCATAACTATAACATACAAGTTATGAAATCTCCTACTTTTCTCCTATTTCCTTGTGTCTTGTGTTATTGCATTTATTATTTTACTAGTTATGAAAAGTTAAAAAGGCTTCTTAGTATAAAATCACTAAAAAGCCTAAGGCTAACTATGTATCATATACCTGTTTATAATATAAAAAGTATTTCTTCCGAAAATCATTATTGCTTATTCAAGAAAAAGACCGAATAAGTCCCTGCACCCACATGAGAACCTATGGCCGCCCCTATTTCTGAAATAATAAAATTACTACAAGCAAATTTCTTTTCAATTAACTTTTTTAATTCAAGAGCACCTTCTAAATCGTTAGAATGGTTAATACCAATAAGCTGATTAGATAAATCCTGACCCCTTTCTTCCATTATTTCTATCATTCTCTTACGAGCCTTTTTTAGACCATGAGCCTTTTCCAAAGGCACTATTTTACCCTCTTCAAAATGAAGGATTAATTTAATATTAAGCAAATTACCTAAAGCAGCTGAAGTAGCACTAACCCTGCCTCCTCTCTTTAGCATATCGAAATTACCTACAATAAAAATATGTTCTATGCGTTTAATATTATCTTCTATTTCAGCAATTACTTCCTCTTTACTTTTGCCTGCTTTGACCGCATTAGCTGCTCTAATGACGGTTAAGGCGTAGCCAACTGAAGCACTTTTAGAATCTATTACAGTAATACGGCTAGGGTCAACTTCATCCCTAGCTATTAAGGCTGATTCATAGGTGCCGCTAAGCCCTGAAGAAAAGGCAATATAAATAATATCATCATCTGTTTCCTTAATTACCTTTTCAAATTCTACTTGGAATTCCATAGGGGGTATTTGGGCAGTGGTTGGGATAACATTAGGTTCTGCGATTAAACGATAAAACTCAGTGGGAGTTAAGTCAAGCCTATCCCTATAAGATTTATTATTTATGGTAGCAGTAATATAAAAAAGCTTAACTCCTAATTCCGCTAAAACCTCCTGATCTAAATCACAAGCATTATCAGCATAAATTCTTATTGCCATTTATTTGCCTCCTAAAATATCAATAACTACATATTACATTTATAATCTATATTATATTTCATTCTATCATTATTACACAATTTTAAAATTAATTAAAATAGATTAATAGTGTTAAAATTTTGACAAAACAGAAAAAGCTCTTTAAGATAACAAAAGTAAAGGAGGTTTTAATATGTCAGAACGACTTGTAATCATAGGCGGAGTGGCAGCTGGAACAAGTGCAGCAGCTAAAGCCCGTCGGGTAAACCAAAATTTAACTATCGAAATATACACTAATGAGGAATTTATTTCTTATGCTGGTTGTGGACTACCTTATTTTATTGGCGATCATTTAGCTAATCAACAAGATTTAATAGCCCGAACCGTAGAGGAATTTGGCAAACAAGGTATTAAAATTTTTACTAACACTAATGCGGTTAAAATTAATAAAGAGGAAAAAAATATTACTATAGAAAATAAAACTACTGGACAAGCCGAAGTGGTAAGCTACGACAAATTACTTATTGCTACTGGGGCTAGAGCCTTTGTACCACCCTTAGAAGGAATTAATCTAAAAGGAATTTTTACCCTAAGAAACATCCCCGATAGTATCGCTATTCGTAATTATATAAATGCAGAGGCTCCTAAAAAGGCTGTTGTAGTAGGAGCTGGTTATATCGGTCTAGAAATGGTAGAAAATCTCTTAGGACATAATATTGAAGTCACTTTAATAGAGCAAAATAATCATATTATCCCTAATATGGATGAAGATATGGCTAGTATGGTAACTGAATATTTAACTTCCCAAGGTGTCATTGTTAAGACCTTAGAGCAGGTAATTTCTTTTAAAGGTCAAGACAGGGTCACTGATATAATCACAAATAATGGAGAAATAGCCACCGATTTTGTATTGTTATCTATTGGAGTTCGCCCTAATACAGAAATAGCCGATGCAGCAGGTATTACACTAGGTGCAAAGGGTGCTATAAGAGTTAATAATCGTATGGAAACTAATATAGAAAACATCTATGCAGCTGGCGATTGTGCTACTACTACCCACCTGGTTACAGATAAGGAAGTTCATATTCCTATGGGAACTACCGCTAATAAACAAGGTAAAACAGCTGGTGAAAACATCGCAGGAGGGAAAGCTGAATTCAAAGGAGTTTTAGGCACAGGAATTGCCCGTATCGTTGATATGGAAATAGCCCGAACTGGACTAAGTGAAAAAGAATGTCAAGCATTAGATATCGAATATATTACCAAAACTATTAAAAGTAAAAATATTGCCCATTACTTTGCCCATGCTCGGGAAATGTGGGTTAAGCTCCTTGTTGATAAGAATAATCGTAAACTATTAGGTGGACAGATTGTAGGATATAATGGAGCAGCCAAAAGAATTGATATTATTGCCACAGCCCTAAATAATCAGGCTACTATTGACAGTTTGCAGGACATGGACTTGGCTTATTCACCACCCTTTAGCCCTGTATGGGATCCAGTGCTAATTGCCATTAACCAATTTTAAGCATTTCATATAGAAATTGGTTGACTATTCGCTACTAAAATGTTAAAATTTGAAAAAACTCCGAGTAATCACATCTAAGGTTATATACTATGATTTGATTACCGTTAGGTATCAAGGGAAACTAAGGTGCCTCCCGCTTTGGAAAGGAGCATAACGAATAGACTACATTAATAGTTAAAAATGTGCTTTTCCTATGAAAAGCACATTTTTTTAACTTTATATTCTCCGAGTAATTTTGCCTAAGGTCATTACTAAGGTTTAATTACCGTTGGGTATCGAGGGAAACTAAGATGCCTCCCGCTTTGGAAAGGAGTTAATTTAGTTTTAATAATATTTTAAGCTGCTACTTCACCTCTTAGTCTAGTACATTCTTTTTTTATTCCTCGTTTCTTTTTTTTACGACATTAATCCCCTTCCTATTATATCGGGCCTACAAGACTTTTAATTTGGCAACATATTATAATGTATTTTCATACTTGTATAGAAATGTTTTATAGTTATAATTTAGTAAAGGGGGATGATAATTGGTCACATATGTTTTTTTAAGATTTTTTAAAATTAAAAAAGGAGGGTGAAGTTTTTGGGTACTTTGGGGACTACGATGGAAGGAATTATTACTATAACTGATAGGTGTAGGGCTTGTGATCATTGTACTTCTGTATGCCCAACAGGGGCTATAATCGGTGTCTTAGGAGAAAGGCACCATATTGATTATGGTAAGTGTATTAATTGTGGTCAATGCCTTATTAATTGTCCTTTTGGAGCTGTGGAAGACTTGGATAACAAGACTGCCGTACAAAATGTTTTAAATGACAGTAGTAAGTATGTGGTAGTGCAAGTTGCTGCTGCCGTAAGGGTTGCTTTAGGAGAGGAGTTTGGTCTAAAACCAGGCAGTAATGTTAAGGGGCAGATGTTCGCAGCACTTAGAAAGCTTGGATTTGATCAAGTATATGATACGGAATTTGCGGCTGACCTAACTATTATGGAAGAGGGCACAGAATTAATACATCGAGTTTACGGTACATTAGGTGTTGAAGGTTTTGATAATTATGCTCCATTACCTCAGTTTACTTCTTGCTGCCCAGCTTGGATAAAATATGCTGAAGATAAATACCCACAAATATTGCCTCATCTATCAACCGCTAAATCACCCCAGCAAATGTTTGGACCTATAGCAAAAACTTATGGGGCAGAAAAGCTTAAAGTAAACCCTAAGGATATGGTTGTGGTATCTGTAATGCCTTGTACAGCCAAAAAATATGAGAACAATAGACCTGAGATGGTAGCTAGCGGATTTAAAGATGTGGATTTTGTTATTACTACTAGAGAATTAGCTGACTTAATTAAGGCCGCCCATATTGATTTTT
>JAAYRQ010000028.1 GCA_012518685.1 Syntrophomonadaceae bacterium | reverse complement strand
TTGCTATAGAAAATGGTAAGGTTGAAGAGCAATTAGTAGAAATAGGCGACTTAGTTAGCAAGGGAGATGTCCTATTAACCCTGTCTAATCCTGATTTAAGCTTACAGGAAGATACTTACAAAATTAGCTTACTTCAGACAGAACAAACTTATGATATGCTCCAGGCTGAGTTAGAGGGTATTAAGCTTGATTTTGCAGAGGCTAAAAATAATTATAAGAGGTTAGAAAAGCTATATAATTCGGGAGCTATTAGCAAGGTGGAACTAGAGGGGGCTAGGCTAAGTAAGGATAAGCATGAGGCTAGTTATAATAGGCAGCTTAATAGTATAAAACAAGCTGAAGAACAGATTAGTATAGCCCAAAAGGCTTTAAATAATATTAATGCTAAGGCTGCTAACTTAATTATTACTAGTCCGCTAGAAGGTACAGTAGTTAAATTACCTGTTAAAGAAGGGCAGTATGTTATGGTGAGTGAAAAGCTGGCTGAAGTAGCTAGTCTGAACCAGATGGAAATAAAAGCTGAAATATTAAGTGATGATATGGCGGATATTAAAATAGGGCAAAAAGTTAATATTAGTGCCCCTATCTTAAAAGATGCTATTTTAGCTGGGGAATTAATCAATATATATCCGCAAGCGGAAGAAAAGCTATCTGCCTTAGGAATAGTTCAACACCGAGTCCCTGTAATTATTACTTTACCTGAAAGCGATATTCTTAAAATAGGCTATGAAGTAAAAATTGCTATTGAAACTTTGACTAAAAATAATCTTATAGTCATTCCCCGAGAAGCCATTATATATAAGGATAATGATCTTAAACAAGTAATGTTAGTAGATGAAAAAAATCGGGTTAGCTATGTTGATATTGTCACAGGTTTAGCTGATAGGGTAAATATTGAAGTAATTTCGGGCTTAGTAGAAGGGCAAAAGATAGTTTTAGATGCTAGTAATCCTATGAAAGAGGGAGAAAAGGTTAAAAATCATTAATTATCTCCCCCTCTGACCAAATATATAAAAGTGGTTAAACTATTATTAATATAATTTACCTTAAATGATATATTTTTATCATAATTAGGGGGTGCTTGTTAGGATTTTTTAAGATGGGGGAATATTAGGGGTAATTAATAATATTAGGAAGGTGAACTAATGTCTTACGAATGTATTATTGAAGAAAATATTGTAATTTTTAAGTTTAACTATGGGAAGGTTAATGCTATTACTACAGAAACCTTAGAAGCCTTAAATGGAATACTAGATAGGCTAAATAATGAAGAAGAATTAAAAGGTCTTATTCTTACTGGCGAAGGCCGTTATTTATCGGGTGGCTTTGATTTGGCTACATTCACCAGTTTCAAAGATGGTGACGAGATTATTAAATGGTTTGAACTTGAAGAAGATGTGATGTATAAGTTATTTACTTGCCCCAAACCCGTGATTGCTGCGGTTAATGGACATGCTACTGCTGCGGGTATGATTGTATCTATGGCTAGTGACTATGTTATTGCGGTAAATCATCCTAAAATTAAGTTAGGTATGACGGAAATTAAAATAGGTCTAGCCCTAACTCCTGCAGAAATGGAAATTATGAGATTTGGTTTAGATACTAATAAGAATATGAAGGATGTAGTGTTTAAAGGCGAGCTTTTTGGAGTGCAACAAGCTTATGATATGGGCATTTTTGACGAATTAGTCGAAACTCCCGAAGAGTTAATGGAAAAAGCTAAGGCTAAAGTATCTGCCTTAATTGACACCCCAGGGAGACCCTTTATTTTATTAAAAGAATTCCAAAGAAAACATGTAGCTGAAGATATTCAAAAAGGCTTAAAGGAATATAACTGGGATGAGCTAGTAAAAACATTCACTGATGAAAGTATTATTGGCACACTTAAGATGGTATTAGCGGCGATTAGCTAAAAAGCTTAATATTTTAATATTTAAAATAGCGGGGCAGGGTTCTCCGCTATTTTCATCTTATTAATTTTTCTATGTTTATATTAAGTTAATTTTTTATTAAGTTTTTTAAAAAGGGTTAATTTATATAATAAATCTATGTTACGCTATGATAGGACTATAATGAAAAATAATAACGATTAACTAGTAGTTTTAATAATAGGAGGATTATAGATTTAGATTATGGGTATATCAATCCAAGATGTTCTTTTTGCTTTTGTAGGTGGACTGGCTTTGTTTTTGTTTGGATTAAGATTTATGTCTGATGCCCTGCAGGCTGCGGCTGGCGATAGGATGAGGGTAATTTTAGAAAAGGGTACTAAAAACCCAGTTAGGGGTGTGTTAACTGGTACCCTAGTTACAGCTCTTATCCAAAGTAGTAGTGCTACTACAGTATTAACTGTAGGTTTGGTTAATGCCCAATTATTAACTTTAAGACAGGCTATTGGTGTAATTATGGGGGCCAATATTGGTACTACTATTACTGCTTATTTAATCGGCTTTAATTTACAAGATTATGTTTTTCCTATAATTGCTATAGGGGCAGTAACTTTTATGTTTGCCAAAAATAAAAGAAATCAGAGTATAGGTCAGGCCATTCTTGGTTTTGGGATTCTATTTTTTGGGCTAACTATTATGGGAGATGGGATGAAACCCCTAAAAGATTTAGCCTTTTTTACGGACTTTATGGTTAGTGTAGAGAACAATCCTATTCTAGGGGTTTTAATTGGGGCAGTATTTACCTTTATTGTCCAGAGCAGTAGTGCTACCATTGGGGTTTTACAGGAGTTGGCTAATCAAGGGGCGGTAACTTACGCCCAGGCGGTTCCGATTCTTTTCGGAGATAATATAGGTACTACTGTTACGGCATTATTAGCGGCTATAGGGGCTAGCGTGGCGGCTCGCAGGACAGCTTTAACTCACTTTATTTTTAATGTGGTGGGCACTCTGATTTTCCTACCACTTTTTATGGTAGGTTTATTTCCGAAATTAGTAATCTTTGTTACTAATTCTTTATTTACTATCTTACCTGGCTTTATAGGTAGCTGGGATAGTTTGAATATTAAGTTACAAATTGCTCAGACGCATGCGGTTTTTAATATTTCTAATACCCTAATACATCTACCTTTGGTTGCGGTCTTGGCTTGGATTGTTACGAAACTTATTCCTGATAGTGAGGTTGAACAAGAACTTACGGAATATCGCACTAAGTTTATTGATAAAAGATTTTTACGCAATCCTTCCGTAGCTTTAGCCCAAGCTAATCGAGAAACTATGCGGATGGGTAGTCTAGCTCACCAAGCTTTTAATAATGCTATTTTGTTTTTTAATACTCGTGATAGTGATTATGTGGGTAGTTCTATTGTTATAGAAGATACTATTGATATGTTAGAAAGGGAAATTACTGATTATGTAATAGCAGCCTCGGAAAAAAGATTGTCTAAGGAAGATTCTAACTTATCTGTTACTATTCTGCAGGCACTTAATGATATTGAAAGGATAGGAGACCTGAGTGAATCTATTATAGAGATGGCTAACTATGCTAGCAAACATCAAGTAGAATTTTCTGGAGAAGCGAAAAAGGAAATAGAAAGGCTTATTGCCATTACTGATGAAACTTTGGCTCTAACCTTTTTAACCTTTGATACAAAGGATATAACTATAGCGAAAAAGGTGGAACAGAATGAAAGATTAGTGGATAAATTACAAGCTGAATATAGAAGAAATCATATTATGAGGCTTAATGAAAGGGTTTGTAATGGTAATAATGGGGCTGTATTCTTAGATCTTATTGGTGCTTTGGAAAGGATAAGTGACCATTGTCGGAATATAGCTAGTTATTCTATCGGAGAAGGTTATATGTACAATTAGTTGAGTGATTTTTAAAACAGGGCATACACCCTGTTTTTTTGCATGTATAAGAAAGGCTATTCTTCTATAAGATAATATATATTATCTGGTTAGGGGGTAGTTAGGATATGAAAAAGGCGGTTGTTTTTCTCTTAATAGCTGGTTTCCTTGTTACTGGTTGCACTACTAATAAGATACTGAAAAAGCCTATTAATAATGTTGATTATAAGATTGTGGATACTTATAGTGATAGCTTTAATAGCCATAAGGAGCTAAGGGAATGGTATTTAGATAATTATAAGCTTAAGGGAAAGCATACTAAAAACTTACAAGGTTCAACTTATATTTTAATTAGCCTAGGTGAAAAAAGAAATGGTGGTTACAAAATGGAAGTGACTAGCATCGAAGCTACTGATAAAATTCTAGTAAATACGAATCTTATAGAACCTAGTCCTGATGAGCTTAAGACGATGATAATTACTTATCCACATTTATTATTAGCTATAAAAGAAGATGTTAGAAATATTGTATGGGAAAATACTGTATCAAAACCCTAATTAGTCTAAAAAGGTTTTTTTATCTTTAAAAAAATGCTATGGTCTTATTAAGAAGAATTAAGTGGTGGAGGCTGGGAAATGTTAGATAAAATTAAGGGGTTAAATGGGCGTGATGCCAGGATATTAGGGCAAGAACGGGGAGTGGAGTTTGCAGTTTTATTACCTGTGCTTGAGGTTAATAATAAGACCAGTGTATTATTTCAAAAAAGGGCTAGTAGCCTTATGCACCAGCCTGGGGAAATAACCTTTCCTGGAGGAAGAATTGAAAAAGATGATAGTAATCCTGAGGCGGCAGCTGTGCGGGAAACTTGTGAGGAATTATGTTTACAACCTCATAATATTAAGGTAGTAGCACCGCTAGATATTAATGTTAGTCCTTTTAATGTAATTGTGCATCCTTTCGTGGGCTTTATTGATGAGGTTAATAATGTGATACCTAGCCCTGATGAAGTGGAAGAGGTATTTTATGTTCCCTTGGATTACTTAATGGAAAATGCCCCAATTAAACACAATATGTGGCTAAATGTTGAAGCGGAACAAGATTTTCCTTTTGAATTAATTCCACAGGGGAAAAATTATCCCTTTAGCAAGGCTTATATCCCTCAATTATTCTGGATTTGGCAGGAATATGTGATTTGGGGTTTGACAGCTAGAATCTTAAATAATTTTATTGCCTTATTAAAAAGGTAGGCTTTTTTATGTCATTTGCTGTTAATAGGGCTAATAGTTTACTAGGAATATTTAAGCAGTGCCCTTTAATATTAAGCTTTGGGCCTAAGAAACTAATTTTTAACTTATAGATTTCCTGGCATTAGGTCTGGTCTTGAATTACTGTAGGGCATTCAATCTTTAAGCTTTTGCTTAATGCTTGTACTATGTTTACAATTAACAAGTATTAAGTGGAGGTGAAAATGAAGTGCCTAATAAAATAATAGTAATAGTTATATCGCTATTACTAACCAGTAGCATGACACTAATGCCCGCCATTGATATTAATGCTTATTTTAGTCCTGATACTGACAGGAGTAATGCTAATGGTACTAGCGAATTGAATCTTTTGGATACTGTAACTATTGATGAAGCAATGGAAAATGAGCTTATTGAAAATCTGGAAACTATAGAAAACAAAGTATCTGAACCTGTTAATGAAGAAGCACTATATGCCTTAAAGCCGATTTCTAATTATGCTAATTTAACTGCAGGGGAAAGATATGCTCTAGCTAGGCTAGTATATGGTGAAGCTAGGGGTGAAAGTTTTAGTGGACAGGTAGCTATTGCCGCAGTAGTCTTTAACCGTATTAATTCGGGTAAATTCGGCAAATCGATTTTAGAAGTTATTTTTGAACCAGGTGCATTTACAGCGGTTTCTGATGGTCAATATTATTTAGAACCTGATGCTAATGCTTATAAGGCGGTGGACTCCGCTCTAAGCGGTTGGGATCCAACTGGTGGTGCTATATATTATTGGAATCCTCATACTGCCACAAATAAGTGGATATGGAGCAGACCAATTATTAATCAAATAGGTAAACATGTTTTTGCCTTATAATTTTTAGACAATTAGACTGTGCAGGGTGGTCATTGACCTGATACCTTGCACATTTTTTTATGTCGGCTAGCTTAGAATTTGCTATAATTAATTAATATACTATTTTGTAGAATAGAAGGATGGAGGAATTTGTTATGTCGTTGAATATTAAAGTTGAGAAAACTACCAATCCTAAAACAAAACCTGATGCTAATAATCTAGTTTTTGGTCATAATTTTACTGACCATATGTTTATTATGGATTACACGGAAGGTATAGGATGGCATGACCCGCGGGTAATTCCTTATCAACCGATTAGCTTAGATCCTTCTACTATGGTCTTGCATTATGGACAAGCTATTTTTGAAGGCTTAAAAGCTTATAAGGCTAAAGATGGGCGGGTATTATTATTTAGACCTAATAAGAATATGGAGAGAATTAATATTTCTAATGAGCGGATTTGTATTCCTCCTATTGACGAGAATTTTGCCATAGAAGCAATCAGGACACTGGTTGATATAGATAAGGACTGGATACCAGAAGCGGAAGGGACATCCTTGTATATTAGACCTTTTATTATTGCAACTGATCCCTATTTAGGAGTCAGACCTTCCAATACTTATATGTTCATGATTATATTATCACCTGTAGGTATGTATTATCCTGAAGGTATTAATCCTGTCAAAATATATGTAGAACCCTCTTATGTTAGAGCCGTAAAAGGTGGTATTGGTTTTGCCAAAACGCCTGGTAATTATGCGGCCAGTCTTAAGGCTCAAGTGGAAGCGGAAGCTAAGGGTTATACCCAAGTATTATGGCTAGATGGTATCGAAAGAAAATATATTGAAGAAGTCGGTACGATGAATGTTTTCTTTAAAATTAAGGGGAAAGTTGTCACTCCTGCTTTGGAAGGTAGTATTTTGGCTGGTATTACTCGGGATTCTACGATAGCCTTACTCAAACATTGGGAGATACCAGTAGTGGAACGCAGGATATCTATTGAGGAGATATTCGAGGCTCAAGCTAAAGGAACTTTGGAAGAAGCCTTTGGTACAGGTACAGCCGCGGTAATATCCCCTATTGGCGAATTGAACTGGGCGGGGAATAAGATTTTGATTAATGAAGGGAAAACTGGGGAATTATCCGCTAGAATTTACGATACGATAACTGGTATGCAAAATGGTAGCCTAGCCGATGAATTAGGTTGGATTATGGTCTTATAATAAGGGATTTTACTGGAGCTGCTTATATTATAAGCAGCTTTTTTATTTTATAAAGTATAAGTATTATACAACTGGAAAAGCTAGTTAATATAAATAATAACTGGGGTGATTTTTATTAAATTCGTTTATTTTGATTATGGTGGCAGTCATTCTTCGGTATTAGCCGCTAATATTCATACTAATAATCTTAGCAAAACTAAGCCTTTTAAAGAGGAACTTATTAATTTACCCTTATTTGATAAGACAGATGCCTCAGATGAAGGGGAAATGAAATATATTGGTTTGGACGAGAACCAGCATGAGGTTTATCTAATCGGCACTAAAAATGGGAACTTTACTAATGCGATTAATAATATTACTAGCCTCTTAGGCTTGACTAATGAATATGTTTTTATAGGGACTATGCCCTATGTCAATCTTATATTAAGAATAGGTGGCTTTATCTCTAGGGGTTTATCTATGCCTTTTATAGGTCGTCCTTTAGTATTAGCTGGGGTCTTAGCAGCTTATCCCGCCCTAGTTACCTTAGTAGAACGAGTTAAGCTTGAAAATATAGGAGGTTAAGATGAATTATTTGTTAGTTGGCAGGAGTGGGGTATTAGAAACGATTATTGCCGCCTTAGTATTGCTTAATGGTGCAGAAGTATCTGTAGAGGATATTAATCAGGTGGGGGCATTTGCAGATATTAATAGGGATAAAAAGGGTGAACCTATTTTTATTAAAGCTGACCAAGTAGGAAATAAGGTTTATACTCTAGGCATTAGCAATTATAAGTTAATCAGCAAAATAAGCACCGAACTAGCTAGGGTAGCTGGGCAAGAAAAACCTAATCTTACGGTAATTACCATAGAGATAAAGGGTGATAATATTACTTATTATTTATCCCGCCTAGGAACTTTACCTATAGTAGGAAGTCTATTTTTAAATTTAGCTAAACAAAGGCTATTATCTAGAAGACCCCAAATAATAAATGCTTGCAAAGATATAGTTTATCATAGATTTCCGAATAATATCATGTTAGTATCCGCTAAGCCTATTAGGGAAAGTTAAGTCTAACTAGGCAGTATTTTGCAGGTAATTATTTAAAAGATTAATACCTCCTTTTTATCTAGGGTTTTTTTCATCTAATAAATGACCGGTTTTTATAAATGTGTAGTATATTAAGGGATTTAAACTATATTTAGGGCTATTAATTATTTCCATAAAGTAATATAATTACTTGTAAGATTATTTTAAGGGGGCAGGATTTAATGGGTAAAAATTATAAAGGCTTAGAGTACAATACGCTTATAGCTTGGGTAGAGGATGGTATTGGTTATTCTCAAATGAACCGTCCGAAGGCTTTTAATGCACTTAACTTAGAATTAATGGAAGAATCCTATGACTTACTTATGAGATATCAAGAAGATCCTGAAGTTAAGGTTATCGTAATCTGTGGGGATGAGAATGCTTTTGCAGCTGGGGCTGACCTTAAAGCTGTAGCAGGTTATAATGCTTTTGAAGCCCGCAACTTTATCGATCAAGTACACAAGACCTTATTTGCAGTAGAGGATAATCACAAGCCTGTAGTAGCTATTGTAAGAGGCTTAGCATTAGGCGGTGGTTTAGAACTTGCCTTAGCTTGTGATATTAAAGTAGTAGCTGATAACGCTACCTTGGGACTACCTGAAATTAACTTAGGTATTTTCCCTGGCGGGGGCGGAACCCAAAGAATGCCTAGACATACATCTATATGTCTAGCTAAACAATATATCTTTACAGGGGATTTCTTCAATGCTGAAACAGCTTTAAAGATGGGCTTAGTTAATATGGTAGTACCTGCTGATGAAGCTATGGAAGCAGGCGTAAAAATGGCGAGAAGAA
Source organism: Syntrophomonadaceae bacterium (assembly GCA_012518685.1). Taxonomy (GTDB): domain Bacteria; phylum Bacillota; class Syntrophomonadia; order Syntrophomonadales; family Syntrophomonadaceae; genus JAAYRQ01. Next base: position 3,564 of record JAAYRQ010000028.1, on the reverse strand, counting down.
TTGCTAGAAAATCTCCTCTGGCTTTGAGAGAAGCTAAAAATGCAGTTAATATGTCTATGAATACTGATATTAAAACTGGTAGTCGCCTAGAACAATTAGGCTGGTCAATGTTGTTCTCCTCAGAGGACCAAAAAGAAGGCATGAATGCATTCTTAGAAAACCGCAAGGCTGATTTTAAAGGTAAATAATATTAATATTAAAAGATAAAATCTCCTAAAAAACAAGAACGCATCCTTTTAGCTAGGATGCGTTTTTATTATTCTGGAGGATAAAAAGTAACACTTTAATTTTCCTAGCTTATTATAAACTATAGCTATTTCTATTTTTTTAGGCTGTTTTTAGTCCCGAGACCTAATAGAAAGGAGATATTTAAAATAAATATTCCTTTAACAGATTTGCCCCTTAAAAAGACAGGGCTAGTAAGTGAAATATTAAGTGAGGGCTTAAATAAAAGAAGGCTACTAGACTTAGGATTTGTACCTGGGACTAGGGTTAAGGCAGTCAGGAAAAGTCCTGCAGGCAATCCGATAGCCTTTTTAGTGCAAGGAACTGTAATAGCTTTGCGGAAAAGTGAAACTGATTTGATATTAATAATATTGGATTAGGAGGTATTTACTATGCCTATAGAATTAAGGGATTTGAGAGCTAAGTTTAATATAAATAAGTGTGATAAAACTAAGATTATTGCTTTAGCTGGTAATCCTAATACAGGTAAAAGCACAGTATTTAACGCTCTAACAGGGCTTAGACAACATACGGGAAATTGGCCAGGAAAAACGGTCTTACAGAGTACAGGACAATTTAGCATTAGGAATAAGGAGTATTTATTAGTGGATTTACCTGGAATCTATTCGCTTTCCCCCCATTCCTTAGATGAACTTGTAGCACGGGATTTTATTTGTTTTGCTAAGCCTGATGTTACCGTAATTGTAATGGATGCTAGCTCATTAGCAAGAAACTTGAAATTAGCTTTGCAAATTATGGAGATTACTTCTTCGGTTATAATATGTCTTAATTTGATAGATGAAGCCAAAAGGAAAAAGATAAAAATAGATGTAAGAAGATTATCCGAGGAATTAGGAGTACCTGTTATACCTACCATTGCCCGCACTGGTAAGGGCATAAAAGAACTTAAAAATGAACTATATAAAATAGCTGATGAAGAAAGAGTCCTAAAACCCTATCTGGTCAATTATGATGCGGACATTGAGGCCCAAATAAATTCCATTATAAAAAAGATAGATGTAAATCTTGTGACTAGCTTGATTAATCCTCGCTGGTTGGCTTTAAAGAGCCTAGATAATGATTTAAGCATAAAAGAGGGTATCAAATATTATCTTAACATAGATAGTGGGGTGTATTAGTGGCTATTAATAGGATGGAGTCAGACGAGGAAATCAGCCTCAGAATAGTAAAAACCATTTATAATAAGGCGGAATTAATTGCGGATCAGGTTATCGAAGAGGGGGATAATTATAGGAATTGGGATGAAAAGCTAGACGATATATTGACTTCTAGATGGCTAGGTTTTCCGATTATGCTCCTCCTTTTAGGGATAATATTTTGGATAACTATTATAGGGGCTAATTACCCTTCGGAAGCCTTGGCAAAACTGCTTTTTGGGGGTCAACAAAAACTAGCCTTATTTTTTATGTGGCTTAATTTCCCTAACTGGTTATTGAATTTTTTAGTATATGGGGTATATCACGGCTTAGCCTGGGTAATTGCAGTAATGTTACCACCTATGGCAATATTTTTCCCCTTATTTACCCTTTTGGAAGATGCAGGTTATTTACCCCGGGTGGCTTTTAACCTAGATAATGCTTTTCGCAAGGCTGGTTGCCATGGGAAGCAAGCTCTAACCATGTGTATGGGCTTTGGCTGTAATGCGGCAGGAGTTGTTTCTGCAAGAATAATTGAGTCACCTAGGGAGAGATTAATTGCTATTTTAACTAATAACTTTGTTCCTTGTAATGGCCGTTTCCCTACTATCATAATTCTAGCTGGGATATTTGTAGGAGGAGCTATATATTCATATAAGACCTTAATAGCCTCAGCAGTAGTAGTGGGCTTAGTCCTGATAGGAATTATTACAACATTATTAGTGTCTTTTATATTATCCAAAACCCTTTTAAAAGGAGTGCCTTCTAATTTTACTTTAGAATTACCGCCCTATCGCAAACCTTTAATCGGGCAAGTAATAATACGGTCTATTATGGATAGAACTCTGTTCGTTTTGGCTAGGGCCGTGGTAGTAGCGGCCCCAGCAGGAGGCATAATATGGTTATTGGCTAATAATTATATAGGTGAAATCACCATCTTGAGTAAGTTTATAAACTGGTTAGACCCATTTGCCCAGCTTTTAGGCATGGATGGGGTAATATTATCTGCCTTCATATTAGGATTACCAGCTAATGAAATAGTATTACCCATAATGATAATGGGCTATTTATCTTCAAGTACCATGCTAGAATTAGATAGTCTAATAGCACTTAAAAGCTTATTAATAGATAATTATGGCTGGACTTGGCTAACGGCCTTGTCTGTAATGCTATTTTCCTTATTACATTATCCTTGTGCAACTACTTTAATTACTATTAATCGTGAAACTAAAAGTCTAAAATGGGCCATATTAGCAGCCTTAATTCCTTTGGTAATAGCTTGTATGGTCTGTTTTAGTTTGAATTTCGCGATTAATTTTTTTAGCTTATTGTAGGTGTTTATTTACTATATCTAGCTTTGGGATTATATTCTGTAATGCAAATATTTTCACCATCATAATAGGCTACTTCTGGAACATAACCTTTGATATCGTTAGCTGGTGCCCGAGAAAAATTATTAGCTATGCGAATTTGTCCTGGGGAAAAGTTAAGGGCAAAAACCATACTGTTAATATTGCCATAACATCCAGCATGGGCAATACCTTCTAATTTACCTAAAACAATAATATCACCTGCGGCTACTATTTCGGCACTTTCATGCACATCGCCAAAAATGACTAAAGTACCTTCGGAGCGAAGTTTTTGTCCACTTCTAATATTACGATAAACAAACAAGTCCTGTTTAGTATTACTTTCCACAGGTGTAGAAATATTATTTATCAGCATGCCATGCTCTAGGCAGATTTTTTGTAAGTTAATAATCTCGTCTGAAGCCAAAGTGTTAAGACCTTCACCGCGGAACAATACTTTTGAACCTTTAAAAAAGTCGGTATTAGTAGATAGTTTATTTAGTAAAGCCGTAAGAAAATCATCATAAGAACCAGATCCGAAAAGTATAACTAAATTATCATTAACACCCTTAATTTTTAGCATTATCGAGCTACCTACCTTTAAGTGGAATATTGATATCTAAAGCCGATTGGCGACCTTGGGAAACAAAAGTAACCTCAGGTGCTCCATCGACTTCGACATGTTTTATAATAACTTTAATAATTTCTTCTTTTAAGGTTTCCATCAATTCCTGCGAAGTTCCAGCCCGATCATGGGTTAATACTAACCGTAATCTATTATTGGCTTGTTCTCGACTAGATGAGGGTTCTTTAGTATATAATCTTTTTAATAA
>JAAYRQ010000027.1 GCA_012518685.1 Syntrophomonadaceae bacterium | reverse complement strand
GAGAAAATCCAAGTTTTAAAATGATCTGCTTCTTTGGCTGGACTACCTACTCTATGTATATGAACTCCATCTATTAGCTGATAAGTCGGATAATCTTTTACGGCTGGTGAAACTATATGGGTAGTTATGTTCTCCCTAGCTAAAAATCTGGTTAAATCATATACATGCTGACCTAATCCCCCTACCATGTGTGGTGGATATTCCCAACTAAACATTAATACCTTCACATAAATCCCTCATTAATTCTTTTTATGTTTGCAATTATATTAACAGATTATTGTTCCTATTGTAAGATTTTTTGCTTATAATGTTGTAGAATATAACAAATTAGTTAGCAGTTAAGTAATTAATTATAAAATCAGGAGGTTAATAAATGAACATTATTTCCCCGAAAGTAGTAAAAAGAGATTCAATTATCAAGGACATATCCCTAAGACCTAATGGTCATAGAAAATTACAATGGGTAAGTCAAAATATGCCAGTATTAAATAAACTAAAACAAGAATTTATTGCTACCCAACCTTTAGCTAATATGACTATCGCGTGTTGTTTACATTTAGAAGCTAAAACAGGCTACCTACTCCAGATTTTGCAAGCTGCAGGAGCTAATGTAGTAGCTTGTGCTAGTAATCCCTTATCAACCCAAGATGATGTTGTAGCAGCTCTGGTTGATTCAGGTATTACCGTTTATGCCATACATGGGCAAAGTGAAGAAGAATACTATCAATTTTTAGATTACACTTTAGATAATATGCCTGATGCACTTATAGATGATGGTGGCGATGTAGTAAGCATATTACATAAAGAGCGACCAGACCAAGCCCGAAACATCATAGGTGGTTGTGAAGAAACTACTACAGGTGTTATAAGACTAAGGGCTATGGATAAAGATAATACTTTATTATTTCCTATGATGGCAGTTAATGATGCTTATATGAAGTATTTGTTTGATAATAGATATGGTACTGGTCAATCAGTATGGGATGGAATCAATAGAAGTACTAACTTAATCGTAGCTGGTAAGACCGTTGTAGTAATAGGTTATGGCTGGTGTGGTAAAGGTGTTTCAATGAGAGCCCTAGGCATGGGTGCTAAGATTATTGTAACTGAGATTGACCCCATAAAAGCTAATGAAGCTATTATGGATGGTTTTGAAGTAATGCCTATGTCAGAGGCAGCTCGCTTAGGTGATATTTTTATAACTGTCACAGGCAATATTAATGTGATAAGAAAAGAGCACATGGAAGTAATGAAGGATAATGCTATGATGGCTAATGCAGGCCATTTTGATGTAGAAGTTAATAAACATGATTTAGAAAAACTAGCTACTAGCATCACTAGGGTTCGCGATAACATAGATGAGTATATTATGGCCGATGGTCGCAAACTACACCTATTAGCCGAGGGACGGCTAGTTAATTTAGCTGCTGGTGATGGGCATCCTGCCGAAGTAATGGACTTAAGTTTTTCCTTACAAGCCTTATCATTAATTCATGTTATACAAAATCGTGATAAATTAGAAAACAAGGTGTATAATGTACCAGAAGAAATTGACTGGAGAGTAGCTTACCTGAAATTAGAAGCAGATGGTGTAAAAATAGATACTCTTACTAATGAACAAGAAAAATATCTCGCTAGTTGGGATGCTTAATTAAATTATATTTCGCATAAATAGACTACCTTTTCCGCATAATATTACAAAATGTATGGAAGGGGTAGTTTTTTCATGGATGCTTTTAAAAGTAGATATATATCAGTTTTTTTTGGAATACTAATACTAATTTTATTAGCTGCTTATTTTTTAAATATTAATGCCCTACAAAAACCTCTAAATCTAAAAGGCGAAAAAATATATTATGTAATAAAAGATGAAAATGATAAGGTATTAATGGAAACAGGGATTAAAATTTATGTCAATGATGAATTTATTGATGAGCATAATAATCACTACATTATTACTTATGTCAAAAATCGTACTGCTTATGCAGTTGTAAAGGAAGCTGATACTGCCTATAACTCTCCCCTTATCCCTGCTAGTCTCTTAATTCCCGAACTTGCCTCGAAAAACAATTTAGTTGATAAACGAGTTAGCATCTACCATACACATAATGACGAATCCTATATTTTAACTTCTGGCACAGCGGTCACAGCAGGTGATGGTGATATTGTAAAGGTTGGTAGCTCCTTGCAGGACTGCTTAGAAAAAGCCCATATTAATGTTACTCATAGTCTAAATAATCATGGCCCACACGACATTAATGCCTACCACCGTTCCCGAAGAACTGCGGTAGCTTTGGTAAGGGAAGGTCCTGATATATTAATAGATATACATCGGGATTCCGCCCCCAAAAAAGCGTATTGGGCTAGTATCAATGGAGTCGAAGTAGCTAAAGTAATGATTGTAGTAGGGAGAAGTAATCCTAATATGCAAACTAACTTAGAATTTGCCCGTAATGTAAAAGCGGCTGCAGATGAACTACATCCAGGGCTTATGCGGGGTATCTTTATTGGTAAGGGCGATTATAATCAAGATTTATACCCTACTGCCCTACTTTTTGAAGTAGGAACTGACGAATTATCGCTGTCAATGGCTAATAAGGGAGTACATTGTTTAGGTGATGCCTTAATATCTATCTTGCAAAAATCCTAAAAATCAATACCATTTTAAAAAATTACTGTTTAAAGAAAAAATAATTACTGTTATGATAACTTATGGATTTTATTTTTAGGGAGCATAATAGTGAATATAGATAAAAAGTGGCAAGTATTACTTATAGTTTGTGTCGGTATTTTTATGTCAACACTTGATGGAAGTATATTAAATATTGCGAATCCCACCATAGCTAAGGATTTCTCTGTTCCTATGTCTAAGATTCAATGGGTAGTGACTTCATATATGCTGGTTATCACCGCGACTTTAATCTTTTTCGGAAAGTTAGGAGATAAGCTGGGTAATCATAATGTTTATGCTCAAGGTTTTCTATTGTTTACCTTAGGTTCTTTTTTTTGTAGCATTTCCGCTAGCCTAACATTTCTAGTTATTTCTCGTATCATTCAAGCCTTCGGTGCTAGTATGCTTATGGCAAATGGTATGGGCATAGTATCTAATGCCTTTCCTCCCGAAGAACGCGGTAAAGCCCTAGGTCTGACGGGCAGCATGGTAGGCATAGGCAATATGGCAGGCCCAAGCATAGGCGGCTTTTTAGTAGCTGGATTTGGTTGGCCCATTATATTCGTTATCAATATTCCGATTGGCATAGTTGGATATTACTTTGCTAATCGTTATTTACCTAAGACAATTTTACATGATGATAAAACCCCCTTTGATTATATAGGAATATTATTATTTGCATTTTTTGCTATATTGTTAATTCTTTCTTTATCCAAGCCGAGTAGTGCTAATTTATTTATTTTATTAATCTCCCTTATATTTTTGACATTATTTTTATTTTATGAAAAAAGGGTTAGCTTCCGTATGCTAGATTTCTCCTTATTTAAAGTAAAGGCCTTTGTCTATGGTAACATTTTGGGGTTTTTCGCTTACACTTCTCAGACATTTATAACTTTTTTAATACCTTTTTATTTAGAAAGATTATTATTGTTTTCTCCTGCTTTTTCGGGACTGCTTATGACCATTCCCCCTCTTACTATGGCTATAACTGCACCTATTGCAGGCAGCCTGTCAGATAAGTTTGGTTCAGATAAGCTTACTTCACTTGGTTTTCTACTTTTATTGGGTGCTCATCTATTATGTACGGGCTTAGGTGATAATGTTAGCCTTTACTATTTAATATCTGCTTTGTTTCTAGCTGGATTAGGTATGGGAGTTTTCGGTTCCCCTAATAATAATTCTATAATGGGTTCCGTACCTCCCCATAAAGTTGGCTATACGGGAGGATTTATTTCTACAGTGAGAAATTTCTGTTTTTCCTTAGGTATTGCAGTTTCAACTGGTGTTTTTACCTTTTTATTAGCCTTTAATGAAAGAAATTTCAGCTATGCCCTAGCTTATACCAAGGCTAACCAAATGGTTTATTTAATTCCCGCTGCACTTGCCTTTATAGGCTTAGTAATTTCCATACTAACTAGCAATACAAGGGGTAAAAATGGCAGTCTTTAAATTCACCATTATTTTTTGTAATTATGTCTATTAAATTATGCTTCTTATAAATATTTATTCAATTTATAAAATTTCACTCCCCAAATATCGAATTATGTAATAAAATAAGAATTAGTAATAAATAATGTTGAGGACATTTGTATTTTATAATTAGGGGAGGATTTTTTGTGGAGAATTATGTTAAGGAAATGACACTTAGTACCGCTTTTAATGCAACTATTAAGGAATTTCCCGACCGTACAGCCCAAGTATTTAATCCTGATTTATATCATGGTGATAATAATGGGCATTTTACTTATAGGGAATTACAAAATAGGGTGGAATTAATTGCTAGTGGCTTATTATCATTAGGACTAGACAAAAAGCAAAGAGTGGCTATTATGTCCCGTAATAGTCCTTATTGGACCCAAGCTGATATAGCGGTAGTTAATTCTGGGGGAGTTTTAGTTACCATTTACCCTACCCTTTCGCTTAATGAAGTTTCCTATATTATTAATGATTCGGAAAGTAAATATTTGTTTGTCGGTAGTGAAAGTATTTTGCAAAATGTCTTAGTAGGCTTTGACAATATGCCCTCCTTAGAAAAAATTATTGTTTTAGATTTAAAATACAATTCTAAGGATGAACGAGTAATATCCTTAGCTGATTTAATGAGATTAGGTAAAGAAAACCTCGCTAAAAATTTACCCATATATGAAGAAAGAGCAACTAATATTGCTTTAGATGACTGGGCAACTGTCTTATATACTTCTGGTACTACGGGGCAAGGTAAAGGAGTAATTCTTACCCATCGTTCATTTTCTTCTCGTATGGACGGAGTTTACGAATATTT
>JAAYRQ010000026.1 GCA_012518685.1 Syntrophomonadaceae bacterium | reverse complement strand
TGGAAAGATATATTTATTAATAAATATCGCTTTATAATCTTTTAGCTAAGATTATGCTTAATTAGACTAAAACTATTAAATTTATATAAAAAAATAAAAAATTTATTAAATTAAAGCTTTTTTTAATAGTTAACTTAACATACAATCAAATAAGAAACTTTTTTGTAAAGGGGTGAAGTATAAGTGAATAAAGCGGATTTTTTGCATAATCTGGAATTATTACTTGCTAAATTACCACCTACTCAAAAAGCAGAGGTATTAGCTTACTATGATGATATTATTTCCACCTCTATTAAAGATGGACAAGTCGAAGCTAAGGTCATCGAAGAATTAGGGCCTCCTGCTAAAATTGCGAGATACCATATTGCCAAACATTTAATAGATATAGCTGAATTTAAACTAACCACCCCCAGCTTTTTTAAAGTAATAAATGCTACTTTGCGTTTAGGTATTTCTAATTTAGCCTTGCTGACTTTTCCCTTACTAGGCATAGCAGGGGCTTATCTAGCTTTAGTTGGCACTAGTTTAGTAGCTATAATTACTGCTTTGTCTTTACTAATTGGGGAATTCGTAAAGCCTTTTACTGTTTTTCATATAACTGTACCCGCCTTTTTTTATGAAAATACAGTAGTATCAATAGGCACATTTTTCTTAGCCATAGGGCTTTTTGCCTTTGGCTTACTATTTTTAATCGGTACTTACATATTATTAAGAATCTTTTACCATGGCACTATTAATCATCTGCGGTTTCATTTGTTTACTAATAAAGGAGAGCGGTAAATATGTTTCCTCACATCAATTTTAAAAGAACCATAGGAATATTGACTAGTGTAATTTTTATATGTTTCACTTTAGCGGTGATTTTATTTATAGTTGGTGGCGATAGCTGGTTTATTTCATAAATATTTTTATTTACTAATAATTAAGCTGATATAGCTAAATATATTAAAAAAGAAAGGATGTAATAAATGAGTACGAACCCTTTAGTCACAATCGAAATGGAAAATGGCGATATTATTAAAGCAGAACTATACCCAGATATAGCCCCTAACACGGTTAATAATTTTATCTCCTTAATAAAGGCGGGCTTTTATGATGGTATAATATTCCACCGGGTTATTCCTGGCTTTATGGTACAAGCTGGTTGTCCTGAAGGACAGGGAACTGGTGGACCTGGATATGCTATTAAGGGCGAATTTAGCCGTAACAAATTCCCTAATAATTTAATACATGAAAAAGGTATTTTATCTATGGCTAGGACGGCTATGCCTAATTCGGCTGGTTCACAGTTTTTTATCATGGTGGATAGGGCCCCTCATCTTGACGGTGATTATGCCGCCTTTGGTAAGGTAATCGAAGGGCAGGATAATGTCGATAAAATTGTTCAGCTGGAAACTAATCGCCATGATAAACCATTGGTTGACCAGCGTATGAAGTCTGTAACTGTAGATACTTTCGGGATAGACTATCCCGAAGTAGAAAAGATGTAGTAAGCTTATTGTAAATAAATTTTGCCTATACATTAAGGAAAGTTATTTTAACTTTCCTTTTTTTATGCCCCTACTGCAAGTTTATAATAATATGGCAGTATTTAATATTTAGAAATGTTTTTTTCTATAAATTATAGCTTTAAACAGATTAAAAAAAGCTCTTATAAAAAGGGCCAGCATTTTTATAAATTTTTCCCTAAAAAGCAGGAAACACCTTACCCTTGTCGAAATAAAAACTATTAAAGATATTTTAAATATGTCTATTATTTATTTTAATATAAAGATTTATAAAGGAGCGGTTAATCTTGAATAAACACTTTAATAAGTCCATTTCTACCTTAACCTTGATGTTTTTTGTTTTCAGTTTCTTATTTACTTTTATAGGCCCAGCTTATGCTAGTAACCCTTATACAGATGTGCCAACTGGACATTGGTCATACCAGTATGTAGCGAAAATGAATTTACGCGAAGTTGTAGCAGGTTATCCTGACAAAACTTTTAAGCCTGATCATGCTGTAACTCAGTTAGAAGCTGTATTAATGGCAGTACGAAACCTAGAAGCTGACAGCCAGTTAATTAATATTGATGCTAGTCGCTCCCTGCCTTTTGAAGTACCTGAATGGGCAGAACGCCAGAGTAAAAAAGAATTGCTTTTTGCCATAGATAAGGGCCTAATAGTAACCGCCGAAGAGGATTTTTCGGCAGATAAGTTAGCAAATCGAGCTTGGATGGCAAGATTGGTCGTACGCATGATAGGTAAGGATGCGGAAGCAGCTCTTAATGCTTCTGATCTTTCCACCTTTACAGATGCAGTGGATATGCCCTCTTGGTCCAAAGGCTATATTAATACAGCTGTAAAATATGACTTAATCTCGGGCTTTCCAGATGGAACCTTCAAGCCTACTCAAATCGTTACCAGAGCCCAAACTGCTACCCTACTAGGGCGAAGTGAGAATTACTTAGATCTTACCCGTACTATTAAGGGTAAGGTAGTTACTATTAATAATTCCAATATTACTATAGACTCTAATGGCACCATTAATAACTATGCTGTAACTAATGATGTACTCGTATATGCTAATAATGAACCTACTTCTATAAATAGTATCACCGTAGGCACTCAAGTATTATTAGTAGCACCTAATTACAATGCCAAATACATA
>JAAYRQ010000025.1 GCA_012518685.1 Syntrophomonadaceae bacterium | reverse complement strand
TTTCAAATGTTGGGATACACGAGGTTGGCTTATTTGTAATACTTCTTCTATATCACAGACACATAACTCTTGTTCTACTAATAAGCGTAAAATCTTAAGCCTAGTAGGCTCCCCTATAGCTTTAAAAAAGTTTTCAAACATATATAAGCACCTCCTTATATAAGTATATGCTTATATACAGGTATTGTAAACTACAAAATAAAAAACACTCTGAGAGAGTGTTTTAACTAAGAAAATCTATTAATACTTTTCTGTCTAAGCATCAAATATTAGCCATCTCTTCCAAAGCAGTCCTATCAATAATGATAATACTCCTTTGCCCAACTTGCTTAATTAAGCCTTTCTCTTGAAAAAAAGATAATTTCCTACTTAAAGTTTCTTGAGAAGTACCTATATGGGCAGCTAAGTCTTTTTTACTAATATCAAGAGTGAATTCATCTTCACCTGCTGATATTTTAAGCAATATGTCTGCTACCCTTTGTTCCACATCTTGTAGTCCTAATGACTTAATCATACCTTCTGCATTCTGTAGTCTTTTACTTAATTCTTCAATAATCTTAACGGCTATGCTTGGCACCTCTTTTATTATCTGGTTCAGTTTATCCCCATCTATAATACATACTGCAGTTGCTTCAAGGGCTTCAGCATTAGTATCTAATGGTGAACGAGCAAACAAGGAGAGTTCGCCCATAAAATCACCAGGATACAAAATCCTAATAATTTGCTCTTTACCTGTTTCGGATAATTTATATATTTTTACTTTGCCAGTGTTTATAACATATAAGCGTTCTTCTAAGGCACCAGATAGATAAATGTTCTCACCTTTTTTATATTCTTTATCCGTTATTATTTCGGCTATCTGGGACATTTCTTCTGGGCTAAGGTTACTGAAAATCGGAACCTTATGCATACAAACTTGCTCGGCACCTACTCCACATAAATTATCTAGCATTTATACATCCCTTCTTAATGAGGCAAAATGTTATTTTTCCTTGTATCCTATTAACCGCATCGCATTAACTATAACCGCTAATACACTCAATATATGAATTAACATACCTGACGATAGGAAGACCAGTTTAGCCAATACCCCCATTAATAGTAATATTACTACACTTACAGCAAAATATATATTTTGTTTTATATTGATTACGGTAGCTCGGCTTAAACCGATGGCATAGGATAGCTTAATTATTTCGGCAGACATTAGGACTAAATCGGCTGTTTCCATAGCTACATCGGTACCTGCACCACCTATAGCAATTCCTAAGTCAGCAGAGGCAAGAGCAGGGGCATCATTTACCCCATCACCAACCATGGCTACAGCTCCATACTCAGCTTGTAATTCTTCCAGAATACGGACTTTGCCTGCGGGTAATAATTCAGCATAGTAGCCATCTAAACCTATTTTTTCAGCTATGGCCTTGGCCGCTCTCTCATTATCGCCAGTTAGCATTACGATTCTCTTAACACCCGCTACCCTTAGCTTATTGATTAATTTAGGAGCATCTGGCCTAATAGTATCCGCTATGGAAATAACTCCTATAATTCTTTTTTCCTTATAGTCAGCAACTATCACTGCAGTCTGCCCTATGGCTTCCTCACTATTAATATATTCCTCTATATCAGGAGAAATATCAAGACCATGTTCAGCTAGAATTTTTTTATTGCCTATAATATATACTTGGTCAGCCAGCCTAGCTTTTAGACCTTGTCCAGTAATAATTTCGCTTTCATCAGGTTCTATTAATTCGACATCTTCATCAGCCTTAGCCCTATCTATAATAGCTTTCGCCAAAGGATGTTCGGAAAACATTTCGGCACTAGCTGTTATTTGTAATAATTCTCTAGTCTCTATGCCATAATTTTTAACATTAGTTACCTTGGGCTTACCCTCAGTTAAAGTTCCTGTTTTATCAAAAGCTATAACCCTAACTGTGCCTATTTTTTCTATTATTTCGCCGCCTTTTATTAAAATCCCGTTTCTAGCACCATTACCTATACCTGCAACTACGGATACAGGTGTAGCAATAACTAAGGCTCCTGGGCAAGCGATTACAAGTAGTGTTAAGGTTAATGGTAAATTCTTAGTTAGGATATAGACGATAACTGCTAATACTACTATGCCAGGTGTATAATACTGGGCAAAAACCTCTAAGAATTTTTGTGTCTTAGCTTTTTTATCTTGGGCTTCTTCAACCATTTCTAAAATTCTGGCAAAGGTAGTGTCATCCCCTACCCTTTCGGCTTTTACCTTAAGATAGCCAGATTCTAAAATAGTGCCTGAAAATACTCCTGCACCATCTTCCTTGCTTACTGGCATAGATTCCCCCGTAATAGATGCTTGATTAACATAGGCATTACCTTCTGTAACTATGCCATCTACAGGTATCTTTTCACCAGGTTTTACGATAACTATTTCCCCTTTTATTACTTCATCGGGGCTAATTTCTATTTCCAGCCCATCTCTAATTACCCTAGCCGCATCGGGTGCTAATTCTAATAAGGCCCTAATAGCCGACCTAGTCTTTTCCAGTGCCCTAGCTTCCAAATAATTTCCTAGCATAAATAGAAAGGTAACCGCAGCCGCTTCCCAAAATTCTCTGATATAAATAGCCCCTATTACGGCCAAAGTGACTAAGGCATCGATACCGAATATCTTGTAACGAATCGCATTAAAAGCACTAACCGCTATAGGATAACCTGCTACAAAAGTAGCAGCCAGCATAAAGATATCAGATATGCTAAGAGAAAAGTTGCTAATAATACTGAAACTATAGTCTAACTTAAGAGTTAGCAAGCCGATTAAAATTAAAAAGCCAGCTAATAAAACTCTACGCCCTTTTTTATCCCTTAACATATCTTCCACCCCTTTATAATTGGATTATTTTGCTTACTTTTCACCTAAGATACCAAATCCTAATCTTTCAATGGTTTTTCTAATATCCTTACCATCACCTAGGCTATCATCATAATTCACCTTTACTTTACTTGCATTAAATAAGACATCCACACCCTTTACCCCATCCATTTTCTTGACGGCGGTTTCAATCTTCTTAACACAGGTAGGACAAGTGATAGTTTCTAATTGATAAGTTTTGGTAATCATTATTAATTCCTCCTTAAATTCTTATTAACTGTATTGTTCCTTAACTTAATAAAATTATAAAAGTTATTAGATAATAAAACCTTGACCTATGTCAAATTTAAGCATTAAATGCCAGATTAATAATTATATTTGGTTTTGCCTAGGGTTTAACTTTGTAATATTAGATTACATTTGTAATATCGCAAGGATTTTTATAAGACATTTTGTGAAATTGCTTAAAATAATAAAACCCCATACTAAATATAGTACGGGGTTTTGGATGATATTAAACTCCGGCAATAAAGCTTAATTCTTTTAAATTACTTTTCTCATATTTTTAATATTAATATCTGTGGTAGAGTCGATTAGGTTAAGTCTTTTCGCTTCATAAACTAGCCATTCTCTAAAATCAGGGTGGGCTATGCTTACTATATTCTTAACCCTTTCCCTCATTCCAGTTCCCTTAACATATACACAGCCATATTCGGTAGCTAAATATTGAACATCCCATCTACTAATAGCAATCCAACCATTAGCTACAGGGGAAATCTTAGAGTGTAGCTCACCTTTTTTATCAGTATAACTCGAATACAATGCTAAGAAAGCCTTACCTCCCTTAGATTGCCAAGCACCTTGAACAAAATCAGCCTGACCGCCAATGCCAGAATAGGGTTTAATGCCCATTGATTCAGATATACACTGACCACCTAAATCACATTCCGTAATAGCATTAATAGCCATAAAATTATCATGACGAGCTATGATACTAGGGTCAGCACAAAAATCAATACCGTGGACTTCTACACCTGGGTTATTATCTACAAATTCATACAATTCATTACTACCAACTACAATAGTACCCACTGATTTATGGGGCATAAAAGTCTTTTTTCTATTAGTTAGAGCTCCAGCCTTATATAAATCAAGATAAGCATCAACTATCATTTCTGAATGACAGCCTAAGTCTTTTTTATTAGTTAGCTGTTTACCTACTGCATCTGGAAGTGAGCCTATTCCTAATTGCACACAAGCTCCATCAGGAACATGTTCGGCAATATAGCTAGCTATAGCTACATCTTTTTCACTAGGTTCTACCCTGGGAAGTGCAATTAAATCCCAATTAGCCTCGACTATTGCAGTAACCTCTGTAATATGGAAATGGTTTTGTCCATAAACAGTTGGAGCATTTTCATTAACTTCTAAAAATACCTTAGTTGGTAAACCTTTTTCCCACCTTCTGCGAGTAACTGAGTAACTGTGTGAACAATTCAAAGCCGCACTAAACCAACCATGCTTGTCCATAGGTGAAGCAGTCATAGTCACAACATTGTAATCCCTGTCCTCTACTAAAGTACGGGGAATATCGAAAAACCTAAAAGGAGTAGGGTCAATTATGCCTTTTTGTGCCATAGGTCTAGATAAGGGACTAATATAACCATCACGATAATATACTTTTGAAGCTATCTCTGGCTTACAGATATCTGGTGCATTAAGGTTCAATCCGACGGTTAATTCACAATCTCGTAGTTCATCGTTTTCTATGCGTTTTGCTATCGCCTGCCATAGAACTCGAGGCGTTCCATTAGCGGTAGGTAATGAAATACGATCGCCATTTTCTATTAATCTTGCGGCTGCATCAGCATCTAGGCATTTTTCTTGATATAATTTTTGCCATCTATTGGTCATGTTTTCGCCTCCTTTGATAATTATTATACCTATTATTCATAAATTTTTTCATCTTCTATAAAAGCATTAATAGCATCAAATTCGCTATTTCTCTTAGTAGTATTTTCTAATTCACGCTTACGTTCTTTATACCATTCATGCTGAGTTATAACACTCATAATTTCATTAGTTCCTACCCAAATCATAGATAAACGCATATCTCTTAGGATTTTTTCTACTGGGTAAACATCTGTGTAGCCAATACCGCCCATTACTTGCATACTCAAATTAGCTACATCCCAACATTGTTCTGTAACGAATTTTTTTCCTTCAGATACTAAACGACGACATAAGTCAGGATGAGCACCTGAATCAACCGCTTTGGCTGTTACATACATTAAACTCCTACTGGAATCTAGCTTAGTTACTGCATCCGCTATTTTAAAGCTAACTCCTTGGAATTTATTAATTGGGCGACCAAAAGCCTTACGCTTAGTCGAATAATCTGTGGCAATTTCTAAGGCTGGACGAACAGCACCAATAGTCATAGCTGCAGTTCCAAAACGCTCTGGAATCATCATTTGATAGAAAATTGGAGTAGCACCATCAACTTCGCCAATTACAGCTTCTTTCGGCACTCTAACATTGTCAAAAACTACTCTAGCAGTACCGCCACCACGACATCCCATTAAACCATATACATATTCTGTTTTAACACCCATTTCTTTTTCTACCATAAAACAGGTCATGCCCATATGTGCTGGTACATCGGGGTTAGTCCTAGCATAAACTAAGAAAAAGTCCGCACCTTCTCCACCTACGATAAAGCGTTTTTGCCCATTAAGAATAAAATCGTCTCCATCTCTAGTTGCTACTGTAGTAGCACCAAAAAAATCCGAACCTCCTCTAGGTTCAGTAAGACATTCGGCAGCAAATTTTTCTCCTTTACAAATAGGGATTAAATACTTTTTCTTCTGTTCCTCGGTTCCAAAATGTACTATGGCTTCAGGCACAACATCACCAGTTACACCATAAGTACAACCAAACATATAACCATTAACACATATTTCTTCCAAGGCAATAATGTCTTCTTCCCAGCCTAAACCTCTCCCACCATACTCCTTAGGTACTCTTAGCCCAATTAAGTTTCTTTTCCCACATTCTTGCAAATATTCTTTAGGATACTTAATTTTATCTGCATCCATATCTAGAATATATTCACGGGATACTGACTTAGCTAGTTCTCTAGCTTCATCTCTTAAGGCAATTTGTTCTGGTGTCATAGTAAATTCAAACATATTACGACCTCCTATTTTTTATTATCTGTGTAATAATAATATCACAAATGTAATATCGCGTAAAGCACTATTTTTATTTTTTTCCTAATTAACTGGTTTTTAATCTATTACGCATCTGTAATATTTGCCATATATTTTGAAATATTAATTACACAATTCTGTATTATTATGATAAACTAATGATAAAGTTATACTTAGAGAGGGCGTTTTATGAACTTAAAAGAATTAGGGCTAAAAATACAAGCAGCCCGGGAAGACAAAAGAATGACTCAGGGTCAACTTGCAGATGCGATTGGTTGTTCACAATCGGCTTTATCAAACTACGAAAAAGGAAAAAGAAGAATATATCTATCACAACTGGAAAAGTTGTCCGAGGTATTAGAAAAACCACTAGAGTTTTTTGTTGAAGGCTTTGGGGAAAATTCTATAGATACAGATGGTGCTTCCGAAACCTCTGATGATGACTTAATTAGACTTATGAATTATATTCATTCTTTAGATTACAGCGAAAGGGTTCAAGTAGAAGATTTTATACTTTTTCTAAAATGGAAAAAACAGAAAGGAGGCTCTTAAATGGATTTTGCTTTAACTGATAAACAGAATATGCTTATAGCACAAGTTAAAGAATTATGTGAAAATGAAATACACCCTTATTTTACCTCCCATAAGACTAATAATCGAGAATTTGATTTATGGCCCATTAGGCTTTTAGGGGAACTTAATCTAGTGTGCCCCACTATTCCCCAAGAATATGGCGGCTTAGGTTTAGACATTTTTACCACCGCCTTAGTAATTGAAGAGATTGCAGCTTGCTGGCCTGGATTAGCTGCCGTAATAGATACTAATTTACATGCGGTTCAACCTTTATTATTAGCAGGCACACATGAACAAAAGGAGAAATTCCTACCATTATTAACTGGTCCTAATGCTGGTTTGGCCTCTTTTGCCTTAACTGAGACTTCTGGAGGCTCTGATATCAACGCTATGCAAACTTATGTGGAAAAAGTTAATAAATGTTTTGTGGTTAATGGTAGTAAGGAATATGTACTAAATGCTCCTTTAGCTAATTTCATTACTTTATTCGCTACTACAAATCAAGAAAAAAAGAAATCCTCTTTAAGATGTTTTATTATTCCCCGAGATACTAAGGGAATTAAGATAGAAAAATATTATAATATAGCTGCACTTGATTATGCCCAATTAGCTAAGTTAGTATTTGATGAAGCTTGTTTGGAAAATGAGTCCATAATTAAGGAAGATGAGTTATATAGTGGATATTTATTATTATCTCAAACTTTTGACATTGGTCGAGTTTTAGTCGGTGCTACATCAGTCGGGATTGCTAAAGCGGCCTATGAAATAGCCAAAGATTATGCGAATGAAAGAGTTCAATTTAGACGACCCATTAAAAAACATCAAGCCGTAGCACATGATTTAGTTGATATGGCAACTAAGATACAAATGGCACGGTTAATGACTTGGCAGGCTTGTTGGTTAATTGATCAAGGAGAAGATTATACTATAGCTTCAGCTATGGCAAAATATTCAGCTAGCCAAATCGCCCAAGAAGTTACTCTAAAGGCATCTGATATTTTGGCATCGAGAGCTTATGAAAGAGGTACATTTATAGAACAGCTTTCCAGAGATGCTAGAGTCTTATCTACTATTGAAGGTACTAATAATATTCAAAAAAATATTATTGCTTCCCTTTTACTATAGGAGGAATTGCAATGTTTATTATTAACACAGATTTATGCACAGCCTGTGGCTTATGTGCGGATGTTTGTCCTGAGGAGGCTATAGATCAGATAGGCATTTATACTATAAAACAGGATTTGTGTACTTCTTGTGGCATTTGCCAGCAGGACTGTCCATCTGGTGCAATTATACTAATAAAAACGGAAACAGCATAAAACCTTGCTAAAATTATTTTTAATATGGTAAGATATTTTTTTATAATGATGTAATAAGGTGGGTAGCTATGCAGGAAGGATTTTCTAATAGATTAAGTTCTAAGGCTTTGACTTATTGGCAATGGTATGGTTTTTTAACCTTTCTTCCTTTTTGGCTTTTTCCTATAGCTTACTTTTTTTCTAGCAAATATTTTTTCTTTCCCATTTGGCCTATATATGTATTTATAGTTGTATTTTTAATGCTTACTCTACTAAAAACATTCATTATCCCCAAAATTATTTGGAACAGATGGCGTTATAAGGTAAGTGAACACGATATTAACATTCAGTATGGTTTATGGATAGTCAAGCATACTATTATACCTATGGTAAAAGTTCAACATGTAAATACAAAACAAGGTCCCCTTATGAAAGGTTTTGGCCTAGCTTCTGTTTCCATTTCAACAGCTGCTAGTATTCATGAAATACCTGCCTTAGAAGAAGATGTAGCTGCTGCACTTCGCAACCGTATTTCCATTTTAGCTAGAGTGGTGGATGAAGATGTATGATTTAGAACGCTTACATCCTGCCGCTGTAATAGAAAATTTAATCAGAAACATTTATAAGTTTTTTCAGATACTTATAGGCCCCTTAGTAATTATAGCAACTAGCCCTTTGAGTAAAAGATGGCTAGTAATTATTGCCATAGTAGGATTAGGAGCCTATTTTCTTATATCCATACTTAGTTGGTATCGTTTTCGTTATGCTGTATATAATGAAGAATTAAGAATCGAATATGGTATTTTAGCCCGTCGTAAAACTTATATTCCTATTGAACGCATTCAAAGTATGCAAATTACGACTGGCATAGTACAAAGAATATTCGGGCTAGTAAAAGTTGATGTACAAACTGCAGGGGGTAGTAGTGAGGCAAAAGCTTCCTTGTCCGCCATTACTAAAGAACAAGCCTCAAAACTTCAAGCCCAGCTTAATATAATTAAGCATTCCACAGATATGAATGAGAAAATTTCCGTGATTAAAAATAAAAAACATCTAACTCTTAAAACCCTATTAATTGCTGCTACTACATCTAACGGAATCGGGGTAGTCTTAGTAGGAGGCTTAGCTGTCTTATCCCAAATTAATCAACACCTACCTAATGAAGATATATACACCAAAATAGGTGAATCCATAATTAATTATGCGGGTGATACAGTCTGGATATACCTACTAAGTCTTTTGTTTATTCTTATACTTGCTTGGATATTATCTATAATCGGGACGATTATTAGTATAGGAGGCTTTACTATAAGCCGTTTGGAGGATCGCTTATTAGTGCAAAGGGGACTTATAGAAAAAAGGGAAATTAGCATTCCCCTCAATAAAATTCAAGCTATAAAGATTGTAGAGGGCATATTAAGACAGCCATTTGGCTTGGCTACTATTCAGGTAGTTAGTGCAGGAATTGGCAGCAAATCAACTAATGACACCATAGCCTTTCCTCTGCTGGCCAAAAAGGAAATCCCTAATTTTCTAGCAGAATTTTTACCTGAATATAAAACAGAGATAACCTATACACCCCTTGCCAAAGCTGCCCAAAATCGTTACCGACTAATACTTACAATTCCAACACTATTAGCAGTAATTCCTATCCTATGTTTTTTTAATTATGGGTTTTTAGCCTTATTAATAGCTGTACTAGCATGGTTTTGGGGTAAAAAACAATACAAGGATGCTGGTATAAATATTGAAGAAGAGCAGATAGCCATCCGTTATCGTCTTATTGGGCTAAATACCTATTTAATAAAACATTCTAAAATTCAAGCTATTAAATTAAAGCAAAATCCTTTCCAAAAACGAAAAAACATAAAAGCTATTGAAGTCTATATTGCTTCTAGCAGAGCTGGTAGCACTGTAGGCTTAACAGGAATAAAATCTAGTAAAGGAGATGAAATCTTGAATTGGTATAGGGAATTTTAAATAGATGGTGCCCGAGGCCGGGGTCGAACCGGCACGAGGGTTGAACCTCGCAGGATTTTAAGTCCTGTATTATAGCTAGTCTAAGGCCCATCGTATAGACATTATAAGTTAGTAGAATAATAGTTATGGGCGAATTAGAGGCGAAAACTGTTTTTGATAAAGAGAAACTATTCTATCTAGCTCCATACAGAACTTTATCCCAATTGTGAGGAAAACCCAAAAGATTTATATCAACTACTTCATATTCATCTATTAACGATTTTATTTTAATAATAAAGTTGGTACTCTTTTTATGATTTCTTAAAAGCAGTATAATTATTAGCAATAAAGGAGGTTTTAGATCCTTAGTCATTGATTATTATTGCCCCCCATAAAAAAACGGCCCGCCATGGGCCACTTCACTCGCAATTTGCAAGGAGAGGTGTAGCGGGATCTGTTATGTATAGTATAGGCTTTGCTAAACTAAAAGTCCAAAGTTGAATATCATTTACAAGTAAATTCTTTGGAAATTTGCGTCGTTTTGCGTTATTTTGCACCTCTTTACGCTTATTCGTGCTAATTTACATCTTACTGAGCGAATATGTTTACTGCCCGACAAAAGGCAGCTAGGGTGTTACCCCGACCACTCCGTTCGCCCATTCTTCACCAAACTCGTCCTTTAATGTTCTAAGCGAAGATTCTATTAAACCCTTAATTTCACCGTCCGTAACCTTGATACCTCTTTCCCTTAACATCTCACCCAACCAATACGAAGCCGTTGTATATTTATCATACCCTTTTAAATCATAAAAGGCTTGCTCAACAAATTTTACAGCTAAAGTTCCTAACTCTTGCTTAGCCTCTAATTCTCTTTGTATTTTTTCTATTTTTTCAACACCAAGCTTTCTTCTTAATAGTTCTACAGCTGCAGCTGCGAGGAAGGGCAGAATAATTATTAATAAATCATACGCCAGATTAACTATATCCATTATTTTAGCACCTTCTCTCTTTCAAGATAGACCAAAGTCTTAAGCGTTGATTCTGGCAAATTTATATTCCCTTTGCCGTCACCTACTATAGTTTTTCTGTCCATTAGTTTTTTAACTATAGGCTTACCCCAATCAGGTACATCATTGTAGGTTTTATAAATCATTTCTTCATCCTCCTTTAAATCCGCTATAAGCCTTTCCCAAGGAAAATAACTCCCAGGGTCGTTTGGCCGATTTATAGCATCAATTTCAAAATGCCCGATAATATGGTTTCTATCAACCGGAATATTGTACTTATCAATTAAGTATTTATGTAGCCACAAAGTAGCCTCATATTGTACTTCTGTTAAAAGTCCACCGCCTATATTCTCGTGTTCTATTCCTAAAGTGTAGGCATTAGGATTAGTGCCGTCATATAACTTCCAACTAGGACGATTAACAAATCCTGCGTGCCAAGCAGTATCAGAATCATTCACCATTTGAATTACTTTGCCATCCCTAGTAACTAAGTAATGAGCGGAAGCTTTGGCCACAGGATTCCTCATCCAGGACAGAGTGCCGGGCATTAGTCCTGCCGTAATATGATTAACTATTGCTATTATCTTCTTGCCCTTTCGCCCTTTAGTGTAGTTAGGGCTTAATGCTTGTTCAATCTTCATCTCTATTCACCCCTTCCATCAGCATTTCTTTAATTCTGATTAATGCCATAGACAATAACTCGCCTGTCGTAAACGCAAACCAAGCTACTATTAAAGTAGTAGGTTCTGTGCCCGTCTTAAGGAAGGAATAAAAAACCGCTACCGTAAAAAGGACATTTAAGATAATAACTAAGGTAACTATTTTTTTACTAAACCTGATCTGTTCTTTTCCCATCTTAATTTCCCCCTACTTTATATTCACATAGGTTAGCAGGGAAAAAATAAACAATATCCCCCCTGTTATAACCCCCCACATTGTTAGGGTAGTTTTCCGTTCTGTTCTAATTTCAGCTATGGCCTTACAGTTTTCTGCCACTTCCTTACGACATTCCCCTACTTCTTCTCTAAGCCCGTTGTAGTCCCTTATCATCATTTGTGTTTTTAGTAACTCTGCATTGGTTTGTTCTAACCCTTTACTTAAATCTACCATCATTTCGTACAAATCCTTGTTACTGTACCATTGTTCTTGTTCTCCCATAACACACCTCCCAAATAAAATAACCGCCCCTGTGTGGAGCGGTTTCATATTACTAATTAGTCACTATATAACTATAAATGCCGTTTTAATTCTTTATAAAAATTTTCTCGTGTACCTATCATAATAACTCTAACTTCAATGCGTTCCTCATGTATTGTATAAGCTATTCGATACTGTACCCCCTGTTCTCTAATAATCCATTTACGAACTGTTGACAAATCCCCTTTTAGCAGTACTCCCACTTGAGGGTTTTCAGCAATATCCCTTAGGGCATCTTGTATTTTTTGCACTACTGGTTTTGGCAGCTTTTTTTATTTCTTTAACAACCGATTTAGGTATTATTATTTCGTACACCATTACTATTCCTCACCTGCTAGTGCTACGTCTAATTCATTTAAAGTGATATAATCACCACGCTTTATTTCCTCGGCTACTTCACCAGCCATTTTTAGTAATGCTTTTCCCAGCTCTTCTTTACGCCTAGGCAATTTTTTTTCAACCTGCTCCAAAGATAAACCTTCTTGTAATAAATCTTTCCTGATTAAATCCTCTACATCATCGAAAATATCAGG
>JAAYRQ010000024.1 GCA_012518685.1 Syntrophomonadaceae bacterium | reverse complement strand
TGCAAGACGAATTAGCTACCGTAACAGCTGGTAACTCCAGTCAAATCAACGATGCCGCAGCTGGTGTTATTTTAGCTACTAAAGAAGGTGCTAAACAATTAGGTCTAAAACCAATTATGAAGATGGTTGGTTGGGCTGTTGTAGGGGTAGAACCTGATGTAATGGGTATTGGTCCTGCTTTAGCTATTCCTAAAGTTCTAAAAAGAGCTGGCATGACCCAAGATCAAATTGGTCTATGGGAAGTTAACGAAGCCTTCGCTTCTCAATCCGTATATGTAAGAAAAGAACTTAACTTACCTCCAGACCGTTCTAATGTATGGGGTTCTGGAATTTCCATCGGTCGCCCCTTGGCATGTACTGGTGCGAGAATTGCTTGTGACATTACCGCTTTATTTAGAGATCCTGACTATGCTGATGTTGATTATATTGTAGAATCTATGTGTATCGGTCACGGTCACGGTGCTGCTGCTATTTGGCAAAGAGTTAAGTAATTAAGATTTGATATATTTTTAGATATCTTAAGGGGATGATTGACTTCATCCCCTTTTTGTTTTGCCTTCCAAATTAGAAAATATTCCTACCTTCATATATTTAATTTTTCCCCCAAGCTAATAAAAAAAGCGATCTTAAAAGATCGCTTTACATTCACCTTTTATTCAGTAGCTAATTCACTACTTCAAAAAGCCTTTAACTAATATTAATGGGGTGCCTTCATCCGATGATCCACTAACTAAATCAGCTAGGCTAGCAATTAAATCCTCTATTTTACGAGGTGTGGTACCTTCCGTTTCATAGCTACTATCCTCAAACTTCTGCTTTTTTATAGTTTCCATAGAATCCGCTATTTCCTCTACTTCTACCCCATTGTCCAGCATTTTATCGACTATATATTTATACTTTAACCCTTCCCGATATTTACCTTTTAAACCTGCAGTAACGCCAAAAGCTGGCTGAGGATCTGCTAATTCATATATTCTAGTAGAAGGATCACAATATGCCCCATCACCATATATAAGAACTTCTACATCCCTGTTAAGTTTTTCAGCTACCCTTTTTTGTACATAATCTGCGAATTGGTCAGCACCTCGAGGAGCTAGTTTCAATTTATCCCCAGAAGACATATTACTACCAAGTAAACCCCACTCCGACCACGCAAGATTATTCTCGTTATTACACAATTCTTGTAAAGTAATAGTGTTAGGCAGTTTGGATTTTATTTTCTTAAGGGTTCTCATACGGTCGTGGACATTAGCAACTACTACTCCATCTACATTGTACTCTGTAATTTTCATAGGGTCGTTACTAAGTATTATAGTAGCCTTTGCTCCTTGGTCTTTAATTATGGACTTATATAGCTTTATGTAGTCAACTCTAGTAATAGGATGCAGAAAACGATTATCTCCTATTTCTTCTACAGTAATAATATCCCCAAATTCCTTACCGTTTTCCTCCGCATAATCATAAGGCAATATTTGATTGCCTACTTCATCAGCAGGATAAGAAAGCTGTACTATAACTTCCCCTTCTGGTACTGCTTGGGCTAAACCTTTTAATACTAAAGCAAAGCGATTACGGCTAAGAATAGGAAATACTACCCCTATTTTACTAGCAGGCTGTAAGTTTAACTTTTCCTTAAGCTCATAGGCGATATCATCGACACTAATATAATTATTTTGTGCCCTAGCCAATACCGATTCAGTAATACAAATAGTATCACCATCGTGCAGTAAGCCGTCATTATGGCATTTCACTAAGGCTTCACTTATCTGGTCAGCTAAATTACATCCTGGTACTATTACTCCCATTTTTATACCAAAAGCAGAAACTCCAATATAATCTGGCATTCTACCCAAATTTCATCCCTCAAATCTGTTAGTTTTCCCCGATAAATAATAACCTAAAATGTGAGTTACTTCAAGTTCTATAATCATTATAATTAAATTATCAGGTTAATATATAAGCAGAATTCCTATTAAAACCGCTATAATTAGGAATATCCTTCTACTCGTCTTATAAAAAATGTTTTTAAATAATATTATGAAATTTTCACATCTATATCAAAATTATTATACCATGCTATAATAATTACAAATAATACCTTAGGGGAAAACTTATGCTAATAAATATTTTATCACATCAAAAGAATTCAGGTAAAACTACCTTAGCTCTTAACATAGCGACAAAATTATCTGCTGAAGGCTACCAAGTATTGTTAGTAACAGATAATAACAATACTAACCTAATGAACTGGTTAGATAAATTATCCCAGCAAGCTAGTTCACTTACCGTAAAAACTAGCCCACTTGACAGCCTAGCCAATCATAATGATGACTATGATTTTGTTTTACTTGACACCAATACCGATATGCAATTAAGTAGCGACAAGACAATTAATCTAATCTGCTTGGATTTTACCCATTTAGACACCGATTATATATCAACCATGGATTATTTACTCACCAACAGCTACATCGTTCCTTGCAAAGTCCCCTTTAACGAAGGTAAAACCTTAAAATTACTAGACCAATTAGTCAGCTATGCTGGAATCGAGCAAGTATTAGATGGGATTCCAAAATGTGAGAGGATACATGACCTACCCTTGATAGGCAAGACGATTTGGGAATTAGACAATAAACCTTTACAAGCGGCTTTTACAAGTATAGCTAACAGTTTAATCACTTACTTACAAAGCTAACCTTATGCTCAGCTACTATCGAACTTATTAGATTTTCTTCACACAAATAAGTTAAATAGGCTGATACACTAGCACTTATCAAAAAGTATTGGCTAGTGTTTATAGGTAAATCTAGCTTTTTTATAACTTCATCACAAATTTCTTCCCTACTCTTAGCCTCTTTAACAAATCCTAAAATTATATTAATAATTACTTTTATTTGCTCTTCATTAAGTGATATAGCCCCACGCCAATCCTTGATTAATCCCCCATGAGATAAAACTACTGCTGGATAATTAGTTTCCCTTAATTTTTCTAAAGTTTCAAGATGATAAGCTAGGTTAGCTATATATAAAAAAGGAAACTTTTCTATATTTTTATCGGAAATGATAGCATCACCTACAAATAATACTCCATCAGGAGTAATAACCCCTATCTGCCCCAAAGTGTGTCCAGCTAAATTAATTATTTTAAATTCTTCATCCATAATTGTAATTGTGTCGCCCTCTATTACTTCAGTTACTAGAGAGGGTTCACACATAAGAAACTTATTTTTTAGTGGAGCAATAGGATAGGCAGAATATATTCCATAAGGGCTTAAAATCGGGTTTTCCAAAAAAACCTTTTCCAACTTACTTGCATAAATATCACAATTACTTGCTTTTTGTATGGCTTGATTACCGCCACTATGGTCACCATGAAAGTGAGTATTAATAATGCTATGAACCTTTAGCCCCCTCTCAGCCAAAATCTTCATAGCCCGCTTGCCAAAAGCCTTGCTAGCCCCACTATCTATAAGTAGGCAGTCACTATCATTTAACCTATACACCCCTACTAAGCTAGGAAAATCAATATAATAACTCCTATCTGTTATCTGCTTAAGTCTCATAATTTTTACTTATCCTTTCTCCTGCCCCAATAACAAGTCTAAGATTTCCCCCTTATTAGTATTAGGTAAATAGGCAGTAATATCTATCCGCTCCAATAAAGCACTTAAGGCTCTAGGCTTATATTCTACCTGCAAGAATTTTTCTTCTAATAATGAAATATCCTCATAGGCGAAAAAATCACCATATATTTTACAGTTATTAATAATCCCTTTATCCACTTTTAGACGAAATTCGATAAGTCCCCAGGGGAACTTTTTTTGCCTTTTGAGATTATAGTCTGGAGATTTACCATAATTCCAATCCCAAGACATATATTTATTATTACATAAATTTGTAATTTGTGCCAAATCATCAGCCTTTAAAATTATCGTATCCATTATTTTTAATTCTGCTTGCAGATTTTTAATTAATAATTCCTTAAATTCCTCTACACTTAAGTCAATGTCCAAATGCTCACTGATGTTAGTCACCCTGCTGCGTACAGATTTAACCCCTTTAGCTCCCATTTTTTCCGTATTAACATTTAAAACATTTGTCATATTTTCCAAATCAACATTATATAATAAAGTACCATGATGCATAACTTTTGCACCTTGACGAAACTGGGCATTACCAGAAAACTTTTTACCAGCGATAGTTATATCATTTCTTCCCTCATGTTGAGCCTTAATACCAATCTTATCTAAAGTCTTGATTACGGGAGCCGTAAACCTAGCAAAATCAAAGGCCACACCTTTAGTAGTCAAATCAATAAAAGTAAAGTTAATATTACCTAAGTCGTGATATACAGCCCCACCCCCTGAAATTCTGCGGACTAAGGCTATATCGCTTTTTTTCAGATACTCTATGTCAACCTCATCATAGGCATTTTGATTTTTACCTATGACTACAACAGGCTCGTTCTGCCAGATAAAAAAAAGAGAATTAATACCCTCCTGTTTTAGCATATATTCCTCGAAAGCCAAATTGTAATAGGGATTATTACTATTATTAACCACTTTAACCACTAACAATCACTCCTTTTTAAAACTATTAAAAAAACCGGATTCTTCCGGTCTTTAACTTACTAGATTAGTATTTTATTACTTAATTATCCTTATTTCTTCCGAGTTGCCAAATGTATTGCAGAACCATTTACATCCATTACTGCCTCTGCGATAGCTTCCCCTAAAGTAGGATGGGGATGAATAGTTTTGGTAACTTCAGCTAAGCTTAAACGGTTTTCTACCAAAACTGCACCTTCCAAAATTAAGTCACTCGCATTAACTCCTATAATATGTACCCCAATTATAAGATCATTATCATCAGCAATAATTTTCACTAGCCCATCAGTTTCTCCCATAGTCATGGCTTTACCATTAGCAGCCAAGGGGAATTTACCAACCCTATAATTAATGCCACTAATTTTAGCTTCTTCCTCGCTTAAACCCACTGTAGCAATTTCGGGGAAAGTAAAAATACAGCTAGGTACTGCATAATAATTTACTTTAGGCTCTTTTATATTAGCCAGATATTCTACAACAGCGACACCCTCTGCAGAAGCCACATGTGCTAACATAGCCCCACCAATTACATCACCTATAGCGTATATGTTAGGTATATTAGTAGCAAAATTGTCATCCACCTTAATAAACTTACCATCCCTTACAAGGCCTATTTTATCTAAGTTTAAATCGTCAGTTTGGGGGCTTCTTCCCCCTGCAACTAATATCTTATCAGCCACTACTTCTATATCACCCTTTTTATTAGTAGCCTTAATAAACACCTGCTTATCCTGCTCAACTATTTCCTTAATAGAAGTATTAGCATTTACATCTATCCCCTGTCTTCTTAAATAAACATTCATTCTTTTAACTAATTCTGTATCTAGGAAATTTAAAATAGTCGCTTCCTGCTCAAAGATTGTCACCTTACTGCCAAAGACATTGAAAATACTGGCAAATTCTAAACCGATTACCCCTCCGCCAATAATAGCTAGGTTTTGTGGTATATCAGTAATATCTAGGATGTCATCACTAGTTATAGTCCTATCATTATCTATCCCTTTAATTGGTAAGTGACTAGGTTTTGAACCTGTTGCAATGATAATATCTTTAGCGGATATTTTCTCCCCATTGATCTCTACCGTATTATTATCCACGAATGAAGCTAAACCAGTAATAAGATTGACTCCATTACTTTTAAGTAATTGCTTTACCCCTGTGGTAAGATTACTTACTATTTCGTCTTTTCTGACCTTAGCATCAGCTAGGCTGAAGCTAATATTGTCTAAACTAATACTATATTCCGCACTTTTTTGTATAGTTTTAAGAGCCTTAGCATTTTGAAAATAGGCTTTAGTAGGAATGCAGCCCCTATTAAGACAAGTCCCACCTAAATCAGCCTTTTCTATTAGGCTTACTTCTAAACCTAATTGTCTAGCCCTTATAGCTGCTACATATCCTCCAGGACCACCACCTATAATTAATAGGTCTATCATCTATCCTTCCTCCCACTTTACTATAGGTTTCCTTGCTGCAGTTACCTCATCAATTCTTCTGGTTGCAGTATAGGGTGCATTCTTAACTAATTCTGGATTATCTTCTGCTTCTTTAGCAATAGTATTTAAAACGGCTAACAAATCGTCTAGCCTAGCTTTACTTTCTGTTTCTACAGGTTCAAACATCATCGCTTCCTTAACGATTAAGGGAAAATATACAGTTGGTGGATGATAGCCGTAATCTATGAGCCTTTTAGCAATATCTAGGGTAGTAACATTATTGGCATCCATCTGGTACTTGGCAGTAGCTACAAATTCATGCTTACATAGCCTATCATAAGGAATATAATAGTTTTCCCGCAGGTGATGTCTTAAATAGTTGGCATTAAGTACAGCCTGTTGTGCAGCTTCAATAATGCCTAGTCTGCCTAAAGATTTTATATAGGTATAAGCCTTTAGAAATACTCCAAAATTACCATAAAAACTCTTAACCTTACCAATAGAATAAGGCAAATCATAATTAAAACAATAAGTACCTTCATCATATGCAACTACGGGGACTGGTAAAAACTCCGCCAAATGTTTTTTCACCCCAACCGCACCCGAACCAGGCCCACCCCCACCATGAGGGGTAGAAAAGGTTTTATGCAAATTAAGATGAACTACATCAAAGCCCATATCCCCAGGACGACAGATACCCATAATCGGATTTAGATTAGCCCCATCATAGTAAAGCAGACCACCGCCTGTATGGACAATATCCGCAATTTCCTGTATATCTTCTTCAAATAAGCCTAAAGTATTAGGATTAGTAAGCATTAACCCCGCTATTTCATCATTCATCTTCGCTTGCAAATCGTCAATATCAACTAATCCTAAGTCATTAGATTTTATTTCTACTACATCATAGCCCACTACATTGGCAGTAGCAGGGTTAGTCCCATGGGCGGAATCAGGTACCATCATCTTAGTCCGTTTAAAATCTTGCCTTTTATTATGGTAGGCTTTAATCATCATAACTCCTGCTAGTTCACCGTGTGCACCTGCTGCAGGTTGTAGGGAAAAATTATCCATACCACATATCTCGCATAGCATTTCATCTAATTCATACATAAGTTTTAGGGCACCCTGTACCGTTTCTTCAGCTTGGTAAGGATGTAAGGCTGAAAAACCCGATAACCTAGCAGCCCATTCATTTATTTTAGGATTGTATTTCATAGTGCAAGAACCTAAAGGGTAAATCCCATCATCTACCCCGTATGCCTTATGGGATAAATCAGTAAAATGTCTTACCATTTCCACTTCACTAAGCTCTGGTAAGCCTAAATCCTCGGTTCTTATTAAATCTTCAGGTATTTTTATATCCACATCTAAATTTTCCTTAGGTAAAGAAAAATGATTACTACCCTTAACCTGCTTTTCAAAAATTAATTTTCCCAAACTAATTACCCCCTATAACCGCTACTAGCTTGTCAATCTCAGCCTTACTCCGTTTTTCAGTAAATGCTAACATCAGACCATCTGTCAAAGGATAGCCCCCAATTATACCATTTTCTAGTAGCCTTTCATTAATAAGATGAGGATTAGTAACTTCGATTACGAATTCTTGGAAAAAGGCTTGCTTATATTTTAACTTAAAGCCTAATTTAGCTAATTCTTGCTGGGCATAAACTGCTAATTGATGGCTTCTTATAGCTACATTTTTCAAACCTGTAGGACCGACTGCAGTAAGATACATGGTAGCGGCTAAGGCATTTAAAGCTTGATTAGAACATATATTAGAAGTAGCCTTTTCCCTTCTTATATGTTGTTCTCGTGCTTGCAGAGTAAGGACAAAAGCCCTGTTACCGTCCTTGTCTAAAGCCTGCCCCACTATCCGACCAGGCATTTTTCTTAGTAACTTTTGTTTAGTAGCAAAAAAGCCTAAATAGGGTCCTCCAAAGCTTAAAGGATTACCTAAGGCCTGTCCCTCTCCTATTACAATGTCAGCTCCTAATTCTCCAGGTGATTTTAAAATACCTAAACTAATAGGGTCAACTGCCATAATTAATAAACTCTTATTTTCGTGGATTAGCTTTTCTGCTTCGGCAACCTCCTCTAAAACACCATAAAAATTAGGCTGCTGAATTACTAAAGCTGCCACATTATTATCTAAGTTAGAAGTCAAGTCATTTGAGGAAATTATGCCATCCTTGGTGGGCAAAATCACCACTTCAAAAGTGC
This sequence comes from Syntrophomonadaceae bacterium, assembly GCA_012518685.1. Lineage (GTDB taxonomy): Bacteria > Bacillota > Syntrophomonadia > Syntrophomonadales > Syntrophomonadaceae > JAAYRQ01. The sequence goes on along the minus strand of JAAYRQ010000024.1, from coordinate 6,036 downwards.
CAGAAATAGCATAAGTCTCTAGGACTTGCCTATATTCTGGATGGATATTATCGGGTAGCAGGATTTTCTTCCTTTTAGTTTGTACAGCTGCTAAAATAGTAGCTTCAGCTAAGGCACTAGCTGCATCATAAAGTGAAGCATTAGCTACCTCCATACCAGTTAGCTGGCAGATTAAAGTTTGATATTCAAAAATAGCCTGTAAGATGCCTTGGCTAATCTCAGCTTGATAGGGAGTATAAGTGGTATAAAATTCCGAGCGTAATAATAACTGGTCAATGGCTACAGGAATATAATGGTCATAAGCACCTGCACCTAGAAAACAAGGATAATCATCTACATTTACATTAAGATTAGCTAAACTTCTAAGGTGATTCTTAACTTCCATTTCCCCTAAGCCATCTGGTAAATCCAGATTACCATTTAATTTTAATGGGCTAGGCACATCTAAAAAAAGCTCATCTAGGCTATTTAAACCCATAGACCGTAGCATTTCTTCAACTACAGCAGGTGGATTGGGAGTATATTTCATGTCTATCCCCCTATTTACTCTTTATCCAATTTAGCACAATATGCATCATAATCAGTTGCCGACATTAATTCATCTAATTCCGAATCATCATCCAGACTTATAATCGCAATATGGTTTTCATAAGGATCTTCATTTAAAAGTTCAGGGGCATCTTCTAGCTCCTCATTAACTTCCAAAATAGTGCCACTAATAGGAGCATATATTGAAGATACTGCCTTAACCGATTCTACCACCGCAATAGCTTCTTCCATTTCTACTTGTATGTCCAATTCTGGAAGTTCTACAAAAACAATATCACCTAGATTATATTGTGCATAATCAGTAATACCCAAATATGCTTTATCATCCTCTACTTTTATCCATTCATGGTTTTGGGTATAAAATAAATCATCAGGTGTGTTCATCTTAAATAATCCCTCCAATTAATTTTTTTTACGATTATAAAAAGAATTTTCTACAATCCTAGCATTTACAGATTTACCCCGAATAATTATCTCGATTGGCTCCCCAACCTTATCAAATTCCTTTTTTATCAGAGCAAGCCCTAAGTTCTTTTGTAAAGTAGGTGCTAGTAAACCTGAAGTTACAAGACCTATAATCTCTCCATCTTTCGCAACTTCATACTGTGATCTAGGAATACCTTTACCTATCATTTCAAATTCTACTAAAGTACGAGCTATATTATTTTCTTTTTGTTTTAACAAGACCGCCTTACCTATAAAATCATCTTTATCCAACTTAACGGCAAAACCCAACTTAGCTTCTAGGGGAGTAATGTCCGCGGTTATTTCCTGCCCATACAAGGGCAACTTAGCCTCTAGCCTTAAGCTATCACGAGCCCCTAGTCCAGCTGGCTTAATATCCTCGCCCCCTTTTTGCATAATATCTTCCCAAACCAATATAGCATCATCAGGGGCTAGGTATATCTCAAAACCATCTTCACCCGTATAACCCGTTCTAGAAACTAAACAGTTTTTACCCGCAATATTTACCGCCTGATTAAAAGTAAAGGGTTTAATAGCCTGCAAATCAGCAGTAGTAGTCTTTTGCAGTATATCTTCTGCCAAAGGACCTTGAATAGCAATTAAGGCATAATCATCAGAAAGATTCTTGATTTCTACCCCTTCAATAAGATTATCTTCAAGCCACTCCCGATCCTTATCAACATTGGCGGCATTAACTACTAATAAATAATGGGTATTAGAATATTTATACACTAACAAATCATCTACCACCCCACCATGGGGATAACACATAAAGCTATAGATAATCTGATTATCAGACATTTTACTAATATCATTTGTCAATAGGTACTGTAAAAACTGGCTTGCATTCTCGCCAGTTACTTCTATTTCCCCCATATGGGAAACATCAAAAAGCCCTGCCTTTTCCCTAACCATATTATGTTCTTTTTTTATGCCTTCATATTGTACAGGTAATTCCCAACCACCATAATCTACTATTTTGCCCTTATATTTTAAATGGACATCATATAGTGGAGTCTTCTTAAGTGACATAACTTGTCCTCCTCAAACTTAGCTTGTAAAAAACCTAAAAATTAGATTTTTATATATGTACCACACTTTATAGTAGCATAGTGTAATAAAAGTTTACACTAATTTTTAACTTATCTTTTTATTTTCGCTAAAAATTTTACAAAAATCTATATCTAAACAAAAAAAAGTAGGAAATTAAATATTTAATCCCTAATCTATTAGCCTTAGCTGAGGTTGTATTATATTTTCACTTATTTTAAGTAAAATATAGCTAGCCTTACTCTCCCCTCTTGGACGCGAAGGGCTACCAGGATTAAGAAAGCATATATTGTCGATATATTCTATATTAGCTATATGGGTATGTCCATATATTACGATATCTGCAGCTAGCTCACTAGCTCGATAAAATAAATTTTGTAAATTATACTTAACATTGTATTGATGACCATGGGTAATAAATATCTTTTTACCAGCGAGGGTAATTAATTGCTCTTCTAACTCTTGGCCACTAGGTGGATCACAGTTTCCTACCACCCCGTTAAAGGTAAGGTCTAAGCGATGAGCAATTATTTTAGCATCACTATAGAAATCGCCTGTAAACAAAAAGTGCTTAATGCCCAATAATTTTAATTGCTTCTCTATAGCCGCCCTTCTACCATGTGTATCACCAATTACGGCAACTTCTAATATCTCACTAGATTCGCTCCCCATCATCTTCCCCCAAAATTAATTTTTTAATTACTGGTATAGCCTTATTTAAGGCTTGCCCCCGATGGCTAATTTTATTTTTTTCTTCCCCCGAAAATTCTGCAAAACTACGACTATGACCGCTAGGAATAAATAAAGGATCATAGCCAAATCCAGTTCGCCCCTTAGCTTTTAGGGCAATACTTCCACTGCATTTACCCTCAACCGTAATACAGTTCCCCCCCGTATCACAAAGGGCAATAACCGATACAAAATAAGCTGTCCTCTTACTCTCCTTTATGTTTTGCATTAAAGCTAATAACTTCCTATTATTAGCCTCATCATCGGCCTCCTCCCCAGCAAAACGAGCTGAATAAATGCCAGGCAAACCATTTAGAGCCTCAACGACCAAGCCAGAATCATCTGCCAGACAAATATAACCTGTGTATTTACTAGTTTCCCGAGCCTTTTTAATAGCGTTTTCTGTAAAAGTATCCCCATCTTCAATTATTTCGGGAATAGCTTCTACATCATCTAAACTCAAGACTTTAATGCCTAAGGGGGCTACCAGTTCAGTTAATTCCTTGAGTTTGCCCTTATTTCTAGTGGCCATTAATAATTTTCGCATTATGCCTCCAAAATAGACTTTTGTAATAGAATTAATTCCTCAACACCCTTAGCCGCCAAATGCAGCAGTTCATCTAATTCCTTACGGGAAAAGGCTCGAGTTTCCCCTGTGCCTTGTATCTCTACGAATTCCCCTTTACCTGTCATTACCACATTCATATCCACTTCAGCATCGGCATCTTCACTATATTCTAAGTCTAATACGGTTATATTATTACTAATCCCTACACTTACTGCTGCAACATAGTCATTAATAGGAATAGTATCTATAATTCCTTGCACCTTTAACTTTTGTAAGGCCATGTTCAAAGCTACAAAAGCTCCTGTAACCGAGGCCGTCCTAGTCCCACCATCAGCTTGAATAACATCACAGTCAATCCATATAGTTCTTTCCCCTAAGGCTTGCATATCCACTACCGCCCGTAATGAACGCCCGATTAGCCTTTGGATTTCCGAAGTCCTGCCACTGACTTTTCCCCGACTAGCTTCACGCACAGTTCTAGTTTCAGTAGAAGCAGGTAATAAAGAATATTCCGCAGTTACCCAACCACTTCCCGACCCTTTAAGGAAGGAAGGTACCTTATCTTCTATAAAGGCCGAACATAAGACTTTCGTATCACCTACCGCAATTAATACTGAACCATCTGGATGTTTAATAAAGTTGGGGATTATCTCCACTGCACGCATTTCATCCTGAGCCCTATTATTTGGTCTAGACATAAAAAATACCTCCATAAATTAAAAATCTTTATAAACATTATTGCCCCTGACATCTATAGCAACTACTGCTGGAAAATCTTCCACTTCTAAACGCCTTATAGCCTCAGTGCCCAATTCAGGGTATGCTATAATTGAAGATGCTATTATTCTCTTAGCCAAATAAGCCCCCGCTCCACCAATCGTCGCTAAGTAAATGGCTTGGTATTTAATAATAGCCTTTACTACATCTTCAGCCCGATTTCCTTTACCTAGCATACCCTTTAAGCCTTGAGCTAATAAAAGTTCCGAATAATCGTCCATACGATTACTAGTAGTAGGACCTGCCGAACCTATCACTCTATCAGGCGGGCTAGGGGATGGTCCCGTATAGTATAATATCTGACCCGATAAATTCAAAGGCAATTCTTCACCTTTTAAAATAGCTTCGTACATCCTTTTATGAGCCATATCACGAGCCGTATATATTACACCCGATATTAAAACTTCCTCACCTATCTGTAAATTAACTATATCCTTTTCCCTAAGCGGAGTAGTTAAGTGCTTCATTATTCCTCCCTATATCCTAATAGTGACCCTTCTTGTAGCATGGCAACTAAGATTAACAGCTACAGGCAAACTAGCAATATGGGTAGCAAAGACCTCAACATTAACCGCTAAGGCTGTAGTCCTACCTCCTAGACCTTGTGGTCCAATCCCTAATTCATTAATAGCCTTGAGTAATTCTAATTCAAAATCAGCTAAATAAGCTAGTTCATTTCTAAGGTTAATGGGTCTTAATACTGCCCCTTTAGCTAACTGGACAGCCTTTTCCATATTCCCTCCTATGCCTACACCTACTATAATAGGTGGGCAGGGATTAGCAGAGGCCTTTTTAACTACCTCTAAGACAAAATCCTTTACCCCTTTTAATCCCACTAAGGGCTTTAGCATAGCTAACTGTCCCATATTCTCACTACCAGCTCCTTTAGGAGAGATAGTCAGACTTAATTCCTTTCCACTAACTAACTGATAATTAATAATAACAGGTGTATTGTCATTAGTATTGACCCTTAAAATCGGATCATTGACTACCGAATTTCTAAAATATCCTGCCTTATAGGCTATTCTAACCCCCTCATTAATGGCAGTTTCCAGACTAGTCCCAACAATATGAACATCCTGCCCTAAGCAAACATTAACTACTACTAGACCTGTATCTTGGCATATTGCCATACCTTCAGATTCAGCAATATGGGCATTTTGTAGAATAATTTCTATGATATTTCTTGCAGTAAGAGAATCCTCATAAACAAGAGCATTTGCAATAGCCTTAAATACATCGGTGGGCAAAACAGTATTAGCCTTAATAACTGCTGCAGCTACCTTTTCTATAATATCTTGGCTATTAATAAAACGCATAAAATCCCCCTTTTAAATAGCTAAATTATTTTCCACTCCATAGACTACACAGCCAAGAGCCCCATTAAGTTGCGGATTAGCCAATGTTACTAGCTCCACATCCCTTTCCCGAACAATAATCTCCTGTAAGGCATAATTTTTCGAGCCACCACCCGATAAAACTATCACCTCACTAGCCATCTTATTTAATAAGCTAGCAAACCTTTTATATAAGGCATAATTAATTCCCGCTGCCAAATGACTAGTTTGATAACCTTCGACAATCTTAGCAATAATCTCCGTTTCCCCGAAAATTGCACAAGTAGTATTTAATTCTACAGGCTCCTCACTGTAAAGGGCTAATTCATCTAAACTAATCCCTAATACATTAGCCATATTCTCCATAAACCGCCCTGAACTAGCGGCACATCTATCATTAGTTAGAAAATCAACCACCCTTTTATTACGAACCTTAACCACCTTCGTATCCTGTCCCCCGATATCTAACAAAGTAAAATCAGATAAGCCACTTTGCCAAGTAGCACCTATTACATGAGCCTGAATCTCGGGAATATGTTGGGCATTTTCTATCTGTACAGT
>JAAYRQ010000023.1 GCA_012518685.1 Syntrophomonadaceae bacterium | reverse complement strand
TAATATTTTCCGTAAAATCATTATCCCCACCTGTGATAAATATCTTAGTACCCTTAATCTTATATACCCCTTCAACCTCAGTGGGATATGCCTTAGACAAAATATCGCCTACATCAGAACCGGCAGTCGCTTCAGTTAGACACATAGTGCCTGCCCAAGTGCCATCCATCATATTAGGCAAAAACTTTTCTTTTAGGTCATCACTAGCAAAGCTTTGGATTAATCCAGCTGCACCACTAGTTAATTCTACATAAGGCCCAAAAGCAGGATTAGCCGCCCCGAACATTTCCCATATTACACTGTGTAAAATATGGGGCAGAACCATCGCCTCCTCAGAATCATCAATATTACTAGTCCCCCAGCCCTCTTCTTGTAACTGTTTAAAAAGTGACCCAAAAGAAGGTGGGGTAATAACCTTGCCATTTTCATATTTACAAGGATTAACTTCCCCGTCCTCATTAGTTGGCTCTATTAATTCCTTTGCCATTTTGAGACAAGGGTCAATTACAGAATCAACATCTTCCTTACTATAATAATCGGCAAATTGCGAGTAATTAAAAATTCTTTCCGTAGGTAACCATTCTTTTAAAATAAACTTAAAATCTCTGGTATTGAGATAGGCAAAATTAGCAGACATATTTTACACCCTCCATTTTCTATTAGAATTTCCCATTATAATTTAACCCCCCATAACGAGAAAACCTAAATATAATAGTTTTTAAGCAATAAATAACTTGGGATAAGCTACCCCACACCTCCTTTGTTATCCCTATTTTTAAAAAAATACTTGTCCTTAACAATATGAAAGAAGTTTACTATTAATAACCTTTTAAAAGAAATTATCTAGTTAAAAATGAAAAACTAAATTACTCGGCAAATAACTTATGGCAACTTAACATATTGTCAGGATGATATTATAGTATATTTTTATATATTCTAAGTCACTTCTTAAAATCCCTTTTTCACAATAGATAATCTTTTCACATTATTCTTGAAAATCGGAATAAAAAAACTGGGGTCTTTTATAAACCCCAGTTTAGTAAAATTATTCTTTATAAATTAAAAAGTTAATAGAGCTTCTTCTTCAATTTCAATTACTGAAGTATCCGCTTCTTTTATGACTTCTAAGACATTAAAAATATTAGGTAAAATATTTTTCGCAAAGTATTTAGCTGCCATTACTTTACCGTTATAGAAGGCATAATCATAGTGATCCTTACCTAGTTCATCAATTTTCTTTTGGGCAATTAAAGCCTGTTCTAATAGATTTTGAGTAATGGTTAAATCACCAGTAACTCTAAGAATTCTAGTAGCATAAACTGGTAACATATTAATTTGACCATTTGCTACAAATCCACCCATAGCCCCTTGCATTTCTTGATAGGTAGTTACAGCCCTAGCCAAGATTTCCATTTCCCTTTCAAAACCAGCCGCATTAGCATTATCAGCCGCAAACTTAGCAATCTCTGCTAGCCAATCTGCAAATAAAGAACCCTTACCCATCATCCATTTACGACCAACTAAGTCCATAGATTGAATATAATTAGTACCTTCCCAAATAGAATAAATCTTGACATCACGAGCCAATTCTGCAATAGGATATTCTTCCGAGTAACCATTTCCACCTAGTACTTGCATAGCTTCGGCACATAATTCCCAAGCCCTATCTGAACAGTAGGCTTTAACGATAGGTGTAGCCACTTCGATTCTAGCTTTAGCCCATTTCTTTTCATCGGCATCTTTAGTATGATGTTCTACATCAAAATACCAATATGTTTTAAATATTAAGGCTCTCATACCTTCAATATAAGCCTTTAAGTTAAGTAACATTCTTCTAACATCTTCGTGCTGAATAATATTAACCCGCTCAGACTTAGGGTTAGTAATAGGACGGCCTTGAATTCTTTCGGTTGCATAATTAGCTGCATTATGGAAGGCTACTGCAGTTTCAGCAAGTGAGGCATGTCCAGTTTCCATCCTAGCACCATTCATCATTTGGAACATTTGAGCCATACCTTCGCCCCTACCCTCTTCATTAGGAGGGTTACCTAGAAGATAGCCCAAGCAGTCATTTTCATCACCAAATGACATAACGCAAGTAGCTGAACCCTTTATCCCCATTTTATCTTCGATACCCACACAATGAACATCATTAAAGGCACCTAAATTACCTGCATCATCAACTCTGTATTTAGGTACTGCAAATAATGAAATACCCCTAGTACCTGGTAGTGCACCTTCTACACGAGCTAATACTAAGTGAATAATATTTTCTGTTATATCCTGTTCCCCACCAGTAATGAAGCATTTAGTACCCTTAATTTTATAAATTCCTGCTTCATCTGTAGGATAGGCACGAGTTAATAAATCACCTACATCAGAACCAGCATTAGGCTCAGTTAAAGCCATAGTTCCAGCCCAATCACCATTAAACATCTTGTCCGCAAATAAATTATTAACCCTTTCATCTCCAAAAGCTTGGATTAGACGGGCTGCCCCAGCAGTAGCTAAAATATAAGGCATAACAGCCGCATTAGCGCCAGCTAAGTATTCACCACAGGCTCTGAATAAAGTTTGGGGTAATGCACCTTCACAAGTATCATCTTCATTCGTTCCACCCCAACCATTTTGCTGAATAAACCAATAAGCATCAATAAAACTAGGAGGAACTGTTACCTTACCTTCGTTAAAAACTGCCCCTACTGCATCATTATCATCTCTAGTAGGTGCTACAACTTCTTTGGCTACCTTGAGTGCTTGTTCTAAAATCATATCGATATCATCAACACCGTAGTAGTCTTTGTAAAAATCAAATGATAAGACTTTCTCCATATCTAGCCACTCTGTTAGTATAAACTTGTGATCTCTAGTTGAATATAAAAAATTAGATGCCACTTAAAAAAACCTCCCTAAAATTTAAAAATTAATCCGCCCTAAAAAACTAAGACTTAATATAAGTAAGCCTATGCTACTAGCCTATTCCTAACCACCCCCTGCGAGAAATTGCTCACATATACATAAATTCTCCCAACTAAAACTACAATATTCATTAAATAAGCACAATAATTGCATTTTAGTATGTATCTTCTTATATATTATAGTAATAATTAATAATTTTTAAAACCCCATAGCAATAAGTGCGAAAATTGTCACTAATCCGATTTTTATCTTAGAAAAACATAGCAAGTTAGTTTTTCTTAAGATTAATAGCCTTTAGTCTGCCAGCCGTAAAAATAAGTCTTAATTTAATTTGCAAAAAATATCACAAAGTTAAAGGAAAAAGAGAATAAAAGTTGAATATTAGAGATGACATAGCTAAGATATTTTTATAAGGGAGGGGAAAAGGGGGAAAAGGCTTAAATTTTTCATAAACTATCATTATTTTAAGGGGGATATTATGGGAAACATTAATGAAACAAAAGTTACGGGTAAAGTTCAAGAATTAGTGGCTAATCCATCACCACTAGGACTTTTTGGTCTAGCCATGGTTACCTTAGTTGCTTCAACTTCCAAACTAGGAATCACAGATGGCACCGCCTATGTAATTCCTTGGGCTTTATTTTTAGGGGCAGCCGCTCAATTTGTAGCAGGAGTCTTTGATTACAAACACGATAATACTTTTGGTGCTACCGCTTTTTGTGCTTATGGTTTCTTCTGGTTCGCTATGGCATTTAGTTGGATGATTTCTAATGGAATGTGGGGGAATGGCGTAGCTTATGATGTTCATCAAATGGGTTATGCCTTTTTAGGTTATTTTGTATTTACTATGATAATGACAGTTGGTGCCATGGGGGCTAATAAGGTTTTATTTATTATTTTCTTCTTAATTGATTTATTATTCTTAGGTTTATTTATGAGTACTTTAGGTTGGGGTGGTGCAGGTTTTGCTCTCTTAGCTGCTTATGCCGAAGTAGGTATCTCTATTATGTCTTTCTATGGCTGTGCCGCTACCGTATTAAATACCCATTACGGAATAACCGTAGTACCAGTTGGGGCTGCATTTGGTCCTTGGACTAAAAAAGCTGCCGCAGCTAAGGCAGGTGTAGCTGCCTAAACATATTAACTTAAAAAGGCTATCTCCGTAAAGATAGCCTTTTTCTTTTGGGTAAGTATCTTGCCTTACTAGCTCGCTAATTCCCTTTTTAATCGTTCTACTTCCACCTTTAACTGGGCATTTTCATTTTTAAGTCTTTCGACTTCGCTAAGAGGTTTTGCCTTAGTAAGGGGTACAGCTTGTCCATAATAATCGTCTATAATACTCTGTCCATATGTAGTGCCTGGTACTGCCCATCTGCCATTTAAATCAATCCATCTAGGAGCGATTCCTTTTGTAACCAAGGTAAATCTGGGGTCAACTATTTCCTTACCTCTTGGTAGGGGGTTTTTAGTGGCATAAGCATATAAATGCTGAATCTGGGCTTCAACCCCATCAGCAGGAGTTTTGAAAAATGCTCCATGTCTTCCTTCTACATACCATATTCTATCAGGATTAGCACCATTTAAGTTTTCCTCCCCAGTAGCCGCTTGACCCGTAGCCCCTAAACCACAATAATTATTCTGATCTAGTGTAACTAAATTACCAAAACGCCACCAACCTGTTTCTTTGGCCGCTTGACAAAAGGCTAAATCTCCCCTAATCCCATACTCCTTGCCAATTTGTAGATATAAATCTACTAAATCAGGTGCAGAAGGATTATTTTTTTTAAGTACAGCCCTTAGTTGTGCACTAGTAGCTACTGATTCACCAAAAATGGGGATATCATAATAGGATTCATCTGGGATAAGCGGCTCATTATTAGGCACTACTACTTGGGGACTAAGCAGAGTTACAGTACGATTAACTGGATCCCATTGGACTTCTAGTCCTAAAGCTTCTGATATAGCCCTGACTGGTAACATAATGCGATCATTTATAATTTGGGCGGGGGCATCCTCAGAAATTACTTCCTTACCATCAAGATATACTCGCAAATAATCTTTCGCACCCACATTCATGGGTAAGGCAGTTACAATGATGGCGAAAAAAAAGACTAGGGCTGTTAGGCTAATTATGAATTTTCTTGGCATGTTTGTCCTCCTTTTAAATATTAAATAATTAATTGCAAATATTTTTAAAAACCTTCTACAATTTATATCTAAAAAAACTATAAAACTTACTCTACTTTTCCACTTTCCCATCAAAACGACAATAGCTTTATTTTTTCTATTTATATTCGCCAATAAAACCCAAACATTTCCCGTTTTTCAGGCTATAAGCAGACAAGTTTTTTAAGCTTTTTAGTGTATATTTATTATACAAGACTTAAATATATATTTTTAGCTTTTTTTCGGAGGGAAGGGGAATTATGTCATCACGAGATATATCTTTTATTAACAGGATAGGGATAATGATAACGACTATATTAGTTTTTATATGGTTAGATATTGTTTTACTTTATCTATGTAATTATTTTGTTGTATCATTCTTTGTGGCTATCATTATACCTACCGTAGTATTAGCTTTTTGCATAGGCTTGTTCTACAAAATATGGGTACATTTAAAAAAGACAATAACACCTAGCAAACCCAATTTTTTAAATGAGAAAGATACTAAGGATACTTATATGAAAACAGTATCTAACCAAGACTCCCTACATTTTACGGAAATATTAAAAAACCAAGACATTTTATTAGATAATATTCAGGAAAGCATTATCGTCATAGGTTATAATGGCACTATTCATTTTTACAATCGGCAAGCCGAAAAACTATTTAATATCAGCAATTACTCCTGTATTGAGGACGCTATACAAAATGTCTTACCTAGATATCGTCTGGAAAATGTAGTACAAATCCTATCATCAGTGATATCTGGTAATAGCTGCCAAGGTGAACACGAATTTATAATAAGTAATGAAAAAAGATTTTTTATGAATCGTATAGACCCTGTAGTATATAATGATAAGTCTAGTGCTTATGTAATAACTTCTACTGATATTACCGAATTAATCAGAACGAAAGAAAAAGCTGAGGCTGCCAACCTAGCTAAAAGTCAGTTTTTAGCGAATATGAGTCATGAAATCAGAACTCCTATGATAGGCATCTTAGGAGCTGTTGAATTACTAGAACAGGGTATGGCTACTAGAGAGCAATATGATAATATAAGCATTATTAGGGAATGTGGGGAAGATTTGCTAAGCATCATTAATGATATCCTAGATGTGTCTAAAATCGAAATTGGCATTATTGATTTAAACCCTGAGGATTGTAGTATATATAATATATTTAGCCGCACAATAGCTATGATAGAACCCGCCCTAAAAGAAAAGGGCCTAAACCTAGAATTAGATTTAAACTCTATATCTAATATAAGGCTACACCTAGATCATTATAAGCTAAGGCAAATCTTAACTAATGTCTTATTAAATGCCATAAAGTTCACCAACAGTGGTACTATAAGGCTAAAAGCATATATAGAATACAATGAATTACCGAATTTAATCATCATGGTATCTGATACTGGTATCGGTATCCCTAGACATTCATTACCCTATATCTTTGATCCTTTTTCCCAAGTGGATAATTCTGCTTCAAGGGAATATGGTGGGACGGGTCTTGGGCTGTATATCTGTAAAAAACTAGTTGACTTAATGCAAGGCAATATTAAAGTTAATAGTCAATTATCCAAAGGAACCGAATTCCTTATTAATATACCTGTAAAATTCCCCATTCCCCAAAATAATACTGAGGCGAATCACGATTATCTGAATATTTCCGACGAGAACACTGCTTTTGCACCACGCACTATATTAGTAGTTGAAGATCATACGGTTAATCAAAAAATAGTTTGCGAAATGCTAAAAAATTATGGTTTTGAAGTTGATACAGCTAACAATGGTTTAGAATGTTTACAAATCCTCGAAAACCATATCTATGATATGATTTTATTAGATATGCAAATGCCCATTATGGACGGTTACGATACTGCCTATATGATTAGAAAGGATGTCAGTTTAACTAATATTCCTATTATAGCTATGACAGCCCATGCTATGAGTGGAGATCGAGAAAAATGCATTGCTAGCGGCTGTAATTCATATATTGCCAAACCTTTTAAAGCTGAAGAATTGGTTGCCGAAATCAATAAGCATCTTAATCATCCACCAGCAGCCAAAACAGCATATTATAATAATCTTTTTATCCAGGAACTAATTCCCGATTTTATACAACAATTAAATGAACATATTAAGGAATTGCACACTTATTTAAGCAGACAAGATATAAGCAAAATCAAAAGCATCAGCCATGATATAAAAGGCTCGGCTGGTTTATATGGTTTTATTGATATTTCAAAAGTAGCCGCAGAAATAGAAATAGCAGCCCAAGAAAATAATCTAACTCAAGCTAGAAATCTTTATAATAAATTACGGCATTTGTATAAAGAAACCGTACAACAAGTTTCTTAGTAGTGGAATTAAAAAAGTGGGACTGGTAATTTTATCAGCCCCACTTTTTATCGTTAATTATTAATTATTTTATCCTAAGCCTACATTATTTACTATCTCCGTAATAGCTTCTGCTTTATTCATTGTATATAGATGTACCCCTACAACCTTATTAGTGACTAAATCTTGGACTTGTGAAGAAGCAAAATCGGTACCTGCCTTAGCCATATCATCAGGGCTATCTTCATACTCATCTACTAGTTTTAAGAGCGTGTGTGGTATAGAAGCACCTGATAAATAGATGATTCGTTTAATTTGCTTGGCATTTAAAACGGGAATAATACCAGGAACTATAGGAATATTAATCCCCTTAGTTATAGCTTTATCAACAAAATCATAATAAATGCGGTTATCAAAAAACATTTGGGTAATAAGGAAATCGACTCCCCTATCCACCTTCATTTTCAAGTTAGTTAAGTCGGCACTTAATCTACTACACTCCGAATGTCCTTCGGGATAAGCTGCAGCAGCTATACCAAAATCAGCTTTAGCCCTAGCATCATCGATTAATTCGTAAGCATAACGGTATTCCTGTTGACTAAAGTCAAAATCTGCCTCATTTTCAGGCGGATCACCCCGTAAAGCCAGAATGTTACGAATCCCTGCTTGCCATAACTCATCTAATATAGCATCAACCTCAGCCTTAGTATGTCTCGCACAAGTTAGATGTGCCAAAGGTTCTATACCATAATCCTCTTTAATTCTAGCAGCTATTTCCCCTGTCTTATCCTTTTCTTTGCCCCCAGCCCCATAAGTAACACTAATAAACTTAGGATTTAATTTTTTCAGTTCATCAATGGTAGCAAAAATGGTTCCTAATGAATAATCCTTCTTAGGTGGAAATATCTCCAGAGACAAAACAGGTTTTTTCCCTCTATAAAAAGCGGCGATTTTCATAATCTTCACCCATCCCCTAATCAACCATTAATAATGTAAAATTATTAATTATACATTTTCTAACTAAAAGCTATCAGCCTACATGTTTTTAATTAATTCATCGGCAAATTCAGAACATTTTACTTGGGTGGCACCCTCCATACCCCTAGCAAAATCATAAGTAACAACTTTAGAAGTTATCGTTTTTTGCATAGAACTAATAATCAAATCTGCTGCCTCATGCCAGTTCAAATGGCGGAACATCATTTCCCCACTTAAAATAACCGAGGAAGGATTAACTTTATCCAAATTCGCATACTTAGGTGCTGTACCATGGGTAGCTTCAAAAATAGCATGACCAGTTATATAGTTAATGTTAGCACCTGGTGCTATGCCTATGCCCCCCACCTGAGCCGCTAAGGCATCAGATATATAGTCTCCATTTAAATTCAAAGTAGCTACTACATCATGTTCTTTAGGACGAAGTAATATATGTTGTAAAAATATATCTGCGATAGAATCCTTAATGATAATTTTGCCTGCGGCTTCAGCTTCGCTTTGAGCCTTATTAGCAGCTTCAGTACCCTCACTTGCTTCTATTCTATCATATTGATCCCAGGTAAATACTTTATCCGCAAATTCTGCTTCTGCTACATCATAACCCCATTGTTTAAAAGCCCCTTCGGTAAACTTCATAATATTACCCTTATGGACTAGGGTTACATATTTTCTATTTTCATTAATAGCATATTCGATAGCAGCCCTGACTAATCTTTTGGTACCTTCTTCAGATACAGGCTTAATACCAATCCCAGAGCTTTCAGGAAAGCGAATTTTATCGACAGCTAATTCATTTTGTAAATAATCAATTAACTGTTGGGCTTCTTTACTGCCTTGGGCATATTCTATCCCTGCATAAATATCTTCAGTATTTTCTCTGAATATAACCATATCGGTATCTTGAGGTCTTTTTACTGGTGAAGGTACCCCATCAAAATACCGCACGGGTCTTAGACAAGTATATAAATCTAACTCCTGTCTTAAGGCTACATTAAGAGAGCGAATGCCACCACCTATAGGAGTGGTAAGAGGTCCTTTAATAGCGATAATATATTCTCTAATAGTGTCTAAAGTTTCCTGCGGCAACCATTCCCCAGTTTCTTTAAAAGCTTTTTCCCCAGCCAGTACTTCTTTCCACACGATAGCCTTTTTGCCCTTATAGGCTTTTTCTACTGCCGCATCTAATACTCTAGAAGCTGCCCTCCATATATCTGGTCCAGTACCATCACCCTCGATAAAGGGAATAACGGGGTAATCTGGCACATTTAAAAGTCCATTTTCCATAGTTATTTTACTACCCTTCATGCTAACAACCTCCTAAATATAATTGTATTCATTATACAAAAGAGGAGTTACACTCCTCTTTAAACTTTTAATCAAATTTAAAAGTACCATTTTTTCTAAAGTGTTCTACCAGACCACCCTCGGATAATATCTGTAACATAACATCAGGTAAGGGAGTAATCGGCAAATCTACACCTTTAGTTTTATTGTGAATGACTCCAGCTTGTAAATTAATCTCTAATTCATCACCAGCATCAATTTTATCTGTATCACATTCTATTACAGGCAGTCCTGTATTAATGCAATTACGATAAAAAATCCGGGCAAAAGATTTGGCTATTACCGCACTTATATTAGCATTAATTATAGCTAGGGGTGCTTGTTCCCTAGAAGAACCACAGCCAAAATTACTACCCCCTACAATAAAATCTCCAGGGGTAACTTTATTATAAAAGTCAGGATCTAAATCCTCCATCACATACTTGGCTAACTCCTTCATATCTAAGGTTTTAAATTTATGACGACCAGAAATGATATAATCTGTATTAACATCATCTCCGAATTTATGCACACTACCTTTTAAGTCCATATTTATCCTCCTGTCCTAATTATAAGAATTCCCTAGGATCTGTAATTCTACCTGTAATCATAGAAGCAGCTACCGTAGCAGGAGAACCTAAATAAACAAAGGCCCTATTATTACCCATACGCCCTTTAAAATTACGATTAGCAGTAGAAATAACATTTTCCCCATCAGAAGGTACCCCATTGTGAGTACCTACACAAGGGCCACAACCAGGTGTAACAACTGCTGCCCCAGCTTCCACTAGAATTTCTAAAAGGTTTTCCCGCATAGCATTAAGCATTATTTCCCTAGAGGCTGGTGCCACAATTAAGCGAGTCCCCTTATGAAGTTTTTTGCCTTTGAGTATTTTTGCAGCAATACGCAGGTCTTCCATCCTACCATTAGTACAAGTCCCTATTACACCTTGTTGTACTTGTACATGACTTACATCACCAATATTAGCTACATTATCAACTGTGTGCGGCATAGCTATTTGTGGGCCTAAATTAGAGACATCATATTCCTTAACTTTGGCATAAGTAGCATCTGCATCAGCTTTTACAGGGGTAAATTCCTTATTTGTATGAGCCTTAACCCATTCAATAGTTTTATCATCGGCTTCCATTAATCCACATTTAGCTCCCATTTCAATAGCCATATTACTTATAGTAAATCTTTCTTCAATAGATAAATGACTAATGGCTTCTCCCACATATTCTGCAGCCATATAGGTGGCTCCATCTGCGGTTACATCACCAATTAAATATAAGATAAGATCTTTAGAATAAACACCCTCGGGTAATTTACCATTAAGCACAAATTTAAAAGTTTCTGGTACCTTAAACCATAGCTTTCCCGATATTAGTCCTGCTGCCAAATCAGTCGAACCTACTCCAGTTGAAAAAACATTAATGGCACCATAAGTACAAGTATGGGAATCAGCCCCAATAACTAAATTACCAGGCACAATATGTCCTTGTTCGGGAACTAATTGGTGACATACCCCATCACCAATATCGTAAAAATGAATATTTTGTTCATTAGCAAAACTTCGCATCTGGTGGTGTAGTTCAGAAACTCCCTCTAAAGGACTAGGAGCACTATGATCGATAACCATAGCAATACGATTATGATCAAACACCCCTTTAGCTTCCATTTCCCTAAAAGCCCTAATAGCCAAAGGCGAAGTACCATCTTGCCCCATAACAAAATCCAAGTCCGCTATTACTATGTCATTAGCTTTGACATCTTGACCACTTCTGTTAGACAGTATTTTTTCAGCAATAGTTTTTCCCAATTTTTATCTCCCCTCTTTTTGATAATTTTCATATAAATAAACTAATTCTTTATCAAATAATGACCTTTTAAGTTCTATAGATAATTCCCGAGCTTTTTCTAAGACTATTTGGGATTCCTCATCAGTTAATTCTATGCCATATTCATTAGTAAACTTAGACTTTACGGAATTAGAACCCGAATGTTTGCCAATCACAATTTGCCTTTCTAAGCCCACTTCTTCTGGAGTAAAAACTTCATAAGTCAAAGGATTTTTTATAACACCATCACCATGAATGCCAGATTCGTGGGCAAAAATATTAGAACCTACAATAGGTTTGCTTACTGGTAATGCTCGCCCTGAGGCTTCAGCTACATATTCTGCTACTTCCTTAAAAATTTTCGTATCATATGTTACATTAACACCCATTAAATACCTTAAAGCCATAATTACTTCTTCTAAGCAAGAATTGCCTGCCCTTTCCCCTAGTCCATTAACGGTTACCCCTACATAATTAGCCCCTGCATAAACACCAGCTAGGGAATTCGCAGTTGCCATACCAAAATCATTATGGGTATGCATTTCAATAGGTAATCCCACAGCATCTATAAGGGTTTTTACATAGCGATAAGAGGTTAAAGGAGTAAGGGTTCCTACAGTATCGCAAAATCTAAGTCTATTAGCTCCAGCATGTTTAGCTATTAAGGCAAATTCCGTTAAATAATCAATATCAGAACGGGAAGCATCCTCTGCATTAACGGAAACATACAGATTATTATCCTTGGCAAATTTCACCGCATCAGCCATACGATTGAGAACATCTTCCCTAGTAGTTTTTAATTTATGTTCAATGTGAATATCGGAAGTAGATATAGATATAGCAACTGCATCTACACCACAAGAAATGGACTCCTTTATATCGGCTATTACCGCTCTATTCCAAGCCATAATACTGGATTTTAAGCCTAGACTTACAATCTCCTTAATGCAGTCTTTTTCAAAACCACCCATTACAGGAATTCCTGCTTCAATCTGGTCTATCCCTATCTGGTCTAAATATTTCGCTATACGAACCTTTTCCGCATTAGAAAATACCACACCTGCAGTCTGTTCCCCATCCCGCAAAGTAGTATCAACTATGTTAACTTTTGCTCCTGCTTCTCTAAACCAATCGCGGTTAATACTATCAAATATCACATAAATTCACTCCCTACTCTAAAGATTTTTTCAACAACTTATTTACAACAGCAGGGTTAGCTTGACCTTTGGTAGCCTTCATAACCTGCCCTACGAAAAAGCCAAACGCTTTATCTTTACCTTGTTTATAATCCTCCACAACCTTAGGATTTTTAACTATAATCTCCTCAATTATGGTAATTAAGGTATCTTCATCAGATATCTGAGCTAAGCCTTTTTCCTTAACAATATCTTTGGGGTTCTTGCCTGAATTAAACATTTCTTCTAAAACATTTTTAGCCATTTTACCACTTATCTCCCCTTTATCAATCAGGAATAATAAGTCTGTAAAATCAGCTGGTAATATTTTGCCTTCACCAATTTCCATATTGGCATTATTTAATAATCTATTTAAATCCCCCATCATCCAGTTAGCAACTAGCTTAGCATCATTGAATATCTTTACACTGTCATCAAAAAATTTAAGATATTCTGGGGTTAGAGTTAAAACACTAGCATCATATTCTGATAATTCATAATCATTAACTAATCTTGCTACAGCCTGTTCAGGTAGTTCAGGCAGGCCATTTTTAATCTGTTCGACTAAATCCCTAGCAATTCTAACTGGTGGTAAATCTGGTTCAGGAAAATATCTATAATCTTCGGCTTCTTCCTTAGTTCGCATAGATTTTGTAACTTGTTTTTCTTCATCCCAAGTCCTAGTTTCCTGTACGATTTCCTCGCCATCTTCTATAGCATCAACTTGTCTTTTGGCTTCATATTCAATAGCCCTTTCCAAAGCCCGAAAAGAATTAAGATTTTTTATTTCTACCCTAGTACCAAAAGTAGTAGTTCCAATAGGTCGTACTGAAATATTAGCATCACATCTTAGAGAACCTTCTTGCATTTTACAATCCGATACCCCTGCAAATAACAAAACAGAGCGTAGCTTTTCCATATAAGCCCTAGCCTCAGCAGCACTACGCATATCAGGTTCAGAGACTATTTCCAAAAGCGGTACCCCTGCTCGGTTCAAATCAACCAAGGAATAGGGGGAAGTAGTAATACTACCTTGATGAATTAGCTTTCCGGCATCCTCTTCCAAATGTGCCCTAGTAATACCTATTCTTTTCTTCTTACCATCTAACTCAATATCCAAATGTCCTTCTAGGCATATAGGGTAATCAAATTGTGTAATCTGATAAGCTGTCGGTAAATCAGGATAAAAATAATTTTTTCTATCAAACTTACAATAATCGGCAATCCCACAATTTAGAGCTAAACCCGCTTTGATTGCGTATTCCACTGCTTGTTCATTTAAGACAGGTAACATGCCAGGAAAACCTGCACAGCTTGGGCATACTTGCGAATTAGGCAGGGCTCCAAATTCCGTAGAACAGCCACAAAAAATCTTCGTTTTCGTTTTTAACTCCACATGTACTTCTAGACCAATAACTACTTCATATTCACTATACATTTAATTCACCCCCAAATCGGGTTTTTCTTGATGATAACTAGTATGCTGCTCAAAAGCATAAGCTGCTTTTATAAGCTGACCTTCATCTAAGGATTTCCCCATTATCTGCATACCTACAGGTAAATTATCTACAAAACCGCAAGGAATAGACATAGCAGGAAGCCCAGCTATGCTTGCAGTTACAGTTAATATATCATTATTGTATAAATCTAATAGACTAGCCGCCTGTTCTCCTATTTTAAAAGCCGTATTTGGCGTAGTAGGGGAAATTATAATATCATAATTAGCCAAAACTTTTTGCATATCTTGATAAATCAAATTTCTAATTTTCAAGGCTTGCAAATAATATTTTTCGTAATTATCAGCACTAAGTACAAAAGAACCGAACAAAGTCCTTCTTTTAACTTCTGCTCCTAAACTCAGACCCCTATTTTTGAGATACATATCGGTCAAATTATCGGCTGATTTGTCATTAAAACCATAACGAATCCCATCTAATCTAGCTAAATTCGTACTAAATTCTGCCGCCGCTAAAACATGATAAATAGGCAGTGCATATTCTACATTAGGTATAGATACTTCCTCTACTATAGCCCCTAATTCCTCATACTTGTGTAGGGCTTTTATAACTGTAGCCTTAACTTCTTTATCAAAGCTTTCTGCAAAAAACTCTTTAGGGTAGGCTATTTTCATTCCCTTTATATCAGTAATCAGAAAAGTAGTATAATCAGGTACAGGGGCATCCAAACTAGTAGAATCCTGATAATCTTTACCTGCAATTCTGCCTAAAACTATAGCACTATCTTCCACATTCTTACTTATTATGCCCACCTGATCAAAAGAGGAGGCTACTGCCATAACTCCTAATCTAGATACTCTACCATAACTAGGTTTTAAGCCTACCACCCCACAATAAGAGGCAGGTTGACGAATAGAACCGCCTGTATCAGTAGCCAGGGCAAAAGGAGTTTCATCTGCCGCGACTGCAGCGGCTGCCCCACCAGAAGAGCCACCTGGAACCCTACTTAAATCCCAAGGATTACAAGTAGGAAAGAAAGCTGACTGTTCCGTAGAAGTACCTAAGGCAAATTCATCTAAGTTTAGCTTACCTAATAAAATTCCCCCTGCTGTTTTAAGTTGACTAGCTACAGTAGCATCATAATTAGGGGTAAAATTTTCTAGCATCTTAGAACTACAGGTAGTCTTAATTCCATCAGTACAGATATTATCCTTCAAGCTATAAGGAATACCTTTAAGCATAGACGGGGATGGAGACTTTTCCACTTGTTTAGCTTGATTTCTTGCCACCTCATCAGTAACAGTTACAAAAGCCTTAACCTTATCATCTATCTGATTAATACGAGTTAAAAAAGAATCAACAATTTCAGAAGCTGATATCTCTCGTTTATTAAGCAGGTTCTCTAATTGTTTTATAGTTAGCCTATAAGCTGACATGCACTTCACTCCCTACTAAATAATCTTAGGAACTTTAAAATATCCCTCTTCTACAACAGTAGCATTTTGTAATATCTTATCTTGACCTATACTAGGCATAATTTCGTCAGCCCGAAAAACATTGTAATTAGGTAATATATAAATTAAAGGTTCCACATTATCGGTGTTAACATCTTTTATTATACTTACATAATTTAAAAGCAAATTTAATTGGTCAGCATAGAGTTTAATATCTTCATTAATATCTATCTTGGCTAATAAAGCCAGTTTTTCCACTTCTTCAACGGTAAAAGACATAAAAAAACCTCCTTAGTTTCTTAAAAAAACATTTACGACCAATATTATATCAAAAGAATACCTAATTAACTAACATTTTTCCTAATAAGCTGTCTAATAGGTAATTTAACTCTTAATAATATAGCTTAAATATATTTATATTTAAAAAATTAAAGCATAAATAGCCATTATTATAGGCACTACCACTATACCTGGCAGGAGATTAGCTACCTTAATTTTAGTAATACCAATAATATTTAAGCCTAGAGCAGCAATTAATACTCCACCTAAAGCTGTAATATTATTAAGCATAGGATCTGTTAAGATAGGCTTTATAAGAGTTGATGCTAAACTTATACTACCTTGATATATCAAAACTGGAATAGCAGAAAACAATACTCCAATTCCCATGCTAGCAGCAAAAATAAGGGCAAAAATACCATCTAAAATTGATTTAATTAATAATATCTGATAATTCCCAGTTAAACCGTCTTCCAAAGCACCGATTACTGCCATAGCACCTACACAAAACAAGAGACTAGCAGATACAAAACCCTTGACAAATTGATTATCTTCGCCTTGGCTAAATCTACTTTGTAGTAAGTTTCCAACCTTGTCTAGCCTAGTCTCCCAAGCCCTTACTTCACCAATAATAGCACCCAAAGCTAGACTGATGCCGACAATAGCTAAGCTATCAGCCTTGAGGGCATATTGAATTCCTATTATTAAGACTAATATACCTAAACCATCTTCAATAGTCTGGCTAATGTTTTTCGGTATCCCCTTACCTAATAATAGACCTACAAAACCCGCTCCTAGAATCGCCAATACATTTATAATCGTTCCCGTCATTTATAATTCCCTACTTTTTAAAAATGAAATAAATTATAAAAAAAGAAAACGCAAAGCAAAATACCCTGCATTATACCTTCCCTATTAAATTAATAAAATCTGGCTCATTCAAAATATTAATGCCTAATTCCTTAGCCTTTTCAGCTTTACTACCTGGCTCACTACCTACAATTACATAATTAGTTTTTTTACTAACACTATTAGTAACTTTTCCACCCAGAGAAACTACTAATTCCTCAGCTTCCTTACGAGTATAATTTTCTAAAGTACCAGTAATAACGAAGCTTAGACCTGATAGGGTAGTTTTATTATTTATACTAACTTGCACTACATTAACCCCGAAAGCTTTTAGACTTTCGATGGTCTCTAAGTTACGAGGCTCAGCAAAAAACTTCACTACACTTTCGGCCATTTTATCTCCAATATCAGGTATTTTCTTCAATTCTTCCTCAGTAACATGTTTGAAATTATCAATGTTTTGCAAATGTTCAGCTAATGTATAAGCTGTTTTCGCCCCAATATGCCTTATGCCTAAAGCTGTTATTAACTTGTGAAGTGGTCGTTCCTTACTTACATTAATAGCATTTAGTAAATTAAGGGCTGATTTTTCACCCATTCTTTCTAATTCGAGCAACTGGCTATGATTAAGCTTATATAAATCGTCAATACTACTTACTAATTTTTCTTTAACCAGCTGTTCTACTATAGCTGGGCCTAGTCCTTCGATATCCATAGCAGATTTAGAGGCAAAAAATATCAAGCTTTCCTTCAACCTAGCTGGACAATTAATGTTTTCACAACGAATAGCCACTTCATCAGCAAATTTGACTACTAAACTATTACAAGCAGGACAATTAGTAGGAGGATGAATTGTTTTTTCTTCCCCAGTTCTTTTTTCTCCCATAGGGCGAATGATATCAGGAATAATATCTCCCGCCTTATGGATTAAAACAGTATCACCTATCCGTATATCCTTTTCCTTAATCAAATCAAAATTATGTAAGCTGGCCCTACCCACCACAGTTCCCGCTATGGAAACTGGCTTTAAAATAGCAGTAGGAGCAATTATGCCTGTCCTGCCCACATTAATTTCTACATCATTGAGAATAGTCTCCTTTTCTTCGGCGGGAAATTTATAAGCTATGGCCCACCTAGGACTCTTAGCGGTTTCCCCTAATTGGCTTCGGTATGAAAAGGGGTTTAGCTTGATAACTATGCCATCAATTTCATAGGGCAAATCATGTCTAAGCTCCTGATATTTTAAGCAGTAGTCATAAACTTCCTCTATGTTGTTACATAATTGCCACTTATCATTTACTGGCAAGTGGAGCTTCTGTAAATAACTTAAGATTTCTACTTGCTCAGACAGGCTAAGCCCTTCTATATATAATAAATCATAGACAAAAGCCGACAACTTCCTTTTAGCAGTTATACTAGGATCTAATTGCCTAACAGAACCCGAGGCTACATTACGGGGATTAGCAAAAACCTTTCCCCCTTGTTCTTCTTGCTCATCATTCAATTTCAAGAAATCCTTTTTAGGCATAAAAATTTCCCCCCGGACCTCTAAGCGACTAATATCTTCGGATAATTTCAGGGGGATATTTTTAATAGTTCTAATATTTAAAGTAACATCTTCCCCTACCAATCCGTCTCCACGGGTAGCAGCCCTAATAAGCTGACTATTTTCATAGATAAGGGAAATAGATAAGCCGTCAATTTTAAGTTCTGCCACATAAGAAGGGTTAGGAACAAGCTTTTTTATTTTCTGATCAAAGTCTAATAATTCTGCAAAGGAAAAAGCATTATCTAGACTTAATAAAGGATGACGATGGGCATAATCTGGAAACTTATCCATAGGCTTCCCTCCTACCCTTTGGGTAGGAGAGTCTATAGTTACTAAGTTAGGATGTTCCTGTTCTAACTTAATTAACTCTTGCATTAAATTATCGAATTCTCTATCACTTATAAGTGGATTATCTAGATTATAATAATAATGTTCATACTTAGTAATTTCTGCACGCAAAGCCTCAATCCGCTTATTTACTTCCATTATGCCCCCCAAGTTTTCAATATTATCTTAGATTAGTTTTTCCAAAGGTGCCAAATCTAAACGAAGCATCCTTTCTCCTGCCTGATCAAAATCAATTATGGCAATTTCGCCATCTTCAATAATATCGGTAATTAAACCTGCCCCGAATTTTTTATGAAATACTCTAATTCCTACAACTGCTTTAACTATAGGCTTACCATGCCTAGTATAAGTAGAAAGTAAGTCCTCTGGTATTTCTTCTAAAAACCTAGAAGGCTGGTTACTTCTTTCATATCCGTACAATAGACGAGATTCCGCATTGGTTAAGAATAACTGCTCCATAGCTCTAGTTATACCTACATAACACAAGCGTCTTTCTTCCTCAATATCTTCCACACTATCACTACGATAGGAAGGAAAAACTCCTTCTTCCATACCAGTCATAAATACTATAGGAAATTCCAAGCCTTTAGCCCCGTGATAGGTCATTAAGACCACCGTATTATCATTATCAACATCATCTATATCTTGTACTAAGGCCACCCTAGCCAAAAAATCCTCTAAGGTATTTTCTTCTTCATCTGCGAACTCTAGGCTCAATGATTTCAATTCCTGTAAATTTTCTAGTTTAGTTTGGGCATCAGGTTGTCCACTATCTTTTAAGTCTTGGATATAACCACTCATATTCAAAACTTCGTCTATGATTTCAGCAACTGCCGCATCATCTTCAGCTAACTTAGCAAAATAATTAATCATGCCATAGAATTCTTGCAACTTACCTGTAACCTTTTTGCCTAGTGCTGGTATATCCTCTACATATTCCAAGGCTTCTAGGACAGTTAAGTTTTTTTCATTAGCATAGTTTTCTATTTTTTCTACAGTTTTGTCACCTATACCCCTTCTAGGCACATTTATAATCCGTTCAAAACTTAATTTATCATTATTATTAATAGCTAATCTTAAATAAGCGATTATGTCCTTAATTTCCTTGCGTTCATAAAACTTATGAGCACCTACAATATTATAAGGAATGTTCTTCCTGAATAAAGACTCTTCAATAGCCCTTGATTGGGCATGAGTACGATAAAACACCGCAAATTCTCTAAATTCCCGATTAGTTTTAGCTGCTAGTTCTGAAATTGTATCAGCTACAAAGGCGGCTTCATGGAAACTATCCCCAGCACAAAAGCGTACGATTTTTTCACCTTCACCCTTATCAGTATAAAGATTTTTTTCTATAAAACTTTCATTGTGCTTAATTACCGAATTAGCGGCAGTTAATATAGTCTGGGTAGATCTATAATTCTTTTCTAGTTTTATTACCTTACAATTAGGATAATCTTTTAAAAATCTATTAATATTATAAGGCTCAGCACCCCGCCAGCTATATATAGATTGGTCAGGGTCACCTACAATAAAAATATTCCCATCCTTGGATGCTAAAAGCTTAGCCCACATATACTGAGCATAATTAGTGTCTTGATATTCATCTATCATGATATATTTAAACCAGTTTTGATATTTTTCTAAGACATTTGGAAAATTTTCAAAAAGCTTAATACATAATACTATCAGGTCTTCAAAATCAACTACATTTAATTCCTTTAATCTAAAATTATAAGTGTTAAATAAGCTAAAATATTTATTTTTTTCCTCCAATGGTTCTGATAAATTAGCAAAATAACTTTCGTAATTCTCTAAACTGTTTTTAGCATTTTTAAAAATATAATGAATATATTCTGGTTTCGTTTCATAATCATTTTCCTCTTTTAAAATAGCCTTAATTAAGTTTTTAGCTTCATTATCATCAATAATAGTAAAATTCTTATCATAACCTAACTTATCTATATCCATGCGTAGAATTTTAAAACAGGCTGCATGAAAAGTTTGAATCCAGCTTCCAGCAAAATTAGGCAACATATCATTTAATCGATTTCTCATTTCACCTGCAGCTTTATTAGTAAAAGTTATAGCTAGGATATTATTAGGCTCTATACCCTTATCAACCAGATGAGCAATTCTTTTAGTTAATACCCCTGTCTTTCCACTACCTGCACCAGCTAAAACTATACAAGGCCCATCTATATGCAATACTGCTTCTTTTTGTTTATCATTTAGCCCTGCCAAAAGATCCATAAAATATAACCACCTTTATAAAATTCGTCTATCTCCCATACTTATAATATCACATATTATGAATTGGGAGAAAAACATCTGTTAAATAAATAAATTCCCATTACTGGGAATTTATTTTATAAGGCTATTAATAGTAACTATATAATTAATTTATAATCATTATTTAACTATTTCCCCTATCACCTTTAAAAAATCCTGTATTAATTTAGGGTCAAATTGCTTGCCCGCAAAATCTATTAGTTCTTGTATCGCTTTAGCCTGTGTCATAGCTTTACGATATGGCCTATCATTAGTCATTGAATCATAGGCATCTACAATGGCTAATATCCTACACTCTATAGGTATTTCATTTTCTTTTAAGGCTAAAGGATAGCCCTGACCATTCCACCATTCGTGATGTTTTAATATCCAGTCAGCTATATGAACTAATTCAGGGGCTGATAAAGCTATGCGATGACCTATTTCACTATGTCTTTTCATTATAGCATATTCCTCATTAGTTAAAGGACCTTCTTTAAAAAGGATTGTATCAGAGATACCCACTTTACC
Organism: Syntrophomonadaceae bacterium; assembly: GCA_012518685.1. Classification (GTDB taxonomy): domain Bacteria; phylum Bacillota; class Syntrophomonadia; order Syntrophomonadales; family Syntrophomonadaceae; genus JAAYRQ01. The sequence continues at coordinate 1,272 of JAAYRQ010000023.1, read as the reverse complement.
GATATCATGAAACTGGGCAAATAATTTTAGGTCATTAATTTTCTGTTCGCCCATTCCCAACTTTTTCGCCATTTTAACCATTAAATCTTGCATCCTATCACCATGTCTCTCAGTAATAAAATCCCGTGCTTCTAAGGCTTTCATTAAAGTATGGACTATGGAACTGCGAGCACTTTGCCCAGAATGAAGTTTTTCCTTATACATGTTATTATCTGCTTCTTGGTATAATTCCAACATGGATACATTAGTATCGTGGCGAACCGCATAACCCATCGACAAACTCAAGGGGAATTTAGGATTAGATTCATTATATATAATAATATTCTCCCGAATCCTTTTTACTACAGATTCAGTAGCTCGTAGCTTAGCACCAGGTACTATTATAGCAAACTCATCCCCGCCTACCCTAGCCAAGACATCGTTTTTTCTAAGGGAATTCCCTATAACCCTAGCCACACTTCTGAGAAGTTCGTCACCTTCATCGTGCCCTAGGGTATCATTAATTAATTTCAAGCCATCAACATCACAAATAATTAAGGCTATAGGTGCATAATAGCCTTCTTCAAAATACTTCATTTGCTTTTCAAAGTAATAACGATTATATATATTAGTCAGCACATCATGTTTACTAATATATTGTAGTCTATCTTCGGCTATTTTTCTTTCCGTGATATCACTGCCTACTGATTGATAATCTATAAGGTCACCATCTTCATCATAAATAGCCCGATGTGTCCAATATATCCATCTTATAGTGCCATCTAGCATTTTTGCACGGCTTTCTAAGACCTTAACTGGTGATTTTATGTTTAATGAAGTAATACATCGCACCACTAAGTCGTGATCTGCTTCATAGATACTATCTAAGAAATTTGTACCATAGGCTAATTCCCTAACCGTATTAAAATAGCGACAATAAGCTTCGTTAACGAAAGTAATAGTCCCTTCCGTAGAAGTCCTGCATATCAATTCGGTCTGATCCTCGACTATTGCTCTATATCTAGCTTCACTAAATTTTAACTGTTCTTCGGCTAACTTCTTTTCCGTGATGTCTTCGGCTAAAATCATACCTCCAGTTACTAGACCATTTTCATTAATTATTGGCGAAGCATTCAGCTTTATTAGTATATTACTATTATTTTTATGGTTTACAATTGTTTCATAGCTACTCGCCTCACGGTGGTTAATACGGTTATATATCCGTTCAGCCACATACTCCTTATGTCTATCATCAATAAAATCAACTACTTTTTGTCCTATAATATCAGCGGG
>JAAYRQ010000004.1 GCA_012518685.1 Syntrophomonadaceae bacterium | reverse complement strand
CCAGCCGATAAAGCAGAATTAATTAAGGTCTTAACAGAACACTTCCCCGAAGAAAAAGCAGCTATAGAAAAATATTTTGATTTATTGTATGGGTTTTTTGAACAAGTAATTAGTGCCTTTTTCTTAAGGGATCCCGAAGTATCTAAGGAAAAGTATCCCCTCTACTTCGACTACGCTTATAAGCCTACTGCAGAAGTGTTAGACGAGTATTTTACTAATCCTTTATTAAAGCTGGCCTTGAGTCCTTATTGGTCTTATATGGGAATTCCTACTCACAGCCTAGCTTTCGTGGATTATGCAGCCTTAATGTATTCCTATATAGAATGGAAACCTTTTCATATTAAGGGTGGTTCTCAAGCCTTATCTAATGCTTTGGTTAATACCATTATTGATAATGGTGGGGAAATAAGATTTAACTGTAAGGCTGAGGAAATTGTAGTAGAGGCTGGACAAGTAAAAGGGGTTAGAACCTCTTTAGGTGATTATATCCCTACTAATTATGTAGTCTCTAATGTTTCGTCTATTATTACTTATACTGAACTCATCGATACAGAAAAGGTTCCAGAAGAACAGTTTGAAATATTAAAAGGAAGCACCATAGGAGTATCGGCTATCACTATGTTTATAGGCTTGGATTGTAGAGCAGAAGAATTAGGGATAAAGGAGACTACTAACTTTTTCTACACTTCCGATAATCCTGATGAACAAGATAGGACTATAAGGATAATCGGTAGTGAAAATGATCCCTTTTTACTGACTTGTTACAATGTTTCTGATTCTGAGGCTTCACCGCAAGGCACTACACAAATAGCGATAGTTTCACTTGCTTATGCTGAGCCGTGGTTAGAAGTACCACCTGCCGAATATGCTGCGACTAAGTTTAAATGTGCTGAACAAATTTTAACTAGGATAGAAAAGGAATATCCTAATTTTAGAAGTCATATTGAGGAAATTGAGGTAGCCACCCCTATTACTCATATGAGATTTTTAGGCACTCCTGGCGGTGCTTTCTATGGTTTTGATCAATATCCTAAGGATTCTAATATGTTTATTCCCCCAAAATCTTCAATTAGGGGTTTATATGCAGCTGGTGCTTGGGCAGGTTCGGGCGGTTTTCAGCCTACTTTAACATCTGGTGGACAGGCGGCTAGAGCCATACTAAGGGATATGAAAAAACGGGGGGTGAAATAATTATGACTACAAAGGATTTTAGACAGGATATTGCAGGTTATACTGATATCTTAAAGGAAATTGAAGTATGCCGTAAATATGGACAAGATTACCGTTTGGGCAAGGGAAAATGGCTAGAATATGTGGAGCGTATTCATCCTTCCAAAGTAAAGTTAAAGGTAATGGATATTATTGAAGAATCTAGCCAGGTTAAGACCCTGCGTTTAGTTTCACCTACTAATAGTTTGCCACCCTTTCTCGCGGGACAATATATTAATTTATTTTTAGATATTGCTGGGGTAAGGACCAGCCGTCCTTATAGCATATCTTCTTCTCCCGCCCAAAGGGCTTATTATGACATAACTGTAGGACGAATTAAGGAAGGCTTTGTATCTGATTATTTGTTAGATAAGGTTGTAGTTGGGGATGTATTTGAGGCTAGTTCTCCCACAGGCAATTTTTATTATAATCCTCTTTTCCATGGAAATGACTTAGTTTTTATAGCTGGAGGAACAGGGATTACCCCTTTTATGAGCATGATAAGGGAAGTGCTAGATAGGGGTATTCAGCGTAAGATACATTTATTTTACGGGGCTAATACCCTAGAAGAAGCTTTTTTTAATGATGAATTACTAGCTAAGGCTAAGAAGTTTTCTAATTTTAAATATGATTTAGTTATTTCTAATCCTCCTGCCGATTATGATGGATTAAAAGGCTTGATTGATGGCAAATTAATTAAGGAAGAGCTAGATGATATTAATAGGAAAACCTTCTATGTATGTGGACCAACAGCTATGTATGAATTTTGCTTACCTGAATTAGAGAGGCTCGGTATTCCGCGGAAAAGGATTAGACGGGAAGTATTTAGTCTAGCAGGAAATATTGTTAATGCCCCTGCTTGGCCTAAGGAAGTTAATGCTCATCAGGAATTTGCTGTTAATATAAAAGAAGGGCCTCATAAAGATCAAACCATAAAGGCTAAAGCTAGCGAGCCTCTAGTAATTGCTATGGAAAGGGCAGGTATTCCTGTCCCGACTAGTTGTCGCTCAGGCGAATGTAGCCTATGTAGGGTTAAAGTATTAAGTGGGCAGGTTTTTGAATCATCTAGTCATGTAAGAAAATCTGATCGGGATAATGGCTATGTTCATGCTTGTTCAGCCTATCCAGTTAGTGACTTAGAAATTTTGTTATAAATTATTTTAGTTAGGGGGATTACTAATGTCGAAATATGAAAGTTTATTAATTACTAAAGAAGGACGGGTAGCTATTCTAACCTTAAATCGTCCTGAACAACTTAACACGGTAGGACCTGCAGTCTGGCAAGAACTTGAGATGGCAGCTAATGAAATAGAAGCCATGGATGATTTGGGTGCGGTAATTATTACTGGAGCAGGTAAACATTTTACGGCAGGGATTGATTTAAGTACCTTAGAAGATTTTAATTCTAGTTTTGTTATGAAAAATATTCCTTGGGCCCAATCAGTATATACTAGGTGGGAGGTATTTCCTGTGCCAGTAATTGCGGCTATACGGGGGGTATGTTATGGCTCGGGTGTGGAATTGATATTAGCTTGTGATATCAGGATAGCTGCAGATAATCTAAGGATTTCTATTCCCGAAGTTCGTTTCGGCCTTGCACCTGATATGGGTGGTACAACTAGACTACCTAAACTCATTGGTCCAGGGCAAGCTAAGCGTTTAATCTATAGTTGTGATGAAATTAATGCAGAAGAAGCGGCTAGAATAGGATTGGTAGAGTTGGTAGTGCCTAAGGATAAATTAATGGAAGAAGCTATGGCCTTAGCTAATAGAATAGCTGCCCAACCACCTATAGCGGTAAAAATGGCTAAAAGGGGAATTAATGCGGCTATGGATAGTAGTGTGGCAGCAGGGTTATTGTTTGAACAAGCTCAGACTACTTATTGTTGCGGTACAGAAGATCAAAATGAAGCAATAAAAGCATTTTTTGAAAAAAGAGAACCTGTATTTAAGGAAAGATAATAAGATTAATAGTAAAAAGGGGATTAGCCCCCTTTTTACTATCTTAATATACTTAATTATTTTCTAAACATATGCCTATACCGATAGCACTTGGACCTGAGTGGGAGCCTATTACTGCACCTACATTACTTTCGTATATAATTCCTTGAAAGTTTAATTTCTCCCGTAACTGATTAACTAGGAAGCTAGCATCTTCTGGGCAATAGGCATGTTGTACACAAATTACTGCTTCTTCAGCATTTTTTATTCTATTTATAGCTTCATCTACTAAGATACACAAGGCCTTATTTCTAGAGCGAACTGGTTTAATAGGGTGTACTACCCCATCAATAAATTCACAAACTGGCTTGATATTAATTAATTTGCCTAGAAATGCTGTAGCCCCTCCGATTCTACCCCCAGCTCGCATATAGGTAAGTTCATTTACTGAAAAAAGTGAAATTATGTGTGGTAATATTTCTTGGGCTTTTTTTACTATATCTAAGGCAGTTAATTCTCCTTGCTCAATAAGCTGGGCTATTTTTATTTCTAAGGCAGCCTGTCCCGCACCACAAGTTCTAGATTCTAAAATATGTATATTAACTTTCGGAAATAAGGTCTTAAATTCATGGGCGGCGATAGTAGCCGATTCGATACTAGCTGAGAGTGGCTTAGCGATAGTTGTAACAATAAAATCTAAGTAGCCTGCCTTATATTTTTCCTCAAAAGCCCTGAGCCATTCAGAAATGCTAGGAGTTGAAGTCTTAGGGATTATGTGGGGTTGATTAAGCAGGCGTTGATAAAATTCCATATTACAAATAGAAACATTCTCTTGCAATTCTGTTTCACCAAAATTAATTCTAAAAGCTACTTCACTAATATAATGCTTGTTTAACAAATTACGGGGTAAACTACCAGCGGAATCTACTATTAAACCAATTTTAGGCATCAATACATCTACTCCTAATTTCTAATCATTATCCATAATATACCCAATTTGTAGAAATATTATAATTAGTAGTCAAGAGGAAAGATAAAGCTAAGCTAGAAATACTAAATTAAAATCAATAACTGCAAGAAGGTGTTTTTTATAATCGTATAGGTTTATGTTAGAATTTATTATAAATAATGTTAATTAAATGGAGGCGAATATGCATAAAAGAGATTATAAGATAAGCCAAATTAAGAGATACATTTCCTGTTTATTAATTTCTTTCTTAGTAATGCCTGTGTCGTTAGGAATTATGCCCACCAAGGCCGAGGCCATAGGCATAAATAACCCTGAATCTATACATAATGAGAAAGTAGCTAAGGAGATATTTTTTGCGGCTCATAAGAATAATAATTTTCCCCTTAACGGAGGCAGGGCTTTGTACGAATATATTCTGACTGCTAATCTTAATGATCCTAGTGTAGAGCTTATGACCAGTAAAGCCAGTGATAGGGTGCTAAAAGTTAATTCTGTATCACATCATATTTCCAGAGAACAAGGCCTAGGCAAACAAGTGGTAGCAGGTATAAATGGGGATATGTATAATATTTCAGCTGGCACCATCCACTACGGTGCACCACTGGGACTGCAAGTGCAAAATGGGGAGCTTATTGTAGGATTTGAAACCTTGGGTTCTGCTAGTAGGTACCCTATATTTATAATTGATAAGGAGGGTAAGCCTTTAATATCTTATGTAAAAATGGATAACAGGCTAATAGTGAATAATAACCACAGCCCTAACTCAACTATAGATATTGATACCATGAATCGTAATAACACGGCGGTTATGTATGATAAAATGTTTTTAATTACTTCCAAAATAGCAGAAAATCCAGTAATTAGCTTTACTGACGACCAGGGCCAAAATGCTAACTTTACTATTTTAAAAAATGTTAATATGACTAATGGTAATGCCATTAGGTTAGGGCAAGAATATAGTGCTGAGGTAGTAGCTATTAATGAAACTTCTCCTAATTTTAATAGCATGTCGATAAGCCCTGATATGGTAGTCTTAGCTAGTCAAGGGCTTAAGGCTAATTGGGTTAGACAAAACTTAAGAGTAGGGGATAGGGTTACTTTTTCCTTCAATCTAAATGATTTAACAGGTCGAAGGTTAGAGGTTAATCAAGCTATATCTTCTTATTTACCCTTAGTGCAAAATGGTCGGGCCCTAACAGAGGCGGAAATGTTAAAATTATGTGAAAATGATTGGGATAAAGGGACTGCGACCATTAGGGCCACTGATAAAGCTAGAACCGCTATTGGCTATACTGAGAATAATGAAGTAATAGCCTTAGCCGTTGATGGGGGAGGTTTAGCTAGTAATAGCTATGGGGCTAGTTTGCCCAGTATGGCAAAACGCTTAGAAGACTTAGGGGTAGTGGCGGCTGTCAGTCTAGATGGTGGAGGCTCTACCCAAGTTAATACTAGATTGTTTGGGGAGGAAGCAATTAATGTAATCAATACACCATCTGATGGCAGGGAACGGCTAGTAAGTAATGCTATTTTATTCGTTTCTAAGGCTCCCAGAACTTATGAGCTAGCCGAACTCAAAATCGATAGGGATATTACGATATTTAAAAATAATAGTTTTTATTTTAAGGTACGGGGGGCAGACAGTAATAGCCATCCAGCGGATTTTAATAAAGGCGAAGTAGTTTGGGAGCTTAATTCTACTTTACCGAATAGTAATAGCCTTATTAACAAAAATGGTCTTTTTACAGCAGGTGATACAGCTGAAACATTAGATGTAGTTGCTAATTATAAGGAGGTTAACAGTAGTGCTCAGATAGTTGTAGTGGATACTGTAGGCAGTCTAGATTTTGTCGATAGTGGTATAGCCTCTCTACCCCTAAATACGCCTAAGCTATTACAGGTAAGAGCTTATACTACAGATAAGACCCCTATTATCTTGACTAATAAAGATATTGCTTGGTCAGTTAGCCCTGCTACTATAGCTAATATTAGCCCAGATGGGATTATTACGCCCTTGACTACAGGGGAAGGGGTAGTAACTGCTCGCATAGGAGATAAGGAGGCCCGTTTTAATTTTGTAGCTGGTCTAAATAATAAAATAATAGACAGTTATGAAACTAACCAAAACCAGTATTATATTGACGGTTATGCAGGCGGATGGGCAGAACTTTCTAAGACCCAAGTTAAAAATGGGCAATATAGTCTTAAGGTCAATTATGATTATGCTAATTGGGATAGGGGATATAACGGTTCTATTAACATTCGCTTAAATGATAAGGCTGATAAGGGGAACTATAGCACTAATATTCGACCCCAAAAGCTAGGTATGTGGGTATATGGAGACGGACAGGCTCCTTGGCTTAGAGCGGTATTAAAAGATGGCTTAGGTAATTCTCATCTAGTCAATCTAGCCCCGCACATTGATTGGGTAGGTTGGCAATATGTAAGTGTCCCGATTCCTAGTGATATTGCTTTACCTGTTAGCCTAGATTATTTTTATATGGTGGAAACCGACAAAGGTAAGCATATAAAAGGCAGTGTATGTTTTGATGATATAGAATTTGTTTATTATTAATTAAGTCTGCTTTTATATTTGTTGCAAACTAATTGTATTTGCTGAGAAATCGCCAAAAAAGTGGTGGACAAGAAAACATTTAATGTGAAAGTTGCTATGGCTGTAAAAATATACATCAGATTTCAATATCCATTTTGTATTTTAATAAACAGATACCTAGTATCTGGTATTTTAAAAAAGCGGTACGGTAGATATTGTAGTCACCGTGCCGCTTTTTCCGTGTAGTTTATTACTAACTTTTGCAGAACTATTGCACCTGAAATAATATTTTTATCGTCCATTAATAGCTATCGTTCTAATTAACTTTATCAATAATGTTTGCTATAGTGCCAGTAATATTTATGCGATAGTTGGAATTGCTATCATTAGCCATACAAATTAACTAAGACTATCCAAATATTGCTTAGCTTTACTTGGATCAGCATATTTCTTATCAAGCGGAAGCTCAAATACCGCACTTGCTCCGTCAAAGTCTTCATTGGCTTTAATTTCGCCAGTTTGCTCATTATAAATGAAAGCGTCTGTATCATAAGCCAAGCTAGTGCTTATTACGAAGTATAGACCACGGTCTGCAAAAATAGCTACATTATCGCATTCAACTAAACGATACATAACTCCATCAACTACTGTTTCACTATATCCGCCGTTCATAGTAAATGCATTTACTTCCCACGGTTTTAATCCTTTTACCAATGGAGAAGCAAAGAAAGGAATTTGTCCATAATTTTCATCCTGTGTTCCAAGCATTGCTGTGCCGTCAGCATTTTGAATGGCAAGGACTGCGTATGTGCGTTCATTTTGAACAGTATCGCTAGAATAAGGTAAGTCTGAAATATCCTTACCAGAAACGACCCCAAGCAGTGTAAATGTGTAATCTCCAGAAGTAATGGATGAATTGATGTTTATGGCGTTTTCACTATCAAAAGCGGCACTTAATGCTTTATTCTCAAATGTATTTGCCACTTCACTAGGTTTTAGGAAATACCAGGCGGCAAAAGCTGTGGAACTAATAAGCACAAATGCCAAAACAAGAACAGCAACAGAACTAAAAGAATGTTTAACAACAGTCGATTTTTCCATAATAGATTCCCCCTTGATGATTTCATATTTTACTTTTTGCACTAACAGCGGGTTAGGACTTTCTGCCTTGTATAGAGCCCTTTTTAGCAGATTGTCCATTTCATTATTCTTATTTCCCATATTGAATATCACCCAATCCTTTCTCGACAAGTTTTCTCGCCTTGAATAATCTGCTTTTTACTGTACCGACTGGAATCTGTAAAGTAACAGCAATATCAGATACATTCATTTCCATTGCGTAGAATAAGATGGTCGGAATTTTGAATTTGTCGGGTAGACCGTCAACCAATTCTTGTACAATTCGATTTTCTTCTTGTATCATATAGCTGTCCTCTACGCTATCTTTACTTTCAACCGTTTCGTTGAGTGGTTCAACTGGTGCTAATCGGTTACGACGGGCATATTTCCTTTTCCAGCTTTTCCAAATAAATAATGCTGTAGAGAATAAATAGCTTTGTGGATTGTCAAACGCATATAACTTGTTTGGTTTTTTTATTACCTGTAAAAATGTTTCTTGAAATAAATCCTCCGCATCTTCTTTTGAATATGTCAAGCTACGGCAAAATTTATATACTGCATCACCATATTCATCTACTAAAAACACGGAATCATAGTTTGCAGATTTTTGGATAACTTTTCTTGCTTGCAAATGCTCCAATATGTACCTCCTTTCAAATCCCGTACACTTGTAGATAGTCGCGAAGTCTTAAAAGGTTCATTCTGAAGATATCTTTTATGAATTATTTAAAAAAATAATTCTTAGTAAATTTAAAGGAAAATATTATAAGTTAGATAATATTATAGTGAAGATAAAAGTAATTAAAGGTTTTTGCAAATTTTTGCTGGGAGAGTAGGTATGAAATTTAATCTAAAATTGTTAGCTATTTTTTTTATTACGACCATTCTATTATATGTGGTAAATATTACTCCCCCTATTAATTGGGGGCTATCTAGTAGTATAATAGTAGTTGCTATATTGATTATATTTTTAGGGGAACTAAATAAAAAGAAGTTAAGTATTAACTATTTAGTCATGGTGGCTACTATGTCGGCCTTTGCGGCTATTGGCAGAATTTTATTTGTAGGTATTGCTAGTTTCCAGCCGATGTCCTTTATAGTTATGATAACGGGTTATACTTGGGGTAAGCGTTCTGGCTTTTTGGTAGGAGCAGTAGGGGCTTTTATTTCTAATCTGTACCTAGGACAAGGTCCGTGGACATCTTGGCAAATGTTAGGCTGGGGATTGTGTGGTATTTTGGCAGGATTTTTAGGTGAGAGACAAAATAGCCTTAGATACATTTATTTTATAGCTTTAGCTGGATTTTGTGGGATTTTTTATGGTCTAATAATTAATGTATGGCATTGGTTAGCTTTTACTTATCCTTTGAATACGGCGACATTTATAGCGGTTTTTACTAGTAGCTTGCCTTTTGACATTATGCACTTGACAGGTAATATTCTATTTGCAATTATATTGGCGAAGCCATTTTATAATATACTGAGCAAATATAAAAAATATATATAATTAAAAAAGCTATATCAATTAGTAAGGAAAAGTATTATGATTGTCTTAATAGGAAGAGTAAGGGGGGTATATTAATGTTTGGTTTAATCGGGAACTTTGGTCCTTGGGAGGTTGCCTTTATACTGGTAATTGTACTAATTATATTTGGACCAGGTAAATTACCTCAACTAGGCGAATCGGTTGGTAAAGCTATTAATAGCTTTAAAAAGGCAAAAGATGAGGATGACGAAATAGTCATTAGTAATGATATTAAGGAATAATATGTTATAAAATTGGTATTTTAAAAGAGGATGTTAATACATTCTCTTTTTTTTTGATATCTGCAGGTATTGCACTATTTATACCGAATAGAAGTCTTTAGTATTAAGTTATTAAGGGGGACATTATGGCTAAAAGAAAAAAGTGGGAAGATTATTCGGAACAAGATATATTAGTAGCTAATATAGATAAATATAACAATGATGCCATTGTTAAATTTTATGAGGAATTAGAAGAGCCTAGATACCAATACATAGAATATTATGTTATTTTTGATGCTGTGGTAAAAATGTGGAATTCATTAGGGATTAAACAGCCTATTAGGGCGGTTGATATGTGTGGCGGTGCTGGCAAGGCTGCCTTTGTACTAAAGGAATGTAGCCCTGAGGCTATAGTCAAGCTAGTTGATGTTTCTGATAAAATGCTGGCCATTGCAGATGATAAGGCGAAAAAATCAAATATAAGAGGGATAACCCCTATTGAGCAAGATGCTTTTAGCTTTTTAGCAGAAGAGGCTGAATATGATATAATTATGTTTTCTTCTGCCATTCATCATTTTAAAGATCCTGTGGGTCTAATCAACTTAGCTGCAGGGCGGTTGTCAGAGAACGGACTAATTATTACTATAGCTGATCCTACCACAATTACAAAATCGAGAAGGTACAAGTTTTTTGAATTTTTAGCCACTAACAGCGAAGGGAAAAAGGGTAAGCTTAAGGCATTTTTTAAGCGGGATAATCAAAATCTAACTGAGGAGTTAGATTTTGACTTGGCCGAATATCAAACCTATACAGGGATTGATGACCTAAGCTTAAGACTTGATTTAAGTGGTATAGGGCTTCATCCCCTTATGCATATTCGTTATCCAGCTGGAGAACCTTATATGACAAAAATAATGCCCTACTTAGGTCTATGTTGGGCTTTCAGCCTAGTTATTAGTAAAAACAATCTCCCCCAATATGAATCATACAAAAACACCTTAAATTATGAAATTAAAAGCAAGCTGCCTTTTAAATTTAAATTTATGATATAAGTTATATTTTAGTGGGAACAAGCCCTACGAGTACGGGTATTAGTTGCTAGATAATATCCCTTCTCAAAGTTGACTAAACCTAAGTTGATTAGTCGTTCTAGATGTTTTCTTAAAGAGATTTTCTCGAAAAATGCGTATAGTATAGGGGGTTCATACCACCTGCCGTAAATAATTTTATGTTCAACTAGCTCATCTAAGGTTAAGGGTTCTCGCAAGGCTTTTAAAATATTTTCTTCGTTTACATATACTTTATCTAAATACTTTTTCAATCTGGCTTCAACATTTTTATTAATGATTCCTTTATGTCCAGTAAGGATTATATCTGGGCTGAGTTTTATAATTTTTTCAATGGAAATTATAGTATCGTCAACATTGCTTATCTTATTACCGTACCAAGGCCCAAATCCTGTTAAATCGATATCTCCTGAATATACAATACCCTTTTCTTTATCGAATAAAGCACAATGCCCTAGGGTATGACCTGGGGTATGGATTACTTCTAACTTGGTTTGCCCCAATTCTATAATTTCCCCATCATTTATATGTTTGGTGATTCGGGAGGGCTTGAAATTAAGCCATTTTAAAAATTCGGGCTTAAGATATAGATTTTCAGGATCATTTAGCCCATAAAAATCACTGAACACTTCCGCTGACTGCATAGCTGGAGCATCAAGTGGGTGAACATATACTTTGGCTTCAGGGAATAAATGATTGCTGCCACTGTGATCCCGATGAAAATGGGTGTTTATTATTAAGTTTACAGGTCTATCCTTGAACAGAGTAGGGAATTCATTATCTAAAGGGGTATCAATAAGGGTTTTTACTTCATCATCAATATAGAAGCTAAATGATGAAGGGAAAACACCGTTGCCAGTTGATACCATATAAATATTGTCTAAAACATGGGTAAACATTAACATCCTCCTCAAAACTCTTTTATAGTTTTATCGCGACCTTTTGCGACGATTAATATTTTTGTTCATTTTGCGTTGTTTTTTACCTTCATCGGAAAATATTCGGTAATTCTTTTCTATTTGTTTTTTACCGCCAATGTAGGAATTCTCTATGCCCTTTTTTACTATTAAAGTATGACCTTCATCGTAAGTAAGAGCTATAGGTAGATTAGATTCTCCCCAGACTATAATATAATTATTTTCTTTTATTAGATGATTACTTTTTAATAATTTGCGGACTTCTGATTTTATTACCGAAAAGTTGCGATTGCTATGTAAGCCTTTACCATGATTAATGTCTAATACTTCTACGGAATGTTTTATACACCAATTAAGATTAGTTTCCAGCTTTTGCAAGGCTTCTTCTAGGCTTATTCCATGTAAATTTAGGCTTTCTATTTTCAATTATTTCACCATAACCTTTAGTATTTAGTATTATATAATAGTATAGGAATTTCGCTTGTTTTACACAAGCATTTAAGATACTAATTATCAAATAGTAGCAAAGGCTTAGTAAAAATATCCTATAAAAGAAGGGTATTTATTAGAATAAGTAGAATTATTATTAAGTTAAATCTTAAAAGTGTAATCCTTTTTAAAGGAGGTGTAGCATCCTTGCCCCAAGATAAAAAGCTCCCCATCAATAATTTGACTTATCTTAATAATCTGTTAGAAAATATGAACGAAGTCTTATACACCTATGATTTAGATGGAAAAATAACTTTTATTAATCAAAAGGTTTATGATGTAATTGGTTACACTCCAGAAGAATTAATAGGTCAGTATATGTGGAAGTATGTACCAGAAAAGTATCAAGCCAATTTTCGTTCTATTTTAAAGGGCAGACTTTTAAAACACGAGGTTGGCACTTATGTAGTTACAGTAGTACATAAAGATGGTTCTACTAGAATAGTAAGGCTTAATGCATCTCCGATTGTGATAGATGGTGTGACCATAGGAGAAATGGGATTAGCTACGGATATAACAAATGAAAGAAAAGCCCAAAAGGAACTAAAAAGGTCTAATCTAGAATTAGCGAGCTTATCCCAAGAATTAAGGGCGGCTAATGAACAACTAAAAGCTATTGAAGAAGAATTAAGAAACCAGCTCGAAGAAAGTGAAAGCAATAAGGAAGCCTTAGCTGCAGCTCACCAAAGCCTACAGGATATACTAGATTTTTTACCTGATCCTACTTTTGCCATAGATTTAGAGGGTCGAATTACCATGTGGAATCGGTCTATGGAGGAATTAACAGGCTTAAAAGCCCGAGAGATGACAGGCAAGGGTAATTATGAATATGCTATCCCCTTTTATGGGCATCGCCGCCCGATTTCAGTTGATTTTGTTCTGTCTGGCAATAAGCAGATTAAGGATTATTATAAAAATGCCTTTATTAACAATGATGTTATATATACGGAAGCCTTTGCCACTCAATTAGGGATTAAGGGCACTTACCTATCTAGTAAAAGTTCGATATTAAGCGATAGTAGGGGTAATAGGGTAGGGGCTATCCAAACCGTTAGAGATATTACGGTGCAAAAGGCTCAGGAAGAAGCCTTACTAGAAAGTGAAGAAAAATATCGTAATATTATCCAAAGCTTAGATGATGCCTATTTTGAAGTTGACCTAGCAGGTAATTTTGTGTTTTTTAATAAAGCCCTACCACAAGCAGTAGGCTATTCTGCTAATGAAATGTTAGGACTTAATTACCGAGCCATAATGGATAAAAGGAATGCTGATAAGGTTCTAAAGACCTTTAACAAGGTTTACACTACAGGCAAACCTTTTAAGGAATTTGGCTGGTATGTTACTACTAAGCAAGGGCACAAGTTGTTTGTCGAAAGTACGGTTTTACCCATCATAGAAGAAGGGGAAATAACGGGATTTAAGGGTCTGATACGAGATGTTACCGAAAGGAAAAGAGCCGAAGATGCCCTTAAAAAAAGTGAAAATGAACTCAATAAGCAAGTCAAGTATCTTAATACTTTAATAGATAACCTTAATGAAATGTTTATTACTTATGAT
>JAAYRQ010000022.1 GCA_012518685.1 Syntrophomonadaceae bacterium | reverse complement strand
TCTACAACCTGATAATTGAGCATTACCCCCACCTCTTGGGCATATAACTTTTGTTGCAACAAAAACAAACTAAGTTCAGGATCATTTAACTCAAACAGAATTCTCTCCTCACCCATCTCCCTAACCAAATCAGCAATATAATCCTGCACTTCTCCAGTATAACCTAATTCCGTAAAACCACCAATGACCTGTAAATGGTTACCAAAATCATGCCTTAGTCGCCTTATCAAAGCTAAAACTTTAGAAGCCTCCATCACCCGTTCACTCCCCTTACTAATATTATCTAATAGCAAAAAACCCCTGAAAAACAGGGGTATTTAAAGGGCAAAACATCTTATAAAAAAACTAACCCAACATACTTTCTACAGGATAAACACTAACTTGCTTTTTAGATTTACCCTTTCTTTCGTATTTAACTGCACCATCTATAACTGCAAATAAAGTATCATCTTTACCTACCATAACATTATTGCCAGGATGTATTTTAGTACCTCTTTGTCTAACTAAAATATTACCAGCCTTAACCACCTGACCATCGTATCTTTTTACCCCTAGCCTTTTAGATTCACTATCCCTTCCGTTACGGGTACTTCCGCCCCCTTTTTTCGTAGCAAATAACTGTAAATCAAACTTAAACATATTTTAACACCTCCGAATAAAAACTTTTATAAAATCAGCATAACTTTCTGCCATAGATTCTAAACCCTTTAACATAGTTGATAGAATGATTTGAGCTTTTTCATTATCAGTTTGACTAAGATTATCAGCTAGACTAACTGATAAATTCCCTTTATCTATGGAATAACTAGGTTCCTCTTCCAAGTGATTAAGTAAGCCAATTAAAGCCGTCTGTGTAATAGCTGATACCCCCGCACAACATATATCTTCACCTAGAGGGGCATACTCAGCATGGCCTACTACCTGAAAACTAGTAATATTCGTCCCTGCATAATCAACCGTAATTTTAAGCATTATCCTTCAATCTTAGTAATTTTAACTTTAGTAAAAGGTTGACGATGACCTTGCTTTTTACGGTAATTTTTTCTTTTCTTGTACTTATAGACAATAATCTTTTTACTTTTACCCTGTTGAATTACTTCTGCGACAACCTTCGCATTTTCAACTATAGGATTACCAACCTTTAAATTACCATTACCATCATTAACTAGCAGGACCTCATCAAAAGTTACGGTATCACCAGCTACTACATCAAGCTTTTCGATTTTGACTAAATCACCTTCGCTAACTTTAAATTGCTTGCCACCAGTCTTAATAACTGCATACACTTATCATTACACCTCCATATTTTATAAGACTCGCCAGTCCTTAGGTAGGCTTAATAAAAACCATTTATAACCTAGGCTGAGCGGTTGCAAAAATATACAACCCAAAGGTCAAATTACCATAAAAATAAAGCAAAGTCAAGAAATTAGGCCCAATCATCTTAAAGTAGTAATGCTATATTCAAAAAGACCTAATTTCTCATTACTTACTAACTTTATTTTTTTACCTGTCCTTTTTTCGATGTAGGCCAGGTTTTTTTCATCATTTTCAATATACTGTAATAAAATAGGGTTAGCTTCACATACTAATTCAGGGCTTTCTAAATGACACATATTGGCCAGCTTTCTTTTAATCTCACAAGAAAGAGCAAAATAATTGATAGTCCTTCCTCTGCCATTACAAGCTGCACAATCATCCGTAAAAAATTCCGAAACCCCATAACGAGACTTCTTCCTAGTCATTTCCAGAAAACCTAAGCTAGTAATGCCCATAATCCTAGTGTGTGCCTTATCTTTAGCCAACTCATGTTTAAGAGTTTTAACTACTTGAGCCTCATTTTCCTTATCCTTCATATCAATAAAATCTATTAAAATAATGCCACCCATACTCCTTAACCTTAGCTGGCGAGGAATTTCTACGGCAGCTTCCATATTAAGCTTAAAAACAGTTTCCTCAAAACTATGCTTACCCGTATATTTACCACTATTAACATCAATAACCGTCATAGCTTCAGTTTCATCAAAAATCAAGTAACCCCCATTTTTAAGCCATACCTTACGGCGTAGTAGCTTACGGATATCCCTCTCCAAGCCGTATTTTTCAAATAAATCCCCTTCCTCAAAATTAATGGTAAAATTAAAATCACGGGGATTAGCCTTCATATAATTACAAATACGATCCCTTAACTTAAGATTATTAATCGTCACCTTTAGGGTTTGTCCATCAAGATAGTCCCTTAAAGTCCTTTCCAAAACATCAATATCCTCATAAATCAGAGCAGGGGCTTTTGCTTTATCGTATCTATTCAATATTTCTTGCCAAGCAGACAACAAATCATTAAGTTCCTCAATAATCTCCTCATCATCAGCCTCTAAGCAAGCAGTCCTTAAGATAACACCTATATCTTCTGGCTTAACCCCCATTATGAGATTTCTTAAGTCTTCGCGTCGTTCATCAATCGTAATTTTACGGGAAATAGAAATATCCTTTTGGGTAGGAAGTAATACTAAAAAGCGACCAGGCAGGG
>JAAYRQ010000021.1 GCA_012518685.1 Syntrophomonadaceae bacterium | reverse complement strand
GCACTTTTTATAGCTAAATCAAAATCATCGCCAGGCAGTCCTAGCATAAGCTGAATACCCAAAGTAAAATTATGCTTTTTAATAAGCCTAGAAGCCTTAGCAACATCTGCGACTAGATAGCCTCGCCCTGATTTTTGCAAAACTCCATCATCTAGAGATTGGACTCCTAGTTCGATGGTTTTAACTCCATATTCTTTAAGTAGATTTAAAACATCTTCATCTATAAAGTCTGGTCTAGTTGATACCCTAATTGATCCTACTTCACCTGAGTCTAGATATGGCTTTACAGCCTGGAGGTAGTTAATCTGCCAGGCTTTTTCTATAGCAGTAAAACTCCCCCCAAAAAAAGCAACTTCAACAGTGCTATTTTTTGCTATAGTCTTAAGATGTTGTTCGATTATTAGTTTAATTTCTTCTATATTAGGCGGGCTCGTAACTGCGGCTATTCTTTTCTGATTGCAAAATATGCAGGTAAAAGGACACCCTACATGAGGTATAAATATAGGGATATTGTAGTGTCTGTTCATATTTTTTCTATTCCTTAATCACTTTTTCAACTAGATTATTAGCTAAGACAAATTCTGCCGCATTCTGCTCGGCTTCTTTTTTACTTTTTCCCTTACCAGTGGCTAATAGTAGATTATTGTAAAATACCCCAGCTACAAAATGTTTAGCATGAGCTGGCCCGCTTTCCTCGACTATATCATAGGTAACATTGTGTCCATACTTTCCTTGAACATATTCTTGCAATTTTGATTTATAGTCGTTATAATCCCCACTAGCAGCCTCCTTAATACTATTATCTAAATGCTTAATAACGAAATCTTTTACTTCCTCGAATCCTAAGTCGAGGTATATAGCCCCGACTACCGCCTCATAGGTATCAGCTAAAATGGACTTCCTCTTGCGTCCCCCTGACATTTCTTCACCCTTGCCAAGTAATAAATAATTACCAAGATTGATAGTACGGGCTACATTTACTAAGGCCCTTTCGCAGACCACTTTGGCTCTTATTTTAGTCAATTCACCTTCAGCTTTATCTTGATAATTGACAAATAAGTAATCCGCCACTATAAAATTAAGCACCGCATCCCCTAAAAATTCAAGTCTTTGATTATTAGTAGTTACATTTTTCTCTTGTGAATAAGAGGGGTGTGTAAGGGCTACCTGCATTAATTTTTCGTTATTAAATATTAAGCCATTATCTTTTAGAAATTGTCTAGCTATTTTAACATCATTGCTCATTTTATCTCTTCCAAATAATTAAATAAGGCTGTCACTAAAAGACCCATTGTAGGGTAATCTTCTAGGTCTTCTTCAGGAAATTCTACATCATAAGTGTCCTCTAATGCCATAATCATTTCTACAATGTCTATGGAATCTGCATCTATTTCTTCAAAAACAGTTTCCATAGTAATTAATTCGGGTTCAATATTTAGCTGTTCTGCCAAAAATCTTTGGGCTAAGTCAAAAAACTTTTCCAAGCTATAATTCCTCCTTTTTGTAAAACTTATAAATCTAGTAACTTTTCTTCTTGTAAAGCCACTATATCATTGTCAAAGCAACTTTTAGCTACATTTATACCATTATAGATGGCTTCACTTCTTGAACTTCCATGGCATACTATACTTATGCCCTTAACTCCTAAGAGTGGAGCTCCACCTACTTGAGTATAATCCAGCTTTTTAAAAAAGCTGGGTAGGCTAGGGGTTTCTTTTAAAAGGTTTTCTATAATGAAGCCCGCTAATCCTTCTACAGTCTTTAAGACTATATTACCTATAAAACCATCACATACAATTACATCTGCAGTTTGGTTAAATAAATCCCGCCCTTCTATATTACCTATGAAGTTTAAGCTTTTTTGCT
>JAAYRQ010000187.1 GCA_012518685.1 Syntrophomonadaceae bacterium | reverse complement strand
TTGGTTATTTCCTTAATATCGTCAAGTAGTTCGGGGTCATATACCCCAGTTCCACCTATAATAGCCGTTTTTATCATTTTCATTACCTCCTAATATTATGAATAATTACCCAAATAAGGCTTCTATAAAATCTGTAGGCGAAAAATCCCGTAAATCTTCCATCCCTTCCCCTATACCAATTAATTTTACTGGTATCTCTAATTCTTCGGCTACAGCTAATACTATGCCGCCTTTGGCCGTGCCATCTAGTTTAGTTAAAATGATCCCCGAAACAGAGGTCGCTTCCTTAAATATACGGGCTTGACTTATCGCATTTTGCCCTGTGGTAGCATCTACCACTAGTAAGACCTCATGTGGTGCCCCTGGTAATTCCCTTTCGATTATATTTCTTACCTTACCGATTTCCTTCATCAGATTAGTTTTATTTTGTAGTCTGCCAGCCGTATCTATAATTAATATATCAGCCTTACGAGCCTTAGCCGCACTAATAGCATCAAAAACCACTGCCCCAGGATCTGAACCCTCTTGATGTTTGATTAACTCAACCCCTACCCGACTAGCCCAGACTTGCAGTTGGTCAATAGCAGCCGCCCGAAAAGTATCACCAGCAGCTAAGATTACCTTCTTATTCTCCTTTTTATACCTATGAGCCATTTTCGCAATCGAAGTAGTCTTACCAGCACCATTAACCCCTACCACTAGAATTATCGTAGGACTACTAGTAAGGTTAATACTATTATCGTAATTATTAAACAAGTTAGTAACTTCTTCCTTAATCAAGTCCATGACCTCCGAGGAATCATAAAGCTTTTGTTTCTTGGCCTTTTTCTGTATATTGCTGACTAGGTTTAAGGAAGTATTAACACCTACATCCGCATAAATTAAGATTTCCTCTAATTCTTCCCAAAAATCATCATCTAACTTCCTATTACTTTTAATTAGAGTCACAATTTTATCATTAATATTAGCCCGAGTTTTACTTAAACCCTTTTTAAGTTTTTCAAAAAATCCCTTTTTGGCAGGCTTACCATCTTCGTCATCGGTTAAATCTTCATCTTCTAGCTCAGGGTTTTCATCGCTAAGTTCTATTTCAAAGGCTTCCTCCTCATTATCTGCCCCGTCCTCTTCTTCATTTTCTAGAACTTCATCACTGATCTCTGTGACATTGATGTCTTCTCCATTATCACCTTTTTTCTTACCTTTAAACTTATCGAATAATGCCATTAATTATCCCATCCTTATAATATAATTAACCTGCTACCCCTTCAGCTTCATCCAAGCTTAGAGTTAAAACCGCAGAAATACCTTTTTCAGGCATGGTAATTCCATATATGTTTTGGGCTGCTGCCATAGTTGTTTGACGATGAGTAATGATAATAAACTGCATATTTTCAGCCATTTTATTAAGAAAATTAGCAAACCTCACTAAATTAGTGTCATCTAAGGCCGCATCTATTTCGTCTAAAAGGCAAAATGGAGCAGGTCTTAACCTTAATAAGGCAAATATAAAAGCTATGCAGGTTAGGGCTCGTTCTCCCCCCGATAATAAGTTTAGAGCTTGAGTTTTCTTGCCCTTTAACTTGACTTCCAGATTGACTCCAGCCTCTAATAACTTATCATTATCCTCTAAAACTAAGAAAGCTTCGCCACCCTCAAAAATCTCCCCGAAAGTCTTTTTAAAACTTTCATTAGCCAGCATGAAAAATTGGTTAAACTGTTTTAACATTACTTTTTCCGTTTCAGTTAATAATTCCCCTAAGGCCTCTTTGCCCATTTTAATATCATCTAATTGTTTAAGTAAAAAATCAACCCTGTCCGTAATTTCCTTGTATTCCGTAATAGAGTCCAAATCAACCGGCCCTATTAGGGCTAATTCTTCAGCTAATTTAGCTAATTCAGCCCTAAACTGCCTAATTTCACTTGTAGTATAGTTGATATCTATATTATCTGGCAATTCTTGCTTAGTTATAGTTTTATATTTTTCTTTTAAGTTAATAAGCTGGGTTTCCAGCCTAGCTACTTGTAGTTCATCATTATGTATAGAAGCTTCTAGTTTAATAATATGGTCATTAAGGGGATTTAATATTTCTTTAAGATTTTTGATTTTGACTTCTTCCGTGGATATGTCAGTCTTTTTTAGGTCTAGCTTATTTTTAATTGCGACTAATTCATCAGCATTAGTTTGACTTTCTAGGGCTAGTCGCTTAGTTTTTTCCCTTTCATGGTTAATATCTGTAACTAGTTTACTACTAATCAAAATAGCATTTTGCCAAGAATCATAATAAGAATCTCTCACATTTAAAAACTGTTCTAGGTTGTTTTTTATCTTAATCAATTCCTCTTCCTTGGCTAGTAAATACTCATAGTATGAAGATAATCTCGCTTGTCCTATCTCATAATCTTTTTGCTTTTCGTCTATCCTTAATCTTAGACTTTCTAATTGATTAGTATAGCTAGTGCTAGTTTTAGCTATATTTTCCAAATCATTT
>JAAYRQ010000186.1 GCA_012518685.1 Syntrophomonadaceae bacterium | reverse complement strand
GCATGGGCTTTGCGGATTATGATCATTATTTCTTAGTATTTAAGATTGCTGATTTCAACAAGAATACAACGATTACAATAAAGGGTAAGGCAGACGGAGCAGAAAGCAGTACATCTTATAAATTTGAAGCCCAGACAGAAGAAGTATTTATCTGGGGTGTTGAAGAAAACGAAAACATTGAGATTGAAGTAGACTATGGTACGGGCTTTGTTGCCAAGACCTATACTCTGGATCTTAGTGGAGTGACTTTGGAAGATCCAAACGCAGTTATAGGCTCCCACACCGTAGCAATTGGTGACACAGCAGTTCCTAAGTTTGCAAGGAATATAGATGGAACAATAACTGTAGATCTTAGTGCAGTAGGAGAAGATGGCAAGATAACTGAAGAAACCGCACTAGCAGCATTAAATGGTCAAGATCCATCCCAGGGTGGAGGAAATCCTAACATTGGCTACACAGGATTCAACATCACCTTTAACGCTGTAGAAGGCCAAGAAGCTAAGGGTATTGAAGTATACAAAAACGGTAACAAATTAACTGCAAGTTTAGATGGCGAAAATCTAATCAAGTTATATGCTGCAATAGCAGATAGAGAAGGCGAAGACGGTAGCTATACTTGGACTGTTCGTACAGAAAAAGTAGAATGGAAACTTGTATGGTTAGATGCTGAAAATAACGTAATTGGCAGAACCTTCTTTACAACAGATGTAAAAATGGGCTCCAATTAAATAGGCAAATATATCATACAAGCTCTAAAACCTGACACATGAGGACATTTCTCTTGTGCAGTCCTAATTAGTTAAGCAGTTACTTAATCGATACAAAACGAGGTAGCCATGATTGCATAAAGTAGTCATGGCTGCTTTTTTCTATAAGTTCGTAATTATGTGAGTAATTTATAAAAAAGAGGAGGTATTCTATGTCGTTACCTATAGGTGGTTGGAAAAATAAAGCTGGTACTGGAACTCGTTCATGTAAGTGTGGCTCTTGGAAACAACACTGGATAAACGCTTCAAGTGTCAAGGGGACGGGGGTGCTGACACATATGTTTCCAGGATGAACGGCTATGCCACAGCAAGGCAAAATGGCTGGATGAGTGCTAATGATATTAGGGAATTAGAAGACCTAGATAGAATACCTGCTGAACTGGGAGGTGATCTATATCTAATCAACGGCAATATGACTAAGCTTCATGATGCCGGTATATTTGCAAATAAAAAAGAAATGGAGGTAAAAGCTGAATGAGAAAATTCTGGAACTGGGTGGGTGATGAAGATGGAAAATCACGAACCCTATACCTAAATGGAATTATAGCTGAGGAAAGTTGGTTTGATGATGATTCATAACCCTTTTACTGTAGCTATTGGCGATAGTGAGGAAATGCAAAAGGCTAACGGTATGCTGGATGAAGTAAAGGAAAGCATTATCAATGCCTATGAAATTAAGACGGGACTGCCTAGGGATAAACTCTCCCAGCTAATGGAGGCTGAAACCTGGCTTAATGCTAACAAGGCAGTGGATTTAAAATTTGCAGATAAATATGTTGTTGAATTTTAAGTAAAAAAAAACTATAATAATATCAACAAAGGAGTTGATGTTATGCCAAATATAAAACCTGTATCTGATCTGAGAAGTTATAACGAAGTTTTAAGAGATATAGAAG
Source organism: Syntrophomonadaceae bacterium (assembly GCA_012518685.1). Classification (GTDB taxonomy): domain Bacteria; phylum Bacillota; class Syntrophomonadia; order Syntrophomonadales; family Syntrophomonadaceae; genus JAAYRQ01. Next base: position 4,632 of record JAAYRQ010000186.1, on the reverse strand, counting down.
TTGGTGAGCCTGTCTTTTTAACTAAAAATGGTAGGGGTAAATATGTAATCCTAGATATCAAAGAATACCAAAAAAGCCAGGCTACCATTAAGTTATTATCCAAATTAATGGAAGCAGAAAAGGCAATCGTAACAGGTGATGAATGGCTATCTGAGGAAGAAGTTCGTCAGGATTTAGGTATATAGCTTATGCACAAGTTAAGAATAAACCCTGTTGCTAGAAAAGATTTACTAGAAATAAAAGAATATATTACTGAAGAATTAGAAAATCCAACTGCTGCTGAAAATGTAATATCAAAGATTGTTGAAAGCTACGAAAGGCATAAGGTCTTTCCATTAATGGGTGTCGAATTATCTTCAAAAATTGATATAGCTACTGATTACAGATTTTTAGTTAGCGGTAAATACATTATTTTTTATAAAGTGGATGAAGTTTATGTTAGTATTTATCGTATTTTTTATGTAAAAAGGGATTATACAAGGATTCTTTTTGATGAAGGGGAGTAGCATAAAAAAGCATTCAATAAAATCGAATTGTTTTGTCGAACATGCAACATCTAAGCGTTAAAGTAGCACGAAAGTCAAATGTATTCTAAAGGCACTCTTTGCAGGGTGTCTTTTCTTATGCCCGAAAATAAAAAAGGAGGTGGCAAGGTGGTTGATAGTTTTGGACTGAAAATAGGTATTGAAGGCGAAAAGGAATTTAAAAACGCCTTAAGGGAAATCAATCAAAGTTTTAGAGTTTTAAGCCTGTGGGATGGTATAGCTTCCGTGATTAGTTGGGTTAAAGATAAAACAAGTGATTTTGTAAGAAGTATTATAGGAGGTATTAAGGGGCTTCTTGGGATAAAATCACCATCAGCAGTCTTTGCTGAAATGGGCACTAATATGGCCCTTGGTATTAGCTCACCATCTAAGGTCTTTAGGGATGAGGTAGGCTTGCAAATCGGTGCAGGTTTTGCTGAAGGCATTAATAAAAGCCAGAACATGTACATGAGGAGAAAAAACTTTATTTATGATAGCCAACAAGAGCAATATGTACCAGTGGAAACGAGAAAAAAGAAGGAAAAAGAATATAACCTGCGATCTGCACCAGATAAAGTTAGAAAGGTAATTAAGGCCTTTGCTAAGGAAAACCCCGATCCAAAAGAAATCGCCAAGTAAGGAGGCTTTAGTAATCATAAAGAAATGGCAGAATATATGAAGATAAAAGGCTTTGAATGGAATGTCTATAGAAACAATTATATAAAAATCACAGGATCTAGAGAAGTCAAACATATGTGACACAGACCTCTAAAAACATTCTCTGATTGTCTAATCTTTTTTATAATTCAATCCATTACAAGGACAGGTAAGTAATCAAACCAACCCCCTGCAGGAAAGCAAGCAATTAAGCACTATTCCACGGGGCATTTTTCTTGTTCTTTCTAGTTCATTTGAACCATGTCTTTTAATATCCATTGGTTAAAATAAGATATAGTTAAAAGTATTTCTTTACTTGGAAAATAATCTAAAAAGCGGGTCTTTATCAACTAAGGCAGTGCTTGTGTTGTTATGTGGTTAGAAAAGGTTTATTGCGGGAAAGGTGCTTAGATGTGGGAAAAAGTAAACTATTGAAAGGCTTTATTTTGTTTATGTTCTTGGTATTAGCGAAGAATTTGGTGGTTGGTTGCGGCAGCAGAGGTGATTCAGATGTTGGAACAGATACTAATGTAGGCATAGTCAGTTTAATTGCTGGAATCCAAGGGGTAAAAAATGCCGATAAACCGGAAAATGCCAATGTCTGTATAATGTATGGAAGTATTGTAATAGGATTTACTATTTTAGGCAGCTTGTTAAATGTCATTGGGGGCAAGGGTTTCAGTTTCTCAAGCTTACTAATCGGATTAGTCTTACCGGGACTATACCTCTATGGAGCCTTTCAAAATAAAAAGTTGGCCGAAGGCAATATGATAGAAGCATAAATAATTAAGATAGTCATGAGGCGGTTCTTCACTATATCCCTTAACCTCTTATGGCTATTTTTTTATCCCTTATTATTTTTCAATATGTTTTTGCAGTTCATAAGTGTCAAGATTTATATCAATCAAATTTTTGGGGATAGGTAAAACAAGCAGGGGGAAGGTGCATTTATTGTCTTCTAGGGATTTGTTTATGTTCCCCTGCAGGGTGGCATAAGACAAGTTTTAGGCTGGTTTTGAGGCTGGAATTAGCCCTAAGTTTTTAAGGTTTTTTTGTCCTTCTTCGCTTGTTAGCCAACTTATAATTTTTCTGGCACTATGTTCTTTGGGTAAATCGCTATGGATTACTACATAATAAGCACCTGCGAGGGAGTATGAGCCATCCGCGATACTTTCTTCTGAGGGGGTAACCCCTTCATAGGCTAGTAATTTTAGCCTTTCATCTATGCCAGTTATTTCACCTACATTTTGCAAATATGTATATAGGGTATATCCTAGAGCATAGCTTTTAGTCGGCTTACCCTTAATACCGCCACTATGGTAGAAGGCTACTTGTTCTAACATACCTTCCATGGTCAATTCTACATAGTTATTTTTGATGGCTGGATGCATTGCTTGGTCATTTAAAATAAGATTATCCATCTGTGATTGACTACCACTATCGGAATTTCTACATATGGGGACTAGTTTATAGTTAGAACCACCAAGTGATGACCAATCTTTTATACCATTTTCCAGATATATTTTACGAACTTGGGCTAAGGTAATATTTTTAGCTGTATTTTCCTTAGGGGTTATAAAAACTAATGCCTCAGCAGCTATGGGATGGAATTCTAGTTTTACTCCTTTGTTTTTGGCCTCTGCTAAGATGTCGGAAGATGCATAAGGTACAATTATCATATCTACTTTACCATCAATAAGTCGTTTATATGAGGGCACTGTTTTGGAAACTTTATTCGGGAAATTTTCATTTTCATCATTATTATAAAATGCTCTATTAATTGCAGCAGAAATAGGCTGTGTTGAGGTAGAACCATCTATTTTGGGGTAGTTTGCAGCTGTAATTCCAAGTGTGTGTGCTCTTTCGGTCATTAGGCCATCTGTTCCATAATTTTCAATGTCGGAATCGCTTATTAAAGTAGGTTTTTCAGGAATGGAGCTGCTTACTTCTGGCTGTTCGTCAGTTTTTGCACAAGATGCTAGGGTAAACATTAGGATAAGTATTAATATAAGTGTAATTGGTTTTTTCATTATTTTTCTCCTAACAAATATTTAAATAATTAGCTAATCCTTATTATATTGTAAAGGGAAATATCCTAATAGGGTTTCAGGTTATAATTATAGCACAGAAGATTTGATAGTTGCGGCAATAAGATCTAAATTAAACCAACCTAAGTAATAATCCCTAGGTTGGTTTATGGTTTCTAACTATGGTAAGGTCATTTAATCGAAAAGACTTGCAACCTCTTTTTCAAAATGTTTCTCGACTATGCGGTTTTTGATTTTTAGGGTCTGGGTAAGTTCGTCACGATCTTCGGTAAATTTACGGTATATAATTTTAAAGCGTCTTATAGCTTCAAAATTAGATACCTGCTTATTAACCGTTTCTATCTCTGCTTCTATCATTTCTAATAAAACAGGGTGATTAGCTAGATCGCTACCTACCTCAATGCAAGTATTAATACCATTTACTTCAGTAAAAATTAGTGCCGATTCATCAAATCCGATGCCTTTTTCTTTAAATATTTTGATTATGTGGTCGTATTTAGGAACTACTAAGGCTGCAATATATTTTTGCTTATCCCCTAATATTAGGATTTGCTCGATTAGCTCGCTATTGGTGAATTTTAATTCTAGATAAGCTGGGGAGATATTTTTGCCTGTATCGAGCACTATTATAGCTTTTTTGCGATCTACTATTCTGAGGAAGTCATGTTCTATTTCCCCAATATCGCCTGTCTTAAACCAGCCATCTTCCGTAAAAGATAGGGAAGTTTCTTCGGGATTATTGTAGTAGCTAGAAATAATGCTATCACCTTTTATTAATATTTCATTATCTTCGGGGGAGAGCTTTACTGCCATATTCGAGCCAGCCATCATGGGAGCCTGCCAGCCTATTCTCACGCAGCGGGCTTGAACCATGCAACAACCCGAGGTACTTTCCGTAAGTCCCCATCCATCTAATAAAGGAAAATTCATACCCCAGTAGTTTTTTTGCAAGTCTGCTGGTAATATAGCACCACCAGAATATGCCTTGTTAACTCGTCCACCAAATATATTGCGGAATATCTGATATACTTGCTTATCAGCCTCTAAAAACTCATTTTTCAAAGCCGTATCTAGGTAGGTGGTGGGATCTACGGTTAAGTCAATGACACCATTTTCATCCATACGAGTTTCTAGTACCTTATGCCCGATATTTATAGCCCATTCATATTTTTCTTTACCTTCTGGGGTGGAACAAATCTGGGCTGCAACTCCATTCCATATTCGGCTCCAAAGGCGGGCCACTAGCATTACGAATGTAGGTTGAATCTCTTGTAAGTCTTGCAAAATAGTTCTGGGACTTTGGGCATAGCCAATCATACCACCATAAGATATACAAGCACTATGGTTATCTACGCGATTCCAGTTGTGGCTTAGGGGTAATATAGAAAAGACTACATCTTTGT
>JAAYRQ010000185.1 GCA_012518685.1 Syntrophomonadaceae bacterium | reverse complement strand
TAATATTTCTAATTCCGAAACAATAAATGTATCTAATCTTTCCCCTGCCATATCTTCCTCTACATTAATTATTTCAATTTGCATTAATATTGTTACCCCCATCTAAAAAAAGCACATAAACTAAAAAACCCATACTACCAGCAACTATTCCTATATCAGCTACATTAAATATAGGAAACCAACCGAAACTAAGAAAATCAATAACCCCATTATAAAAAATCCTATCAATTAAATTACCTAGAGCACCAGCTACTATTAAACCCGACATATACTGCATAAAAACAGCTGGCTTATATAAAATGTTGTAATAACAAATTAAGCCTATTACCAAAAAAGCCGCCCAGATAAAAAACCATAACTTCCCTTGTAAAATGCCGAAAGCCGCACCCTGATTTTGAATAAAAGTCAAATTAAAAATTCCTGGAATTATAGTTATAGAATCACCTAAAGTAAAGTTATTAATAATTACTAACTTACTTACCCTATCTAAAACTAACCATAAAAATAAAGTTAATAGAAATCGCAAAATATTTACCCCTTCAAAAAACCTAATATAAATTCTATTACACAGGTTCGTCTTAGCTAACTAAAAACAAGGACTTAAACTATGCGGTTTTCTAATAAGGCTAATTCCCGCAAAGACCTGCTTAATAACTTAAAATTATCCTTGTTAAGAGATTGTCTGCCATCTGATAAGGCTTTATCAGGTTCTTGGTGTACTTCAACCATAACCCCATCAGCACCAGCAGCAATCGCAGCTTTTGCCACAGGAGTCACCAATTCCCACCTGCCTGTCCCATGACTAGGGTCAACTAATACAGGTAGGTGTGATAAATGCTTAACTAGAGCTACACCTCCTATATCAACCGTATTCCTAGTATAGGTTTCAAAGGTACGAATACCCCTTTCACATAGGATAACCTCGTTATTGCCCCCATCTAGTATATATTCCGCTGCTAATAGCCATTCCTCTATAGTTGCTGAAAATCCCCGTTTTAATAAAACAGGTTTTTTTAGCTTGCCTAGCTCATCTAATAAGGAATAATTTTGCATATTACGACTGCCTACTTGTAATATATCAATAGCATCATACATGAGCTCAATATCCCGATAATCCATTATTTCAGAAATTATAGGTAATCCCGTAATTCTTCGTGCCTCTAGCATAATATCTAGACCTTCCATACCCAAACCACGGAAAGAATAAGGTGAAGTTCTCGGCTTAAATAGCCCCCCCCGTAATATATGTGCCCCTTCTTCCTTTAAAAATAAGGCTAATTGCAAAAAATCATCCGCACTTTCTACCGCACATGGACCAGCAATCAAGACATGATAACCTTGTCCTATCATTACCTTCCCAGTATCAGTGCTAATGCTTATAATCGTATTATGCTTTTTATCCTCCTTAGCTGCTAATTTATATGGTTTCATAAAAAGCTAAACCTCCATAAATTGACCTACTAAAGCTTACTGTTCACATAAAAATAATTGTAACCAGTCAAACTAAAATAAAATAACTCATTCTAGTATAACACTTAATCTTTAAGTATAATTATAGCTAATATAAAAACTTTTAAAAAAGGAGGCCAGAAAATGAAGTTTTATACCGAATATCTGTGGTTTAATACCGAAAAAAGACGGGAATACATTAGAATTACTGATAAAATAAAAGCCGCTTTAGCCAAAAGCGATATTAGCGAAGGTATGATATTAGTTAGTGCTATGCATATTAGTGCAGGGATATTTGTTAATGATTTTGAAAGTGGCATCTTAGAAGATATAGATAATATGTTAGAAGAATTAGCCCCTTTTGGACCCGACTATAAACATCATTTAACTGGGGAAGACAATGGCGATGCCCACTTAAAAAGCATCTTAGTTCACCACCAAGTCATAATACCTGTAACCGATAAGGCCCTTGACTTAGGCCCTTGGCAGGAGATATTTTATGCCGAATTCGATGGTCGGAGAAGGAAAAGGGTGATAATAAAAATAATGGGGGAATAAGGCTTACTCTACTAAGTCTTGCCTAAGCATTTTAGCATCTCGTAAGTAAATATGCTTTATCTCATCTTGGCCCTTATTAGTATTGACATGTACTAATACCCTAATGCAACGGGGAAGAGCACCAGGTACTTCAATCTCTTGAAAACATAACAAAGGCACCTTATGCCAGCCCAAATTCCTAGCCGCCTCAGCTGGAAAAATCGAAGTAATATCATTAGTTACCGTAAACAATATACTAGCCACATCCTCAGGAGAAAAATTATTCTCGTTTTGGATTTGCTCTAATAATTCCTTAGTTGCATCAAGTATTTCTTCCCCACTATCTTGATTAATAGTGATAGCACCTCTAATTCCTCTTACTAACATAAAAATCTCCTTTTACTTATGATACTGCACGATGTCCTAGACCTATAGCAACTTCGTCTAAATGGAGCAAACCAATGCCTAGGAAAATAGCTACACTTACATGATCCTTATGCCTAGAAATGCCGATTTTACCACCTACATTTAAACCTAAGGCCTTAGGCATTAATTGTGCAATAGCCTCCCTAGCTGCACCAGCTATAGCCCCTTCATCAGCGTGGGTATCCTTTATAACACCTTCCCTTTTAGCTGCTACAACTGCTCTTTCTACAATCTTTCCTACTGAAGTAATAAATTCTCCGCCATAATCAACTGCTACAGCCCTAACCCCATATTTTTCATACAATTCTTGTTTTAATTCATTTTCTTCTGCCCTAGTCGAAGTTAATGCCATCTTTATAGCTGAAGTAGCTACTAGTTTACTTCCATTATTCAAAAACAAAACCACCTTTTTTCTAGCTACTCTATTTTACAATAATTTTGCCTATCATTACTAGACTTTGATTAGAGATGTATATTTCTCCTTTCTCAGGAAAAAATAAATTATCAGATACCCCACTAACTATAAATTCTATAGGAAAATTATAAGCTGTGGCATCTATTTCTAAGACATCGCCAGCAGCTACCAGCACATCAACATCATTATCCGTAAGATTTGCTAGCACTTTATCATTAATCAAAATGTTAGCCTTGGGTAAGGCATCGTATTTATCATAGCTTATAGTTAATAAGGCATAGGGGGATTTAACCTCCTTAAGATTATCTTCCTCTCCCTTGTCAGCAGTATTAACAGGAAATTTAATGACTTGACCTTCTAACCTTTCCCCCAGACTTAAATAAAATCGCCAATTATCATAAGTCATTAAGCTTTGTACTACTACCAGAACCACCAAAGTAATTACGATAGTACGCATTAAATATCTTTCAACTAGTTTTATAAACTTTTTCATATACTAATGACCATCCCTTACAGCCAACCATTTTTAAATATAATATGTAAGGGAGCTTTCAATTATCCATTATAAAAATAAAAAATAATGCCCTTCATTCTAAAAAAACGAAAGGCTCATAATTATAGCTATAACTATTTTGCAAAACTTTGTTGGTCAGAAAAAATATCCGTAAGTTCAGAAATAATAGTTTCAACAGCAACTTCATCTAAACCAAACATTTCCATAGCCTCAGATGAAATAGGATACAGCATTCCATCAATGCCAATGCCAATTCCCATAGCTACACATACCGCATCAGCTATATGCACCAGTGCCGTTAAATCCTTATTTTCAGTAGCATTTTCAGGAGTATGATGAAAATTAATAGCTTCAACTAAATCCTGTGGTAAATTCCATTTTTCAGCTACTCTGGCTCCAACTTCAGTATGATTAAAACCTAATATTTCAACTTCTGCATCTAAAAAAGGGATATTCTGTTCCATTACTACATTAATTACCTTATGATATGATTCCTTCATAGCATTATTTAATATTACTTTGCCAATATCATGTAATAAGCCTGCCGTATAAGCCAAATCCAGTTGGTAATACTTGACCTTCCTAGCAATATGTCTAGCCGCCATGGCCACACTCTGCGAATGTTGCCATAGCTCCCCAGGTTCGAGAGCATAACCTTCCATTTCCCTAGCCAAAATATCGCTAACTGAAGCCGCCATCACTATACTTTTAATAGTTTTAAAGCCTAGTAACACAATGGCATCCGTAACCGTAGCAATACGCCTAGGAAAACCATAGAAGGCTGAATTAGCCAGTTTTAATACCCTAGCCGTCATAGCTTGATCTTGACTTAATACATCATTAATATCTTGGGCAGTTGAATCTGGGTCTTCGGTTAATTCCATAACTTGTACTACTACATGCGGTAAGGCAGGCAAATCATCAACTGCAGCTACTATCTGTTCCAGTGAAATCCTTCCCATTAATAACCCTCCTAAAGCCTATTTCCAATTATCTATTTTCCGTTCTAAATAATCTTTATAGCTTACCAGTTCTTCTGCTACCTTTAATAATAACCTTTCCATTTCAAATTTTGATAAATTAACTTCCTCTGGCTCTAATACTTCTACTTTACGAAACTCCTCTTTCATGGTAAACCTTACTGCATCCTCCATAGAATCAGCGTAAAATATTATAGATACAGGAGCATAAGCCAATCTTTTCCCTGTAATTTCATCTTGGACAAAATATATTTCTTGACTCATATCAATATCTTCTATGTAAATACCTTGAATAGGAACATTTCTAATTAGAGATATTTTATGTTGTCTAACCTCTTCAGCATAATGTTCACTATTTTTATTACCAAAAAGCTTGTTTTGTTTAGTTTTACCCACAAAATCAAAACGAACTCGCATTTTAAGCCTTTTCATTTTATTGCCCCCCATTCATATCTATTATAATTGTTATTACTACTTAAACAAAAGACCCAAATTAATAAAATGTCCTAATAGGAGTATCGGGCAGCTATATTTTATTCTTAATAGTCTTTAGCATATATTCATCTTGCTTAATTGAGTTATTCTGTTTTTAATTGTGCAAGATTGATTAATCTTTTTACTTCCCCTTCAGTTAAATCCCTATATTCACCTACTTTTAAACCTTTAATATTTAAAGAACCAAACCTTACCCTAGTTAGTTTTATTACAGGGTGATTAAGCGCTAAAAACATCCTTTTAACTTGTCTTTTCCGTCCCTCGTGAATTTCAATATTTAATAAAGTTTCCGTTTTATACTTTTTAATAATATTTATTTTGGCAGGAGCAGTTAAGCCATCTTCTAATAAAATTCCATCGCTTAATCTTCTAATTTCATTATCAGTTACAAGACCCTTAACTAGAACTTCATAAGTCTTAGCTATCTCATACCTAGGGTGTAGCATAAGATTAGAAAAATCACCATCATTAGTCAATAATAATAAGCCTTCTGTATCCAAATCTAGCCTGCCTACTGGATATATCCTTTCATCTATATCAACTAATTCAACTACAGTTGGCCTGCCCTTTGAGTCACTTACACTACTAATATAGCCTGCAGGCTTATTAAGCATAATATATATCTTTTCCTTAAGCCTTATTATCTTACCCTCATAATTGACTATATCAATGTCAGGCTTAATAGTGGTTGGTAATTCTCTTACCACTTGTCCATTTACTTTTATCTTCCCCCCAGTAATTAATAATTCGGCATTACGACGAGAACAAAGACCGGCATTAGCCAAATACTTAGCTAACCGCAATAACTTCACATCCTAAAAATAATTATTATAATACTATAATCTTCTACATCTTAGGCAATTAATCCTTTACTAACGGAATAATTGCTAAAGCTTATTTTGTCAGTAATTCTTCCAAATAAAAATATATTAAAGGAGAAATACTTAATAGCAAGGAATAATTTTATTAGATTAAATAAAAACAACCATAAGGAGGGCAAATATGGAAGCTTTTCATAGAGCCAAAGGGGTTCTGATTGGCTTAGCTACTGCTGATGCCTTAGGAGCCTTAGTAGAATTTATCCCTTCAAAGTTGGTAAAAAGTCTCCCTATTATAAAAGACTTTAACCCGCCTATTCCATTGGCAGAACTTATCACTAAAGCCGATAACGAGAAAACGCTTAATTCACTGCAACTATATATAGATAACCTAGTATTGCCAGGTTTATATACTGACGATACCCAACAAGCTATCTTATTAGCCTATTCCTTAATCAATAATAAGGGAGTAAATGTAGCACATATAGCTAATCTCTTTGTAGAAGGTGCTAAAAGCTCTAACTACGGTGATTTTGGCATCTTCCGCCATGCAGGACCAGGCTTTATCACTACGGTTAAGAATCTAATCCAATACAAATCTATAGAAAATGCCGCACCCATTACTGCAGGCAACGGAGCGGCTATGCGAATAGCACCCTTAGGGGTATTTTATCATCAAAATATTGACAAACTATTAAGAGCAACCATAGAGGTTAGTGCGCTAACCCACCAGGATATTAGGGGGATAACAGCAGCAGGAATAGTATCATATTCAATAGCCTACTTATTTAAAGGGACACCTAGTAGTTTTAATAGCCAAGACTACCTATATAATTTACACTTATTTGTTGAGGAATTAGAAAATACTATAACGGCAGATTATAAAAATATTCAAAGCGATAAAACTATAAAACACCAAGTAAGTAAGGGCATAAGATTAATTACTGATATAAGTAATACAGAAGAGAAAATAGCCCTTAAAGCCTTAGACAACTATGCACAAAAGACCAGTCATAACGAGAATGTTAGATATAATTCGCCCTTTGCCTTAGGCTCAGTTATTTATAGCTTATACCTATTTATAAAATACGGATTGGATTGGGAGACAGCGGTCATTATTGCGGTTAATAGTGGAGGCGATACCGATACTATTGCAGCTATTTTAAGCAGTCTATGTGGAGCCTTGCATGGTTATAAAAAAATACCTAAGAACTGGATTAATAAGGTATATAATATAGATAGCTTAGAAAGATTAGCCGAATCCTTAATTACATTGGAGCCCATAACACTCGATTTAATAGAAATAGAAAATAATTTAAGTAAAATGGAACACGATTATCGTAAACATTATAAGCAATTACTTAAACAAAGTATTGGCTATAGATAATTATAAAAATAAAAAATAAAAAAATACTAGCTTTACTTATAAAATGTAGTATTATGTTATTTAGTAAATTAGGGAGGATTATATAATGCCTAAACAAAATATAGATAAAACCAAAATAGAAACTGCCGTTAAAATGATAATAGAAGCCATCGGCGAAGATGCTAGTAGGGAAGGTCTAATAAATACCCCCAAAAGGGTTGCCAATATGTATGAAGAAATATTTGCGGGAATAGGTGAAGATCCTAAAGAATACTTAGAAGTAACTTTTTCCGAATTTCACGATGAATTAGTATTAGTAAAAGACATTCCCTTATACTCTATGTGTGAACATCATCTTTTGCCTTTTTACGGTAAGGCCCATATTGCATATATTCCCCGTGAAGGCAAAGTAATTGGCATAAGTAAATTAGCTAGAGTTGCGGAAGCATACGCTAAACGCCCCCAACTACAAGAACGGTTAACTTCACAAATAGCCGACTGCATTTACGATAATATAAAACCCCAAGGAGTAGGAGTAATAATTGAAGCCGAACATATGTGTATGACCATGCGTGGGGTGCGAAAAGCTGGCTCCTTAACTGTTACTTCAGCTCTTAGGGGCTCATTCCAAACCCGTCATCAAACTAGAGCTGAACTGTTTGCCCTAATAAAAGATTCAAATTAAGCAAGCTGGAAAATATCCTCTTTCCCAAAAAGAGGATAAAAAAACTTGCCATTAAAGGCAAGTAAAAAAGGGCAAAATAAATCCTGGCAATTACCTACTCTCCCATCCTTA
>JAAYRQ010000184.1 GCA_012518685.1 Syntrophomonadaceae bacterium | reverse complement strand
CAACTAATATTGCTTTAGATGACTGGGCAACTGTCTTATATACTTCTGGTACTACGGGGCAAGGTAAAGGAGTAATTCTTACCCATCGTTCATTTTCTTCTCGTATGGACGGAGTTTACGAATATTTTTTAGATAAGGGACATGGGCTTAGTGAAGAAGATCGGGTACTTTCCTTCTTGCCACTATCCCATATCTTTGATCGGGGATGTTCACAATGGATGGCTCTTTGGGTAGGTGCAAGTATTGCCTATGCAGATAGTCCTGCAACCTTGATGGCTGACCTCCCTAAGTATAACCCTACTTGGTTTAGTTGTGTTCCTAGATTATACGAAAAAATCTATATGCAATTCCAAGCCCAACTAGCTGGAAATGCTATGCAGAAAAAATTATTCGATTGGGCATTAAAAGTCGGAGAGGAAGTTGTGGAATATCGTAAGGATAGTTCTGGTAGGTTTAATATGACACCCGCTTATGATTTAAAGGCTGCTCTTCCTATGGGACTTCGTATGAAGTATTCTATTGCTGATAAACTATTTGCTAAGGTTAGGGGACTTTTTGGAGAACGCTTCCGTTTTGCTTTCTCCGCTAGTGCTGGAATTGCTCCTGACTTATTAACATTTTTCTATATTATAGACATACCTGTACTAGAGGGCTATGGTCTTACTGAAACTACTAGTGCTTGTGCTTTTAACCCTATGGATGCTGCTAAACCTGGCACTATTGGTCCTACCATTTACGGTTCCGAGATCAGAGTCGCTGAGGATGGTGAATTAGAAGTAAAAGGTGCAGGATTATTTGTAGGATATCTTAACAAGCCTGAAGAAAATGAAGCCTCCTTTACTTCAGATGGGTTTTTTAAAACTGGTGATATCGTTAAAGTAGATGAAAATGGGTACTTTAGCATTGTTGACAGGAAAAAAGCTATTATTTGTCTAGCTACAGGTAAAAATGTAGCACCAGCGAAAATCGAAAGCATATATGCTACTAGTCTGGCTATCGAACAAGTCTTCTTAATAGGTGATGAGAAAACTTTTGTTTCTTCCTTGATTGTTCCTAACTATGCTTACTTTGTAGATTTATTTGAAAAAGAAGGCATAAGTTATGATAAAAGTAAAGTCATAACTGGGGAGACTAATGGGGCTGAAATAATTATAGAAGTTGGCGAGGATTTTGTAAATGTACCTCTTTTACAGCAAGTTATCAATGATGAAATAAAAGCAGGTAACGCTAAACTAGAAGATTTTGAAACTATTAAGCAATATGAAATATTAACGAAGAGATTTACGGAAGAAAGAGAAGAATTAACCCCCACCCAAAAAACTAAGAAACATGTAATAATGAAAAACTATAAGGATGAAATTGAGGACCTATATAATCGTAAGAAAAATTAAAAAGATTTAATAAAACTATTAAGCCCTAGCTATTCTCTTTTAAACTGCTAGGGCTTTGTTTTTGTTAATTATTTAGCTAATTCATCAGCTAACTGTTTACTTTTTTCAGATAATATCATAGCTAAGCTAGCTGCATCTTTTTCTTTTCCTAGAATAAGAGTTGAGGCCAACTCGGCAAATATTGTTTTAATTTCCATTAGTAGTTTAGTTACCATATATTATCTCCTCCTTATGAAACAGCTTTAAAAATCCTATAACTATATTATATTGAATTATAAGATATTTTGGCAAATAAATTATTGCTTAATTTTACCTGTTATAAAACAGGCAAATTTTAAAATTTTAATTATTATTAATGTTATACTATTTTGAGGGGAATATATACCCTTAAAATTTTTAAGGAGAGTGATGGATTTTGAGAATCAGAAAAACCATATTCACTAGTTTATTAATAGTTTTGTTTGCTTGTATGCCAGCATTTGCAAATATTAATTTAGAAGTGAATAACCAAAGCATTAATAATGATGAAGGTTACCTACTTAATAATGGGGTTACTTTTGTTGAGGCTAAGTTAATTAATAGTATTACTGGAGCTAAGGTCACCACTGAAGCTGAAGATGTAATTATTACTAAGAACGACAAGACTATAAAGCTTACCTTAGGACAAGAATCTTTTTTAGTTAATGAGGAATCTAGGGATTTAATAATAGCACCCTACCTTACGGATAACCAAATTATGCTACCTTTACGCCCTGTAGCTGAAGCCTTAGGAGCTAAGGTTGCTTGGGATGCTAACTCCAACACTGTGAATGTTAGTTTTTTAGAAACTAAGAATGGTCTAACCGCCAATGATTTGTTAATTAAAACTTCTGCCATTTCAAATGAACTACCTACATACGATATGGAAGGCAGTATGGATTTTAGAATGAATATGTCTGGTATTGAGGAAGAAGGCTTCCCAGTAGATATGACTATGAATTCTAAGCTGTATGCCCATTATGAAAAAGAACCTTTAGCCAT
>JAAYRQ010000183.1 GCA_012518685.1 Syntrophomonadaceae bacterium | reverse complement strand
TGACCAGCTGAATTAAGAGCGGCTGACATTTGCCTAATTATTTCGGCAGTCTGCTTAGCATTATGTACAGAATCTTGGGCTACCCTGCTTAAGGCCTCAATAGAGTCACTGACTTGTTCAGCACCTTTCCCGCCTTCCTCTGCTGAGGCTAATAATTCTTCAGAACTAGCGGCTAACATTTCAGATTTTTGGGCAATAGTGTCAGAAACATTTTTAAGCTGGGCAGCTTGAGCTTCAGCAGTTTTCTGCCCCTCTGCAGCTAAATTAGCTACTCTATTAGTAAAATTGGTAACTAAAGCCGCCATAATTCCGATTAGTATGAAAATGGTGTAACGAACCAGTGTAAGAGTAGCCACATTTCCTGTCGGTCCTAATTCTGGAATAAAGAACACTAAAATAGCATGGGCAATAATAACCGTTATAGTAGAAAGTACCGTTATAAAAACTTCACCATAAATAATGCTTCCCACGATCAATAAGTAGAAATTGACATAAGCCTCACTAGAAGTAGTTACAAAAGCATTATAAATTATCAACATAACTGCAATGGCTACTAAGACTACAAATTTTGTTATTCTTTGTTCAGGATATTTATTAGCATAGAAATATGCCCCAATAAAAATCACCAAAGATATAAGGGCACAAATAATTATATGCCCTAAACTTAAATGGCTACTACTGGTAAAATGGGCAAAAACAGTAGCTAGATAAGCAATCAGCATAGTAGCTAGGGTAGCATATAGAATCAAGATATGCTGCTGTACAGATAGGTTGCTTTTCCCTTCCATTAGATAATTCCCCCCTTAAAGTAACATGAATAAAAAAAAGTTATCAAGTAAATTTCAGAAATATTCAAACATCAGAAGTTGCATTTAAAAGTACCACTTATATGGCTATCATAAAGTTATCATTTTATAGATGAAGGATGAATTATTATAAATTCAGAAGTGTCTTTTAATAAAGCTTCACCCTTAATATTGGCTTTACTCAATTTTTCTATTTCTTGTAATTCTTCTAGTGTTATTACTGGTTGTATTTCTTCAACTTCTACCTTAATAGGACCTAGTTCACCAATCAACAAGTGGTTTTTTACCTTTTCTAATAATTTCGTATGATCAATAAAGCGTCCTGTATCGTGAAGTATATATTTTACAGTATCGTCCTCATATATTATTTGAGCATTCACAGCAGGAAAATTATATTCGCTTACAAAACTTTCTAAACCATCAGATAATTCTATTTCTTCCCATTCAAAAACCGGGGTCACTAGCTCTCTAGCACCCCGTAAAATAACATTTTCTAAAACACCTAGATTAGAATCTATTTTTTCTATGGTATTTTTATAATCTAAACTTATACCTATTTTAGAAATAGGTATTTCTATGATTTCATCAAGAATGCTTAATTTTAAGGTTTCTTGAGCATAGGCTTCCTTTATAAAGCCATTCATTTTGGCCTTGGGAACACTACCAACTGTTAAATCACCCAGTTTGACATGGGAAGGGTACATCCAGTTATCTCGTACGGTTAAAAAAGCTGAAACACTAACTATGGTAAGGGTAATAGATAATAATATAACCAAAATTATTTTTAACTTAGTCTTAAGATATTCTTCCATTATAAACACCTACATTAATATTTCTTAACTAAGTAATAGAAATAAATTGACCTACAGATCGTGATAACTCCGCCAACTTATTATGTTTTTCTGCCAGATTAAGAATATGCTCGGTTATTTCTTGACCAGCCATAAATAAGGTAGAACCATCATCATTTTTAACTTCCTTGTTTAGCTTTTTACCTAATAAGTAGCTTTTTTGTTGCTCTTTAAATGACTCGGTTTCTTTAGTTTCTGAACCACTAGTCTTATCATCTGAACCACCGTCTGAAGGTGCTGGATTTTGTGGGTTATCCTGTGGTTCCTTAACTACTACTACATCAGCTCCAAAAGTTAGCACATCAGTAGTATAGACAATCTCTATTTTATTTTCACCTTGGGAAGTCTTGTATTCTAATTTATATAAACTACCCGTATTTTCATCAAATTCATATTCGCTAATAATCCCGATTAGGTTACCTTTATTAGTTAATACACGGTTCCCTTTTATTTCTATATTACGATTAAGTAGGTTATTGGCATTATTATCATTAGCAATATTCGAAAGTAAGTTTTCACTTTCAATAGTTAAAGCATATTCACCAATGCCTATTACATCTTTGTAAGGTAATACCTTGGCCCCAACATACCAACTACCATCACTAACTAAAATAAAATCTACTTTTCCTTCCTCTGGGTTAATTACTAGATCCTTTACCTGACCTATTTTAATGCCATTAACAATAGAAAAAACAGGTAGGCCAATAACATCTTGGCTTCTTTTCATCTTCCCTACTCCCTTCATCTAGTCAACCTGATTAAGCTCATCAGCTACCTTCATTTTAACCGACCTTGGCAGCTTAGCTAAAGGCATAACTTCTAATCCTAGTCTAATTATTTCTTCATTAAGTAGTGTTATATAATCGAACCTTTTTTTGATTTCTAAGGTTTCGTTAATATAATTAGAAGGTATTTTTGCCAGAAAATCGTTTAATAAACTCAAAGCATCATTATATAAACCTTCCACCATACATAATTCCGTTATTTCTAAGGTTACTAGATACTTCAAATCTATATCTTTAGTATGTTCCCATACATATAAAAAATTGTCTATGGCTATATAATTGTTTCCAGATATTTTATTTTGGAAACCTTTTTCTATATTTAATATTATATCCTGTTCTAATTCATTTGTTAGCTTTATTTTATTATTATCATCTTTTTCTTCATTACTTTTAAGAGGCCCTTCCCCTAGTGTTTCTTTTATAGATTCTGCAATTATAGCAGATTCTTCAGCTACTTCTTGGCTATCCGCACCTAATTCTACGGGTAGTTCTACGGATATTTCTTCATCATTATCTGCATAATTTTCCCTTATATCTTCTTCAATTATCGCTTCTTTCGCAGCTTCTACTATTTCTTCTTCCGTTTGGATTTCATTTTCGGATTCACTTATATCACCAACACCATTTGTATCCACAAATTCTTCAGCTAACTCCGTAGTGCCAGCTGCTTCTGTTTCTTGAGTAAGATTAATATCAGTAGTGGTTTCTATTTCCACACTTTTTTCTATCACATCAGGATTATCTTGTATTATATCTTCTGTGGCACTTTGAATTAATTCACCAATGTCATTAGTAGGAGTATCAATTATATTTTCTGTGGTTATTTCCTGCTGCTTTTGTATGGTTTCCTTTTCTTCGGGCAAATTTAATTCTAAATGATTATCGGCTATTTCAAATATAGAGGGAGCAGTAGAATTATCGCCCCTATCAAATGCAATATTATCTGTTTTAGCAATATAATAAACTACCAAAATCATAATAATAATATACAAGGTAAATGTATATATTAAGCCTAATCTGGCCATACATACTGGGAAAGAAATAATTATCCCTAAAGAAATTAATACTATAGATATTATGTTTTTGGTAGCAAGACCATAATTATTAAGTATTTTAACCATTAAAAACCCAATGGGAATAAATACTAATAAAACATAGCAAAAATATTCTCTCATTATTATTATCTCCTCCATACATTAAGTTTCTTTCGACAGTAAGTTAATTTTTCCTGCAAAAATAAGCTATAAAGTCTTTAAAAAATTAAAAATACGCATTTATTAGTAATTTATTTTTATTATAAGATTATTTCCCCTTAATATTTCACCCTTTTAAAAAATAAATCCCTACATTATCTTATCTGTATAAAGAGGATTTTTATAAACTATGTGGAATTAATAATATTGAGTGGTAGGTCAATAAAAAGACCTAAGTGTAGAACGATAAAAAATAAAAGGGGGAAATTCTTAATGAAGGATGTATATGTAGTGGAAGCTGCGCGTACAGCGGTTGCTCGTGCAGGAAAACAAT